>JAZUKH010000224.1:0-42605 GCA_045643185.1 Myxococcota bacterium | reverse complement strand
CGGACAGATCGGCGCGATTCTTTTGCAGCTACTGGATGTCCTGCAACAACTGCATCAGGGCGATCCCCAAGTGATTCACCGGGATATTAAGCCGTCGAATATTATATTAAATTACAAAGATAACTCCATGACCCCCGAAGTCCATCTCATCGATTTTGGAGCTGTATCAAATCCCCAGGTGAAAGGCGGTGGTTCGACCGTTGTCGGCACTTATGGCTACATGGCGCCTGAGCAGTTGATGGGGCGAGCCAGCGCAGCGAGCGATATCTATTCGCTCGCGATCGTGGCGGTCTACCTGTTGAGCGGTGTGGCGCCGGAAAACCTCGAGATCCAGGATTATCACGTCCTCATTGATTCCCATTTGGAACACCTGCCGCATCAAATTACCGCCTTCTTGCGCAAAATGCTCGAACCTCGCCTTGAAGATCGCATGGCCGATTACGACCAAATTCGCAGTTTTTTTACAGCGTTGAAGAAGCAAAAATTTGACGACATCCCTAGAATACAAGCGATTCGTGCCCAGAAGCAGTATTCTTTGAGTGAAGTCTATTCCTACCACCAAACAGGAAATATCGTTTTGTGGCAAGAATTAGAAGATTCAACGCCTAGACGATTACCTTCCAGATATAAAGCAAAACGAATTATTGATTTACTAACGTCCGATGGAGAACATGACAGTAAGATTTTTAAAGATTTTTCAAGATCTCTCAAAATTTCGTTAATTCTAGTTGCTGCTGCAATATTTGTGTATTGTTGTTTTCATAGTTATTTCTTGTTGATAGTTTTGGGGGGATTGGCTTTTTATTCTTGCTTAGCTACAATTAGTTTTTTTATAGAACGATATAAAGTTAAGATGTTTCCTTATAAGTTTTTAAAACATGCGCGTAAATCTATGGCGACCGTTATCCGTGTTAAGTATATTTCTCAGTACAAATCAGAATCAAAAACAAGATTAAATCATTCATATAAAGCCTGTTGGCGTATTACCTATAGTTTTAATCCCCCGGATGATGCATCTCCGGATGATATCATCCACGCGGTAGGAACACACATCAAACCAGAGGTTAAAGAAGGCGATCTACTCCCCATACTCTATCTTATTCAGAAGAATGAGCTGAATGGCGAAACAGTTTATAGTTCGCCTTATCCTCTTCCCATGGGCGATGTTCTTAGGCCATTCGAGACAGATTCCATATCCACAGATTAACGCATAAAATTCGTAATATAGAAATAATCATGTTAAAGTAAAAGTGGTCATTTGATGTCGACCTCGTAGCGTCAATCAATGCTCATTATGAGAAGATTACTTTTTTTACATCCAAGCGCAGGAAAGTCATAAATATTATGAATAAGAATGCTCAATCAACGTCAAAAACAACCAAGAAATGCCACTGGGTACGCTGGCTCGTTATTTTTGTTATTCTCTTTGCTGCTGTTTATGTATTTGGTTGCTTTCATCGATCGACGGCTTCACGTTGGTCGCACGGCATTATTTTTGGCACGAACGTCTCGACGCTATCGGTCGACGAGTTGATCGGAAAAGCGCCGGTCCCACAAGTCACGCCAATGCAGATCGAGGCTTATCAGCGTTTTGCAAAAAGCGTTTACGACGAACAATATCGCTCTCTTGACGCCGATACCCAGTCTTTCGTTCGTGAACTGCGAGCAATGTCGCAACTTTCGGCGAATGTTCAGGCAAAGAAGATCAAATTGACGAAAGACAATGCGAGCGAAGTCTTTCAAGAGGCACTCAAAGGCATTACGGACGATTCACCGAGCTTTCTCGATCTGCTCATTCCCCAGGCTTTTGCTGCGGAGCCAGACGCATCGTCAGCGATCAACGCTTTGACGCTCCACAATTTATCGGCCGGTCTTATGCTTGACGGCCATTATGAACTCTCGCTCGTGCTCGGCGCACTCGCCGCGGCAGAAGATCCCCACAGCGCATCGACTGCCATGCTTCTTGGAAATCTGCTTAGACAGAGCAATAACAACGATGACGCGCTTGATATGCTTCTCTTCGCGTTGCAGCAGAATCCGAACGATGAATCTATTCTGATCACCCTCGGCATGCTCTACCTCGACATGGGCAAAACCGAGCTTGCTCGCAAGTCATTTAACGCCGCTCTTCAACTCAGTAACGGCGGCGGCCCTGCCAATCAGGGGATGATGCTCGTGTCGTTCCTCGACGGAGACCTTGGCGGCGCCTACCTCTACATGCTCGAAGGCGCCAAAGAAGGTTACACCACCGTCATTACAGAAGCCTATAATCGCTTCATTGAACTTGCTGGTGGCTACCAAAATTACCTCAAATTCGCCGGTCCTATCCTCGATCAATATGGCTTTGAGCACCTCACCGACTTTAAACGAACACGATTAGCCTTTGATCCGACGCTCGACACGGTCGGGCAGCAGCTCAACCTCGACCGAACCTTCGAACTGCCCAAAGATGCCCCCGGCGTCATCAATTCGACCGGTGTTTCACTCAATGCGGCTTTCGACTACTTCGGCTTCCTCATCAGCATGATGTTAGGTGGCGAAGACCTCAACGAGCTTGTCTCCGAAAATGGCATCGATTTCGATAAGCTCCGCGACAATGATACCTTGAATTCGCTTCTCGGGGACGCCGGCATCGACTCATATACCGTCATCAACGGACTTGAAGCGCTCCAGAATAATATTGATGAAGACGGAAATATTAATGTTGTCGGCCTTTTTGGTGAAATGGCAGGCTTCAAAAAACATAAAAAAGTCGAAAAAATCACCTACGGCGATAATAATTACGAACAAGAAGAGTTTTGGCTTAATATTTTATATGATTACAGCCAATATCAATATACAAAACTCGCCGAAGAATATTTTACCAAACCATCGGATCAGTATTTGGTCAAAAGCATCGAAAATGCTGACGACAAAGTTTTACAAAAAGTCGATGTCACGCACCAAAAACTCCAGTCAAATCCAGCCGGTGGCATGGTGTCGATGTTCGGTTCGCTGTTTGAAAACGGCAGTTTCTGGACGGATAAAAAATTCACGGACGAACAGGTCAAGGCCATGACCAAAGATTTCTGTCCATTTAACGAAATTATGGCAAAAGGATATCAAGAAGCCATTATTCTGGCAGAACAATATTGGCTTTATACCAATAATATTCTTGGTTATATAGCTGATGATAAAATATATAATAAACAACGCAATCGCCGCAATGCGCTTGCAGCCGGGATCATCGGATTTTTCCCGCTTGGAGCAAGCATGTCCAATGGTATGATGGGGTTATTATCGCCGATCTGGGGCGGCATGACGTTCAACGGCCATTTAAATGATGCGGAATTTAAATCATCGCTTAATAAATATATTGATCCCTCCAAGATCGACGCAGTCTATCCCAAGGTTCCTGAGTTTCCGATCACGGGCATGGGCGGCAAACCCAAGCCCAAACTGATCGTCAAAGTGGATGTACCTTCGCCTGCTAAGCTCGCCAAAACAGCTCAGGAAATCTACAAAGCCAAACAGAAAGAGCAAGGTGCGATCGATCCAGGCGTCCAGGACGAGGATGCGGGCATGTGCATCGTGCTCAGGCCCGGTTTTGACACGATGGCCGACGTCTTTTTGACCGAAGAAACGCCCGACGGACAAACCGTGATGCCTGAACCGGATCCCGATCCCCACAATGGCACCGTCGTGACCGAAACGTACAACCCGCTCCCGCCTGCCTCGATCGGCATTAAACTTGGTCGCTTTTTTGAGCTCAGTCAAAATGAATCGACTGGCGAAACGACCATTGGTGTGAGCATGATCATCGCAGGCGCCAATCTCGGTTTCAATCCGCAAAGCGGTGATCTCTACTTGTACGGCCATGCCGGGGCTGACTTCGCCGCCGACGCCGAACTCGGTACGCTGAACGTTCAAGGCGCGGGCGCGAAAATTAATTTATTCCTCAAAGGCACCGTCAATATATTCAAAATGTCCGTCGAATCAACCGATATTGGCGCTGAAGCCGAAGTACATTTATCAAATAATAATATCCAAACTGCTGTCACGTACGACCCCGTTTTTGGCGTAAAACGTGATACTGCAAGTAAATGCATCAACGGTCATACCACGACAATCACAACAGAGACGCCGATATAAATCTTGTAATATTTATAATTATAATAATATTTCACTAAGATATGAATGTGTGTGGGGGAAGTCTCCCCCTACGCGTCTATTGGCATTCGCCAATACGCCGCTACCCCCTCTACTGGCAGTGCCCTAAACGGGTGTGTGGGAGCCGTTGCATACAACGGCTCGACGTTGTTATATCGCGTCCTGAATGAAACGAAACCACGCTTTCAGCTGTGCGCAAGGGCGCTAGCGCGCGGCCTCGTTGCGTTTGGGGCAAAAAAAAGCCTCGTCGTTATGACGAGGCTTTTTTATTGTGGATTACCAAGCATTAGGCCTGGCGATCTAGGCTACTTTTTGGATGCGGAAGCAGCGGCAGCGGCAGCGGCGGCAGCGGCAGCAGCGGCGGCTTTAGGATCCGTGGCTGTCTTCTTGGCAGCAGCAGCAGCGGCTTTGGCTTTTTCTTCAGCAGCTTTCTTTTCAGCTTCAGCTTTAGCTTTGGCTTCAGCAGCTTTCTTTTCGGCGGCAGCTTTGTCAGCAGCAGCTTTATCGGCAGCAGCTTTAGCAGCGGCATCGGCTTTAGCTTTATCAGCGGCGGCCTTGTCGGCAGCAGCTTTCGCAGCGGCTTCAGCTTTTGCTTTTTCATCAGCGATTTTCTTTTCAGCGGCGGCCTTGTCGGCAGCGGCTTTGTCTGCGGCAGCTTTGACAGCGGCATCGGCTTTTGCTTTTTCAGCAGCGGCTTTGTCTGCAGCAGCTTTTACTGCGGCATCGGCTTTTGCTTTTTCGTCAGCGATTTTCTTTTCAGCGGCGGCTTTGTCAGCGGCGGCTTTGTCAGCAGCAGCTTTGACAGCGGCATCTGCAGCGGCTTTGTCAGCAGCGGCTTTATCAGCAGCGGCTTTTTCAGCGGCGGCTTTATCAGCAGCAGCTTTGTTTTCAGCGGCTTTGACATCGGCTTTGACCTGATCGACGATGGTCGATTTAGCGGCGGGAGCGTTGTCAGCGGGAGCCGTGGTGTTGTTGGCCGGAGCCGTGGTGTTGTCAGCGGGAGCCGTGGTGTTGGCTGCCGGAGCAGCGGATCTTGTGGCAGGCAGCGTCACGTTGGACGTATCCGTCATGGGCTTGCCATCTTTGTCGAGGAGGGTGACTTCGTCAGCGCTGTAACCGAGTGCGCGCGCTTCGTCAACGGTCATGACCTGTTTTGCCAATTCCTGTTCAAGAATGTTGAAGACAACGCGGCGGTTCTTAGCAGCCTGTTCCTTCGTTTCTTTCTTCTGACCAGGAGCGAGGGGTTCGACCGGCTGAGTCATACCATAGCCTTTGTGGATCATGCGGTCTTTTTCGACGCCGAGTTTGATGAGGCGATCGTAAACTGATTTTGCACGATCTTCGGAGAGCTTCATATTCTTGTTGGCTTTGCCGCTGAGGTCTGTATGGCCCTGGATCTCGACTTTCTTGATTCTTGGGTTGTCTTTGAAGACCTTAGCGATTTCTTCGAGGAGGGTATCGGAGCTCTTCTGGATGGTTGCTTTGTTGAGGGCGAAGTTAATGGCTTCGTTGATCTGAATGGCGCTGTCGGTAACTTCGACACGACGCTTGATGCAACCTTTGTTGTCTTCGCCGGTTTCGCCGGGGCACTTGTCGATGCCTTTGCACTGTGGGTAGTTGGCCTGGAGGTTAAGATTGTAGACCCAGGAATCGCAGTAACCATCGTGATCGGAGTCGGGATCGGGGCAGCCAAAGAACTTGGGATCGCCGTTTGCGGTATTGGGGCAGAGGTCTGATTCTTTGCAGACTGCGGCGTATTTATCAGCGAGGCCTTTTTCAGCGACCCAGGGATCGCAGAAGCCGTCGCCATCGTTATCAGGATCGGGGCAACCATCATTGTCGGCCGAGCCGTCGAGGTCTTCGGATTCACCGGAGCACTGATCGGTGCCTTTGCAGACATCAGCGAATTCATCGAGAGCGCCCTGTTCGGCGACCCAAGGATCGCAGACGCCATCGTTGTCGTTATCGGGATCGGGGCAACCGTCTTCATCTTCGAATCCATCAATGTCTTCGGATTTGTCGGAGCACTGATCGACGCCTTTGCAAGCATCGGCGAAGAGATCCTGAAGACCTTTTTCGGAGACCCAGGGATCGCAGATGCCGTCAGCATCGGTGTCAGGCGTGGTGCAGCCGTAGAAATCTTCTTCACCGGCATCATCGGGACATTCGTCGATATCGTCGAGGACGCCATCGTTGTCTTTGTCGCCCACGACGACGATCGGATTGGCGTAGGCACCGAAGCGGAAACCGACGGCCAGGTTGGGGCCAGCGTAAGACAGACGATCTTCATCGATCTTGTCATTTTTATCGATGGCTTTCATGGCTTCGGTTGCTTCAACGCCAAAGTCTTTGAAGTACGAGAAGGCGAGACGGAGGTAGATAGCGAAGATGTCACACGGATAGAAACGAGCTTCGACGAAGGGACGAACGAGGAGGCCGTGACCTTTAAGACCGTTGTCCATGGCTTCGCTTTCGCTGTCGTAGATGGAGCCACCATAACCGAGGCCGAGACCGACGGCGAATTCATAGAAGGAGCGACGAATGGCATAGGTGGGTTCGATACCGCCGTAGATGTAGTTGAAGCCCGTGTCTTTAATGTAGAGGGACTGCCAACCCGCGAAGACGCTGAGACGGAAGCCTTCGACCGGCGACCATTCGCCGTAGAGCTCGTGATCCGCAACAAAGTTGACATCGTAGTAGTTTTGTTTCGAGGGAATGAGCAGATAATCATTGAAGCTGTCCATTTCCGTAAAGGTCATACCATACTGGAGACCGATACCCCATGAGGGTTTGAACTGATAGGTACCGTTAGCACTGACACGTTTACCTGGCTTTTTGTCGCCATCATCCGCAAAAGCATTCGTTGAAACCATAGCGAGAGAAGCCATAGCAGCAACAATCATGAATCTAAGCGTTTTTTTCATAGTTTCTTCCTTACCTGATTCCTTGTTTGGTGTGAGGGATCAATCAATCCTGACACAGGTTTGGCCCATGCGCAGTTGTCTAAAAAGACGCTGGCCGAGGTGTTTGTACATGCATACAAAGTTATGGCGCAAAATACGTCTAATACAAAATACTATTTGTATAACTATTTGGGAATAGACGCAAGTTTTGTCGGGGGGAAGAAGGCCAAAAAAAGGTTACTGCTCAGCTGTGTGTGTGGGCGCTTCCGTTCGTGTTGAGCACAAAAAAAGCGGTTCCCTTTGGTGGGAACCGCTTTTTTAGGTGACGTTTGGCTTAGTGACTACTTTTTGTCGTCAGCTTTTTTGTCGTCAGCTTTTTTGTTTTCGACGGGGTTACCCTGTTTGTCGAGGAGGGTGACTTCGTCGCGTGTGTAACCAGCCTGACGGGCTTCGCGCAAGGTCATGGTCGTTTTGACGGTTTCCTGTTCAATGATGTTGAACTCAACACGACGGTTTTTAGCGGCCTGTTCTTTAGTTTCTTTCTTCTGGCCAGCGGCGAGAGGCTCGACGGGTCGTGTCATACCAAAGCCCTTTGATTCCATACGTTCGGGTTCGACACCGAGTTTGATGAGTCGATCCATAACGGCTTTCGCGCGGTTTTCTGAGAGGGTCTGGTTTTTGGCAGCTTTGCCGCTGAGGTCGGTGTGGCCTTCGATGGAGACTTTCTTGATCTGTGGATTCTCTTTGAAGACGTTTGCGATCTCTTCGAGGAGGCTGTCGGAGCTTTTCTGAATGACAGCCTTGTTGGAGGCGAAGTTGATCGCGTCATTGATCTGAATGGCTTCGGAAGTTACTTCGACACGTCTGGGGATGCAGCCTTTGTGGTCGGAGCCCTTTTCGTTGGGGCACATATCGAGGCCTTTGCATTCCGGGAAGTTTTCCTGGAGTGAGTTTTGATAGACCCAAGCATTGCAGAAGCCATCGTTATCTTCGTCGATGGGGCCGCAGCCGTATGTATTTGACTTGTCACCCGCTTCGTCAGGGCAGTAGTCTCTTTCTTTGCAGATGGCAGCGTATTTTTCGGAGAGTCCATTTTCCGCGACCCATGCGTCGCAGAGACCGTCACCATCGTTATCGGGGTCGGCGCAGCCATCTTCGTCTTTGAAACCATCGACGTCTTCGGCTTCATCGGCGCACTGATCAGCGCCTTTGCAGACATCAGCATAAGCATCAGCGAGTCCGTTTTCAGCGACCCAGGCATCGCACATTCCGTCACCGTCGTTATCGGGATCGGGGCAACCGTCTTCATCTTCGAAGCCATCGACGTCTTCGGGTCTGTCACTGCACTGATCCTGACCTTTGCATATGTCGGCGTAGATCGCGTTGAGTCCATTTTCGGTGACCCAGCTGTCGCAAAGGCCGTCGCCATCGCTGTCGGGTGTGGGGCAACCATAGAATTCTTCGGAACCGGCGTTTTCTGGGCACTGGTCGATGTCGTCGAGGACGCCATCGTTATCGGCATCACCCACGACGACTTTGGGCAGTTCGAAATTACCGAAGCGGATACCGACGGAGACGTTGGGGCCAGCGAGGGCGAGTTGGTCTTCGTCGATACGTTTGTCGGTATCGAGCATTTTCATGGTGTCGGTGGCTTCGACGCCAAAATCTCTGACGTAGTTGAAAGCGAGTCTGAGGTAAATGGCGAAGATATCACAGGGGTAAAAACGAGCTTCGACGAATGGACGAACCATGAGGCCGTGACCTTTTAAGCCGTTGTCCATTTCATCCGATTCGCTTGAGTAGAGGGAGCCGCCATAGGCGAGTCCGAGACCGACCGCGAATTCATAGAAAGAGCGGCGAGCCGCAAAGGCGGGTTCGATACCGCCATAGAAGTAGTCATAACCCGTGTTTTTGATGTAAGCGGACTGCCATCCACCGAAGATGCTGATACGGAAGCCTTCGACCGGCGACCATTCGCCGTAGAGTTCGTGTTCGGCGACATAGTTGACTTTGTAGTAGTTCTGTTTGCTCGGGAGGAGGAGATAATTGTTAAAATTATCCAATTCCGTGAAGGTGAGTCCGTACTGTAAACCGATGCCCCATGTGGGTTTAAATTCATAGGAACCGTTTGCGCTCACACGATTGGGTTTGACAACCGGCGTCGCGTCTTCGCTGTCTTGAGCGATGGCATTGGTAGAAAGGAAAGGCATCGCGGCAAGCGCAGCAATCATCAAGAAACGCAGAGATTTTCGCATAATTCTCACTTTTCCCAGCCGTCCGTTTTAGCGGGCGGGATAAAACAAATAAATTTGTGATGGATCTATGGTTGAATCGTCATCACCGTGATTTTTTCGTGGATATTCCAAAACGTGTTCTTGCGCAAGAATTTGCGTTTTGTCTAATAGACGGTGTGAAGTCGTTTTGTCTTTATTTTTTCACGTGTTGAGGGCCCTGCCAGGCGAGGGGGTAGCGGCGTATTGGCGAATGCCAATAGCCGCGTAGGGGGAGACTTCCCCCCACAAAACCCTGAATCGTTCAGATTTTGAGGCTACTTTTTGTCGTTGTTTTTGGGTGAACGTGAGCAGATTCCGGCGACGGAGCGTTTTGTGCCCTGATCGAGGTGTCGGATGACGGCTTCATCGTTCATGCAATGCTTGCAGAGGAGTTCTTTGTCTGGCTGGGGTTTGAAGGGTAGGAAGTCCTGAGCGCCGCATTTTGCGCATGTGAAAGGATATTCGCGTGCCCCGAGTTTGTGGCGTTTCGCCCAATCTTCGCCGAAGGTCTGCTCGGCGCACTGTCGGCAGAGGATGGCGCCGTGCGTTTTGGGCAGGTAGGGCAGGACGTCGACGCATCCGCATTTTTCGCATTTGATCTCGACGTGTACTTTTGTGCCGTTGACGACGGAGGGATGTTGTTTTGAGTAGTATTCGCGTGAACGTTGTTTTTCTTCGCGTTCTTTGAGATGACATTCGCGGCAGAGGACGCGGCTTCCGTCATCGGGTTTGAAGGGCACCTGGCTTTCCTGGCCGCACGCGGCGCAGATGATGGTGTGCATGATCTTTCCGCCGACGCGCGCGACGTTTGGATTGTTTTTGCATTCGTGGCAGAGGACGACGCTGTCTTCGTAGGGTTTGAAGGGGACGGTATCGGTTTTTCCGCAGTGGCTGCAGACGATCTCGTACTGGACTTTTTCGCGATTTTCGTGATTGTGTCTGTGTTCGAAGCTTCGTTCGCTGTGTTCGGAGCGCGGACGGCGTTCCTGTGAACGGTCGTCATCGCGACGGCGGTCATGACGCTCGCCACGGTCCCAGGAAAAAGCGTGTTCGCCGTCGTTACGGTTGGTGCGACGGTCATTGCGCTCGCTTTCACGCGCTTCTTTCAGGCAGTCGCGGCATAGGATCGTGCGGTTTGGGTCGGGCTGGAAGGGTACCTGGAAGGCGGCGTGACATTTTTCGCATTCCGCATCATACATAATTCTTTCAGCATTGTTTCGGTCTTCGCGACGATTTGAAAAACGGTTATCGCGCGAATCACGTACTCTGTCTGCCTGGAAAGGTCGGCGTTCGTTTGCCATCTTAACTTTCTCACTCTACTCTTATCGGTCTTGTAAACGGCGAATGTCAAATGGACATCGCCTAAAAAACGCGAATATTCTGCGCCTATTTCGTGGAATGAGCAAACGTTTTTGGTTTTTTTGTCGGCCGTGTGGTTACTGATCAGATGGGCATAACCAAAAATTGACGATGATTTTTAGGCGCGGCTATTTCATACGCCGCGCCCGCGTCGCTTCTCTCTCGCTCGAGACGCGCGGACCGCACGTCTCTACGCTCGGTCAATACGCGCCGCGTTTTTTTATCTGCGACACGCCGAATTTGTTTTCTTCAACTGAGTTGTGTCGGCCGTGTGGCACTCGTTTCGCCCAAACAAGCCACACGGCCGTACGGCATTACGTCGTTGCTCGCGCTTACAGTGCGTCTGGTAAGGCGAAGTCGATGGGCACCGGGTGAGGTGGCTGTGCGGCGTTTGGACGTGGTTTGGGATGTTCGTCGGAGACTTTGAGCAGGACAGAGGGGAGTTTTGTCTCGTCGAAGCCAACGCCGGCGGGTAGGTTTGGAACGTCGATCTCACGTTGTTCGATAAGTCTGGCGTGGGTCGACTGGTTTTCGTCCTGAGAGGCGTCGATGGTGATGAACAAATGCGACGGGTCGATTTTGGCCAGGGATTCTTCGTCGCCCACGAGTGTGAGGTCGATGGTCGAAGGCACGAATTCGTGGTTTTTGGTCAGGTTGAGTGGCACGATCGGCACGCCGAGAATGACGTGCTGTTTGGCTTTTGAGACGATGTTGACGGAGACTTCAACGCGTGATGAAGTCGTGGCCTGAACGCCCGTTCGGTTGAGAATGGCCCAACGCATGACGGTGAATGAAGCGGCTTTGCCGGTGAGGTCGATCGGCTCGATATAAAGCTGTGTCGTTTCGTCGACGAGGGATTTGGCCCCCGTGATCTCGATCTCAGCCGGCGTGACCTTGATCTCGCCTAGCTGATAGCCCGGTGCGAGCTCGCCGGTGAAGGCATGATCGGTGGTGAGCGGAACCGAGCGTCGTGCGAGGGGTTCGAGCGTTACACCCACGAATTCGGGTTGGAATTTCTCGACTTTGACGCCATCAGGAATGGAGAGCATGTCTGCGTGCAGCGTGACCTGGACATTGCCTTCGCGGGATGGCGGCATGATGGTGATGGAACCGAGGTCGTCACGCGTGAGCTGACGCAGTTTTGACGCGCGACCGTAGACTTTGACGTTGACTTTTTGGGTGGCTCCCGCACCGAGTTGAGCATAGCCTTCGGGAATGCGCAGTGAAACGGGGATCTCGTCGAACGTGACCGTCATGTTGCGGTCGCTGAGCACGACGACAAACAGGGTAAGACTGCCCACCAAGGCGAGCAGTTTTTGAGGAAGGTTATTGGAAAGTCGATCCGCGAGCGTTGGCTTTTTTTTACGCGGCATGTCGATGGAGGGTGTAGCTGGTATAGATGCAGGCATGATCAGTGTCCTGAAGGCTTACCGGTTTTGAAGAAAGCCTTGATCTTGTGAGAAAGTGAGGTGGGTGTGTTGTTGGTCTCGTCGTTCGTGACAAAGAATTTGTGGAGTTCGTCACGAAGGCTTTCCGGTGAGAGTCGGCGCAACAATTTTTCATTGTGAGCGATGGAGATCGCGCCGGTTTCTTCTGAGACGACGAGTATGACTGCATCGGTGGCTTCACTGAGTCCGATGGCTGCGCGGTGTCTCGTTCCGAGGGCTTTATCGATTTTGTCGTTTGCCGAAAGCGGCAGGAAGCACGCGCAACTTTCGATACGACCATTTTTGATGATGACGGCCCCATCGTGTGTCGGGTTTGCTTTGTATGGAATGAAGAGCGAGACGAGCAATTCTTTGGTGATCTTTGCGTCGACTTTGACGCCTTGGACCATGTACTGGTCGAGCGCGGCGTCCATTTCGATGGCGACGAGGGCGCCGATGCGTCGATCGCTCAAGATCGTTGCGGCCTTGACGAGTTCTTCGATGGGTGTCGCGCCAAGTCTAGCCTGATCCTGGTTTGCCGAGGTTGCCAGACTGCCTGATTTACCGAACTGCGAGAGACCACGTCGAATATCTTCCTGGAAGATGATGACGATGATGATGACGAAGGAAGAAATGAACTTGTCGATCGTCCAGTTGAGCGTGGCGAGGTCGAGGATCTCCGGCTGAGAAATGAAATAGAAGAAAGCAAAGATGAGCAGACCAATGAGTATCTGCATGGCTTTGGTTCCTCGAATAAGCATGAGGATCTGGTATAGTAGGTACCAGACGATGACGATATCGAGGATGGATCGAAGGATGTCGACGAAGGAATAGTCGTAAAAGTTTGAAAAGAACTGTTCAAACATGTTTCATTCTTCCCCCTAAAAGGGTTTGATCGGTTGTTCGTCGTGAATCGACGTTATCGGCAAACGATGGCACGTGCGTCGCAAGCGCCTTTTGTGTCATGTACGCGTACGATCGAGGCGCCAGCCGTGAAGGCGAGTGCGTCTGCGATGGCAGTGGCGGTATCGCGCTCGTCGACGTCTCGTCCCGTGATCATGCCCAAACATCGTTTTCTACTGTGAGCGATGAGGACTGGTCTTGCGAGGCAAGCCATTTCTGGCGCGGCATATTGAATGAGATCGAGGTCGCAGGCGAGTCCTTTGCCAAAACCGATGCCGGGGTCGACGACGATTTGGGCGAGGTCCAATCCGAGATCATAAGCCAAGCTCAAGCGTTGATCGAGCTGTTCAATAATGTCTCGGATACATGCATCCCAGGAATCGAATTGATTTTTGTGTGAATGATATGCGGTCATCACGTAACCAAATCGACATGTGTCGACCAGTTTAAACGTGTTTTGGGTACGTTGTAAATTTTCGTATCCCATTCCGATATCATTAATGATGTGTACCTTGTTTTGAGCCCATGCCATGGTTTCTGGGTGGTATGTGTCGATCGAGAGGACGACGTTTTGGTGCATGGCCCACTGAATGTGAGGTTGGAGCCGAGCAATCTCGTCCTGTGGTGTGAGCGGCGTGGCACCTGGGCGGGTTGATTCAGCGCCAATGTCGAGGATATCGGCGCCATTTTTGAGGAGTTCAAGGGCGTGAGCTTGTTCGGCGTCGTTGCCGTTGGGTTGAGACGAGAACGAGTCGGGCGTGACATTCCAGATCGCCATGATTTTGGGGCGAGTGAGGTCGAGCGTTTGACCATGGATCTTCCAAACGCGCTTGGTTTTGACAAAACGGTTCAGCGCTTGGCGCCATGGATGTTCGGCAGGAAGCGCGAACCAGGCCAACGCGGTTTGGGGTTCGGCCAGCCAGGTCGTTTGGGCGTCACACCCTGGTTGGATCAGCGTGCCGGGTTCGACGCAAAAGCCTTCGGTTTGAGGAAGCGGCTCGTCGCTGACGACAAAGGGTCGCCAGGCGAGCTCGCGTTCTCCACGCGCACCGATAAAAAGCATAGACGCTCGTTGCGTGGACGCCTCAACTCGTAGATCTGTCATACGTGGTGATGTTTGTCGGGCAGATCGAGTTCGATCGGCGGCAGGTCATCCGGGGGATTCTGCGCTTTTTTGAGTTCAGCGAGGATATCTTCGACGGATTCGTCGTCAGAGGACGGGCCTTTGGGCGTGTCGTCATGCTTGTCGTCGTCATGCTTGTTGTCGTCGACTTTGGCATCTTTGCGTTCGCCCTGAATGGCGTTGGCCATTTCAGCGATTTTGGACGTGTAGACTTCTTTTTTCTTCTCAGCCTGTTTTTCGCGTTTTTCGCGTTCTTTTGCGGCTTTTTCTTCTTCTACTTTAAGTTTTGTTTCGCGTTCTTTGAAAGCGACGCGGACGGCATCGACGCCGTCTTTGAGGAGAAGCTCGATATCAGGCGCGTCGAGCGTTTCAAACTCGATGAGGGCTTCGGCCAAGAGTTTGAGTTTATCGATGTCCTTGTTGATCATGTCAGTGCAGGTCTTATGGGCACCGATGAGGATCTTGCGGACTTCTTCGTCGATGAGCTGTGCGGTTTTTTCAGAGTAATTCTGTCCGTGCGAGAGTTTCGCGCCGAGGAACGGCTGTTCGTTGTCGTCAGCGAAGGCGAGTGGTCCGAGCGTTTCGCTCATACCCCATTTGGCGACCATATTGTGGGCGATCTGTGTCGCTCTTTCGAGGTCATTCCCCGCGCCAGTGGTGAGGTGATCAAAGATGATCTCTTCCGCGACGCGTCCGCCCATCATAATGATGATCTGATTGGTGAGGTAGGTCTTTGAGTAGCTGAGATGATCTTCATCAGGCACAGAATAGGTGATACCGAGTGCGCGTCCGCGTGGGACGATGGTGACTTTCTGCAAGGGATCGACAGCTTTTCCGAGCGCGAGTGTGGCGATGGCGTGTCCGGCTTCGTGGAAAGCGGTGGTTTTTTTCTCGTTTTCAGAGACGACCATGCTTTTTCGTTCGCGTCCCATCGTGATCTTGTCACGAGCTTCGACGAAGTCGTGTTCAGTGATGATCTCAGCATTTCGTGCTGCCGCGATGAGCGCAGCTTCGTTGCAGATATTTGCGAGTTCAGCGCCAGAGGCACCGGGTGTCATTTTTGCGACGCGTTCGAGGTCGACGTCTTCGGCGAGTGGTTTTCCCTTTGTGTGGACTTCGAGAATAGCTTTTCTTCCTCGGACATCAGGTGTTGGGACGACGATTTGTCGGTCGAAACGGCCGGGTCTGAGCAAAGCGGGGTCGAGGACGTCAGGTCTGTTTGTGGCGGCAATCACGATGATGCCTGTGTTGGCTTCAAATCCGTCCATTTCGACGAGCAACTGGTTGAGTGTCTGCTCACGTTCGTCGTTGCCGCCGCCGAGCCCGGCGCCACGATGGCGCCCGACGGCGTCGATCTCGTCGATGAAGATGATGCATCGTCCGCTCTTTTTGGCTTGTTCAAAGAGGTCGCGGACGCGGCTTGCGCCAACGCCGACGAACATTTCAACGAAGTCGGACCCCGAGATCGTGAAGAAAGAAACGCCAGCTTCGCCAGCCACACCTTTGGCTAACAGGGTCTTACCGGTACCTGGCTGTCCCATGAGGAGCACGCCTTTGGGAATTCGGCCACCGAGTCGCTGATATTTGCTCGGATTTTTGAGGAAGTCGACGATCTCAGCCAGTTCCCCTTTAGCTTCGTCGATTCCGGCATTGTCGGCGAAGGTGACTTTGTGGTCATCTGGGGAAAGCATTCTGGCTTTGGATTTTCCAAAGGTCATGGCTTTGCCGCCACCGATCTGTGATTGCGAGAAGAAGTAGAAGAGGAAGCCAATGAAGATGAGGGTCGGCAGCATATAGAGGATCAGCAGCTGCCACCATTCGTCGCTTTCTTCTTCTTTGTATTCAAAAGGAATGCTTTGTTCGTCGAGCAGATCCTGCATATCGGCATTCAGCAAGCCGATGGTTTCAAATTTTTCGTGGTTTTCGAAAGCTTCAGAGCCTTCCTTGGTGAATTCACCGCGAATTTTATTGCCCTGGACTTCAACAGATTGCACCTGTTTGTCACGCACGGCTTGCGTGAATTCGCTGTATTTGAGGTTTGAGATGGATTCATATCCGCCCGAGGCGCTGGAGAAAAGCCAAATGAGGCTAGCCACAAGACAGAAGATGAAGATGATGCGAGGCGCGTTACTTTTCACGAAAATATCCAATCCGGCGGCTCAGATCGCCGCAAACAGGCCCATTATTTAGAGAATCGACGAACTTGTGTTTGACGATGGGTGTATCGTCAAAATCGACCTATCAGTATAACACGAAATGCGTGCGAAACATGCCAATTTCGGAGAAAAAAGTATCAGCTTGGTTTGACGAATTTATTGGCCATGATGCTTGCGACGAGTGGAACGTGGAAGGCGAGTGCTTGAGCCGGGTAGAGGATGCCGTCGAGCATGAGCATGGTGGCGGCGCGTGAAGCGAGTACTGCGGCTGCGACGAGGCTGGAGTCGGCGCCGATCACGAGTTCGCCGCGGCGTGGGTCGCCCAAAATGCCTTTGAGGTAGGCCCGGATCAGCGTGGATAGCGGAAAAGCATGTGGACGTGCTTCGAGCACGTCGAGCGTGACCTGGTGAATGCGCTTGAGCCCGTAGCGTCGAAGTACTTTGGGATCAGCGTGAACGCGGTGGCGCGCGACGTCGAGGTCAAGCCAGGGTTTGATCGCAAAAATGTGTTGTTGAGCATGCAGCAACAGATGGATCCACGTCAACTGGTCTGAAAGCTGGTGAAAAACCATGTTTTGGCGGCTGACGATGGTCGATGTGGCCCATGCCGTGGCAAAATCTGGTGCCCGGTACGGCGGCTGGGTCATGGCCCAGTGGAGTTCAACGGTCATGAGCCCGTGATCGTGTGTCAAAACGACCTGGTTCGTGGCCCATGGACGAATGACCGGTTGGGGCGCGTAGCCCACGGTTTGAAGCGCGCGGATCGCCCGGTCAAGGTCGTATTTGGGGATCCACAGGTCGACATCGGTCGAGGCGCGCATACGGTCATCGCCATAGAGCCAAAGGGCAAGCGGCGCGCCTTTGAGCACGATCGCAGGGATCGTGTCGAGGGCGGTCAACGCGGTTTTGAGCGTCGCCCAGTAAAGCGCTGTTTGAGCTGTTTGACGCAGCTCGGCCATAACGTCATGATCCGCCAGGGCTCGCCGAACGACCGGTTCGATGCCGCAGTCGATCGCGCGGGCCAGAATGGCATCGCGCGGCACATCGTTGGGAATGATCCACTGGTCCATGCGCTAATCCCACGGGTTGCGAAGGTTGGGCACGAGTTTGCCCATCTCGCGGTATTCCTGAAGACCGCACTGTTCAAGCAGATCCATGTCTATGAGGCATTTCTTTTCGGCAGCCTGGTATGCTGCACGCACCACGGCGTTTTTAATGTTGCCGCCCGCGAGTTCAAAGTCTTTGCCAAGCGTTTCAAAGTCGATGTCATCGCCCAACGGCGCCTGTTTTGGCAACAGGCGTTTCCAGATGCGTGCACGGTCACGCGGTTCAGGAAACGGAAAATCGAGTTTGTGGTTCAAACGACGCTCGAACGCATCGTCGATCGCCGCATCCAGGTTCGTCGTGAGAATCACGATACCTTGAAAACGCTCGACTTCCTGCAGCAACAGGTTGACTTCCATGTTCGAGTATCGGTCGTTCGCGTCTTTGACCTCGGTGCGTTTCGAGAAGATCGAATCCGCTTCGTCAAACAGGAGTAGTGCGCCCGACGCAGCCGCTTCGCGAAAGCACTTTTCGAGGTTTTTTTCGGTTTCGCCGACGTATTTTGACATGATCGCCGGAATGCGAACGCGGTAAAGCGTCATGCCCAGTTCGTTGGCAATGATCTCTGCCGAAAGCGTTTTGCCCGTCCCTGAGTCGCCCCTAAATAACACACAAAGCCCCCGTCCTGTCGAGAGTTTCTCGCCAAAGCCCCATTCTTCGAAGATCTTACGTCGGTTGCGGACACTCGCAATGATGCTGTTGAGCTGAGCTTTGAGTTTTTTGGGCAGCACAAGGTCGTCGAGCGTGAGCGTTGTTCTGGTCTTATCGGCCAGTTTCTTGATCTTGTTGCGGATCTGCGTTTTTGCCGCTTCGTCGAGCGTGGCCATGTTGACGCGCAGATCATCGTCTTTGCCCGCAGCATCGGCCAGGGCTCGGTTCATGGCTACGGCAATGGCATTTCGGATGGTGCCGCCGGCAAACTCGTATTTTTCAGCGAGGTGCGGCAGATCAACATCGTCGTCGAGCGGCAACTGTTTTGGCAGATGCAGTCGCCATATCTTTTCACGCAGCGGCGCCGCCGGAATGTCAAAATCGATTTGTAAAGTCACTCGTCTGTCGAGCGCGGAATCGAGTGCCGTGGGAATGTTCGTGGTGAGGATCGCCAGTCCCTCGTAGGCGTCGAGTGCCGCGAGCAGCAACGGTAGGTCGCGATTGCCTTGGACGCGGCTGGCAAACAGCAGCTCGCAGTCGTCAAACAACATGACGGCGCGCTGCAACCTGGCTTCGCGTAAAAGCAGGTCGAGATTGTTGGCCAGCGTGCCGCGCGAGCTGAGCTCGTGGGCATCCACGCGCAGCAGCGGGCGGTTGAGTTCGTGCGCGATCGCTTGGGCGAGCAGCGTTTTGCCTGTGCCTGAAACACCGCTGAAAAGCAAAATGAGGTTTTTGCCGCCGCCGCCGATCTCTTCAAAGTGCCATGACTGCTTGAGCGACAAATAACGCTCGTATTGCGAGACGATGGCCATGATCTGGCTCTGCTGTTTTTCGTTCAGAATGACCTGGGCGAGCGGTGTTTTGGGCCAGTAAAGTCGACTGAAGCCATCCAGTTGAACGTCGGTCTCCTGTTCGAGCAGGTACGAGACCATGCGTGCGGGCAGCACGATGTTCATTTCGTTGAGCTGCGGGTCTGTGCCCGGACGTGGATGCAACTCGATCAGGTGATTCTGCAGCAGCTTGGCGTTGGGTTGAAACGCTTTGCGGTTTTCGAGCTTTTGCGCGAAGTCTTCGCTGAACAGCTCGAGACAAAGCCCGACATCGACCGCAGAAAAGGCGAAGTTCTTTCGGATGTCGATGATCTTTTGCTTAAAAGCGCCGTCAATGGTCGGGGCCAGGGCCATGAACACGACATTGGCTTCAAAATCACTTAACGAGAAATCCGCAACGAGTTTTTTGAACGCGGGCTCGTCACCGGCCTCGGTGTCGAGCGTTTTGACCGCACTGAGGTAGTTGGCAATGGCAGCCTGGTCTTTTTTGGCAAAGCCAAGACAGAGTTCGTTGAGCAAATCGAGACGTTTTTCGAGAAATAGCTTTGTGTTCATGACTTTCAGCCTTAAGCAAAACGGGTAAGAACGACGAAACTTTGGGCGTCAGGCGACAAACGCGGGCACTATTCCCATGTTGTTCTCAAAAAAACTAAGCCTGATGCGTAAGATAATTCTGTATTTCAGCGGCGACCAACGGTGTGACGTAATGGTCGACCGGGTGTCTGAACATGGCGATCTCTTTGACGGCGGAGCTTGAAACGGCCGTGAATTCCGGACTTGCAGGCATGAACAGGGTCTGGATCTCAGGCGCCAGGTCGCGGTTCAGCGTGGCGAGCTGCATTTCGAAATCGAAATCGGTCGTAGATCGAAGTCCGCGCAGAATGAGGTTGGCATGGATCTTTTTGCAGTAATCGACCAGGAGGCCATCGTAGGCATCGACCGAGACGTTTTGAAGTTCACGCGTGGCGTCGCGGATCAGATCGATGCGTTTTGGAACACTAAACCATGTTTTTTTGGCCGGATTGAGGCCAATGGCGACGACCAGTCGATCGCAGACCGTCGCTGCGCGTCGAATGATGTCGAGATGACCGCGCGTAATGGGGTCAAACGAGCCGGCATAAACGGCCAATTTTTGGTTTAGAAGTTCCACGTGAGCCCCACATTTGCACCATCGCGATCGACGTTGAACTGGAGCTGCGGTCGATTGGCATAGATATCATCGCTGTTCTTTTGGATGTAGAAGAGGTCGAACATGATGAGGCCAATGCCGATGGCGGACAAGCCGCCGCCAATGCCGAACGTAATGTCTGCCGCGATTTTGTATTTGTCGCGTTTGTCTGCGTGGCTGAGGTGTGAGCCGCTGGTTCTGGCGTCGATGCGTTTTTCGAGTTTTCTAAACTCGTCGTTTTCGTGTTTGGCAAGGCCGCCCAGAACGGCGCCGGTAATGAGGGAGGCAACGCCGACCGACGTCGTGGCGATACCTGTGGTCATGATCCAATCCAGGCCGTGACCACCGGCGATCTCATGGTAGATACCGCCCGCGAAAAGGCTGTTGACGAAGTCCTGCATGCCGATCTCTGTCGCAATATCACCCTTGGGTGCGGTTCTGGCTCGGATGAGTTTTTCTTCGTAAGTATCGGCCAAAACAGCGGTAAAACCGGCTTCGAGGAACGGATGGTCGCCAGGAACATAGCCGACGCCGACGACCTGTTCGACGCCAAGAATATGACCGATCTCCACGAGTTGTTCGGTCAGCAGTTCCCGCGTTGCATCCGGACGGGATACGAGCGTGTTTTTGCGTGGATACGTGAAGTCGCGATACAGCCCGTTGTCAAAATCGAACGTTTTGGACGTCAAAAGGTCCAGTTTGACGACACGCGTGATCTCTCGTCCGCAGACTTTTGCGATGGCATAGGTGCCAGAATACATGCGGATCGTGTTCGTGGACTGCAGTTCGTCGCCGTTGATCTTGATGTGGCATCCGTTGGAGGCTTTCACCGTGAGTTCGTGTCCCATGATGCCTGTCGGCATACGGTCGCGGTAAACGGACGCGATCTCGTCCGGCCAGTTATCGCCATTGGGCGAGCGCGTGGGAAAAATGCGGATCAACGTGTCAATGGCGGCTTTGAGGGCAGCTTCGTCATTGTTGACAAAGTGTTTGATCTGAAGCCAGTAAGCGCCCGCTTCATAAAGATCGTTGCCGATCGTCGTTGAAAGCGCCAGCACTTCAGGGTGCTCGGTGGCGATCTTGAAGGCTTCGGTGTACATTTCGTCCGCCACATCGCTCTGTCCCTCAAAATAAGCGTTGGTGGCCGATTCGAATATATCTCTTAATCCCTGATCGTCGCGATCCGTAAGGTCAAGAAAGTGCGCTTTTAGAATTTCTTCATTCTGTTCCGCCGAAAGCATTTTGGCGTCAACATTCGCCCGTGCCGAGTTTAAAAAAGCTTCGGTATATGACAACGGGGCGCTGCCACCGAAGTCGATAGGTACATAAACGGTATCTGCCAAGGCCGGGGTCGCGGTCAAGCAGGTCAGACCGAGCGCCATCATCAGACTTTTAAGACTTTTGAAATTCATAAAAGAGCCTCCACGAAAAAATGCACTCGATATCATAGCACAAAAGCATCGTTCGTGGGAGTTTCTTAGGCATTAGAGAATGTGTGGCAGGGGGAAGTCTCCCCCTACGCGTCTATTTCGTATTTTTGTAGAGACGTGTGGACCACGCGTCTCTACAAAAATACGAAATACGCCGCTACCCCTTCGCCTGGCAGGGCCTAGAACGTCGTAGATCCGCAGTCACGCTAGAGTCGTCCTGGCCGGACGGCTCTAACGTTACCGCGACGGGGTGGTCATCAACATTTGTGCAGCGAGTTCGACCTGGTTTTTGGCGCGAATAAACGAATGTTTGGCGTGACCGATCTCTGGGTCGAAGCCGAAGTAGTCTTCGCACAGGGCATCGCGGGCAAACCGGACGCCGAGTTCCAGAGCGATACATGGCGCGGCGCTTTGTATTTTTCGACGCTCTTCCGGGGTGAGGAACGTGGCCACTTCGCCGTAGAGGCCAATGGCTTCACGGGCGTATTCGGGCATAAACTCGGGTGGTTCGTTCTCGTTGTGGGCATTGCACCACGAGCGGACGGCGTCTCCAAGGTCGCACGTGACGCTCGACCAGGTCATGGTGTCAAGATCAATGACGCCAGAGACCTCGTTTTGTTCAAACAAAAAGTTGGCGGCCTTGGGGTCGCCGTGGATGATGCGTTTGGTTTCGGTGACCAGCGTGTTGGCCGGGTCGATGAACTTCATCAGGTGTTCGATCTTTTGACGCAGCTGATCGACCTGTGCCCAGAACGCATGGTCCCGGTGCGTTTCGTAAGCCTGATCAAATGCTCGCCAATGTCGGTCAAAGTCGTGCGCAAAACCCCGTGTGTGCTTGAACACGTAGTTTTTTTCGATGAGCGCCGTGTGGAATTTTGCGACCATTTGTGCGAGCGCGCGCACTTGTTGGATGTTTTCGACGGCCATGAGGCTCTTTCCCGGGAGCTTGTTCATGAGTCGCCAGGCGCCTGGTCTTGCGCCGACCTTGTCGCCTTGACAAGCGTAGTCGCCGCGCACCGTCGGGATGAGCTCGGGCACGGGCACGCCGTGTGCGCGCAAGGTCGGTGTGAGCGCGGCGATGTCGTCGTTGACCGCGACCCCGAAGATGGGATTCAACCACTGCAGAATGAGCGCGTCGTCGACGGCGTAAGTCTCGTTGATGTTGCCGCCAGCGAGTTTTTCGATTTTTTCGGCCTGACGATGCCAGGCGTAGTCGAGTAAGTCTTGAAGTGTGGACATGGTAGATCAGCCCAATAAAACCAAAAAAGCTCGCCGAGGCGAGCTTTTTTGTGTGATCTGCTAAAGATTAGCTAAAGATCAAATTACTTGTTGGCACCCGCTTTGAGGATGGCTTCATCGATTTCGTGTTTGAAGTTTTCGATGGGCTGAGCGCCGACGAGGAGTTTGCCATTGATGACGAAGGAAGGCGTACCGGAGATACCAACATTGTTACCGGCTTTGACGTCAGCAGCGACGGCGTCGGCATATTTGTTGGAGTCGAGGTCAGCTTTGAGCGTGGCGACCTGTTCGTCGGTGAGGCCAGCGTTGTCTTTGGCATAGCCGAGGATCTGGTCCACAGCGATGTTGGGCTGATTGTCGAACATGGCTTTGTGGAGTTTCCAGAAGGCATCGTCACCGGCGATGGCTTTGACAGCGAGAGCAGCTTCAGCAGCTTTCTGGGCTTTGTCGTGGAACGGAAGCGGCATTTCTTTGAAGACGATCTTGATTTTGCCAGCGTAGGCAGGATCGGCCATGAGGGCGTCGAGGGTGGGTTCAACACGTTTGCAGAACGGGCACTGGAATTCAGAGAACTGAACGATCGTGACGATAGCGTCAGCAGCACCTTTGACAGGGGCACCAGCGATGTCGACAACGAGGGGAGCGGGTTCGGGTTTGGCGTTGGCTTTGACGATCTCTTCATAGAGTTTGTCAGCGGCGACACCTTTCTTGATCATGTCTTCAGCAATTTTGACTTCTTCGTCGAGGGCTTTCTGGAAAGCAGGAAGGGGCTGGGCACCGGAGAGGATACGGCCGTTGAGGAGGAAGTGAGGCGTACCATTGACACCGGCTTTGGAGCCCATGGCGGCATCGGCTTCGACGGCTTTGATGACGGCTTCGGAATCCATATCGGCAACGAATTTGGCTTCGTCGAGGCCGAGTTCTTTGGCATAACCGATCAGGCTGTCACGATCGAGCGCTTTCTGGTTGGCGAAGAGTTTGTCATAGTATTCGACGAATTTGCCCTGGAGTTTGGCAGCTTCGGCAGCCTGGTGAGCGAGTTTGGCGTGCTGATGGAAGGGAAGCGGATAAGCACGGAAAACGAGTTTGGCTTTGCCAGGGTTGTTGGCGATGAGTTCGTGAACCGTGGTGTTGGCGCGGCTGCAGAACGGGCATTCGAAGTCGGTGAATTCGACGATCGTGACAGGTGCATTGGCATCGCCAACGACGATCGGGGCATTCGTGATGTCAACGAGTTTACGGCCCGGATCTTCTTCTTCGGGTTCTTCAGCTTTGGGTTTCGGAGCGGTCTTCACGAGTTCTTCGTAAAGGGCTTTGCCGGAAAGGTTTTTGTCGGCAGCAACTTTGTCAGCACGTTTGATTTCTTCGTCGATGACGTGTTTGAAGTTGTCGATCGGCTGGGCGCCGACGAACTGAACACCGTTGATGAGGAAGGAGGGCGTACCGCCGAGACCATTGTTTTTGCCTTCGTCCTGGCCTTTAGCGATGTAGTTTTTGACTTCGTCGCTGTTCATGGCAGCTTCGAAAGCCGCGGCATCCAGACCGATTTCGGTAGCCCAAGCTTTGAAGTTGTCAGCCGTGAGGGCTTTCTGATTGGCGAAGAGTTTGTCATGCATTTTCCAGTAGGCATCGACGCCACCGAGTTTGCCGGCAGCCACAGCGGCCTGAGCAGCGGGCATTGCGTTTTTGTGGAACGGAAGCGGCATGTTGACGAAAGCGACTTTGACATCGTTCGGATAGGCTTCGAGGATCTGCTTGATCGTGGGTTCAACACGGCTGCAGAACGGGCATTCGTAGTCGCTGAATTCGACGATCGTGATCTTGGCGTTTTCGGCGCCTTTGACCGGCATGGTCGTGGTGTCAAGAATGGAAATGGCACCGAGGTTCATCGTCGCGGGTGCGGCAGCAGCAGCCTGAGCTTCGACGGGAGCGGGAGCAGGCGCGTCGGTTTTGGCTTTGCAGCCAGCGAACGTGCCGAGGGCACAAACAGAAGCAAGAACGATGAACGCACGTTTCGAAACAATTTTCATTTCACGCATTTTTTTAACTTTCTCCATATCAGGGAAATGAACTTTAGCGTCCCCCACGCTATGACAAAAACAAAGTGATGCTTTACAACCGTAAAGCGAGAGCGCCCCTTACACCATTTTAAAGGTATGACGCAAGTAGTCATTTTTGGGGAAACTCGAAGGCTGAGTGTTTTGGGCGGTTCCAAAGTTGCCATACCGTGACAACATGGGGGTAGAACCGCATTTGTTTCAGACTTATTCCAAACAATATTTTTTTGCAAAAAAAGTGGGTTTGAGGGGATCCGTTGGTCGAGCCGTCGGCGACAAAATAAAAAAAGCGCCGTATCGCGGAGCGATAGGCGCTTTGCGCGGGCGTATCGCAACGCGATAGCCTGCGCGTCCAGAATATCTGGCTGATCTAGAAGGCGTTTCCGATGCTGAATTCGAAGACGACGGGGTCTTCGCCTTTTTTTGGCGCGAGCGGGAAGCCCCATTCGAAGCGGAGAAGGCCCATCGGTGACATCCAGCGGAAGCCGAAGCCCATAGCGGAACGCAGGACGGAGTCATAATCTTCGGGGTCGGCGAACCAGTCGATTTTGAGCGAGAGGTCCTGGTCTTCGTTGTAGGCGTTGCCCATGTCGAAGAAGACGACGCCGCTGACGCCGAGCGATTTGAGGATAGGGATCTCGAGTTCGGCGTTGAAGACGAGTTCCTTGTTGCCGCCGATCTGGAAGTTTGTGAGCGACGAGGTCGGGTCGGTGACGTTGGTCGTGAATGAGCGCGTCGGGCCGAGGCTTGAACGCTCAAAACCGCGGACGGAGTTGGGACCGCCGACGAAGAAGCGCTCGAAGATCGGGACTTCTTTGTCGCCCGCATTCCAGTTGGCGATGTAGCCGAGTTCGAGGTTGAACTTGAGCACGATGTCCCAGATGAGCGGAACGTAGGCGCGGGCCTTGCCGAGGAAGCGGATGAATTCGTTTTCGCTGCCGAGGTATTCGTCGGCGATATCGACCGAGCCCTGAAGCATCCAGCCTTTGGTCGGCATCAGGCGGTTGTTTCGTTTATCCCAGGTGAGCGTTGCGTTGATCGCGCTGGTGAGGCCGCCGTCGAGGATCGAGCCCAGATTGCGCTGTTTGGAGCCGAATGAGGCGGTTGAAACGTCGACGTTTTCGATGGTGTAGGCGAGGTCGAGGACGAGGTCGCGCGTGAAGGGGTAGCCGAAACCGAGCGAGCCGCCGTAGGAATCGCGTGTAAAGTCGGTGTAGACGTATTCGTAGTTGAAGAGCGAGAGTCTGAAACGCCAGTTGGAATCGAGGAAGTACGGATCGAAGAACTGGAAGTTGAAGAGCTGACGGAGCTTGGAGACGGTGGCCTGAGCCGACAAAAAGTGTCCGCGGCCAAGGAAGTTGTCGTACGAGATCTGGAGCGTTCCGATGAAGGATTCGGTCGAGCTGAAGCCCGCGCCGACCTGGAACTGGCCCGTGGAGCGTTCGGTGACTTCAATTTTGATGTCGATGACGTTTGGATCGTCGGTAGCGGCGGTGGCGACGGTCACTTTTTCGAAGTAACCGGTCTTTTGGATGCTCTGTTCACTGAGTTTGACGCGGTTGCCATGGTAGAGATCGCCTTCCTTGATGAGGACTTCGCGACGAATGACCTTGTCTTCGGTCTTTCGGTTGCCGGTGATCTCGATACGCCCGATGTGTACGGGTGCGCCTTTGACGACGTTGAAGCCGATCGAGAGTGAATTTGGCGAATCGCCGGGTTTTCGGCGTGGTTCAACCTGTGCGTAGGCGTAACCGCGATCGCCGTAGTAATCCTGAATGCGTTTGACGTCGTCGAAGAGCTGGGACAGTTTGAAGGCTTGTCCTTCTTCGAGGGTGACGAGTTTGTTGAGAGCCTCTTCATCCCCGTCGATGTCGTCGCCGGTGACTTCGACCTTGTCGATCGTCGTGTATTGACCTTCTTCGACTTTGAAGGTGATGTACATGGATCGTCGGTCTTCGGAGAGCTGGATCTGGCTGTCGACGACGTGGGCATCGGGGTAACCGTTTTCGGAATACCAGGCTGCGATGCGCTGGACGTCGTGTTTGAATTCTTCTTCCTTGTATTCGCCGGCGCCTGACAGCAGGCCGAGGAGCGAGTATTCGCGCGTAAAGATATGCGACTTGATGTCGTCATCGGAGAGGGCGTCGTTACCCAGGACGGTGATCTTTCGCACCTTGACTTTGTCGTATTCGCGAATGACGAAGACGACGTCTTTGTCGCCATCGACGCGGTCGCGGATCTCAGCAGAGACTTCGGCGAGGAAGTAGCCTTCTTTGTCGTAATGCGCTTTGATCTTTGCGACATTGTCGTTGATTCGGTCGATGTCTAACGGTGTGGCGACTTTGAGGTCGATGACCTCTTTGAGATCGTCGAGTTTGACCTCATGATTGCCTTCAAAAATGAAGTCTGCGACGCTTGGTTTTTCAATGAATGTGTAGGTGAGGACTTGTTTTCCGTTGACGTTGTCGAGATCGACCTGAATATCGTCGTACAAGTTCATTTTGAACAGTCGTTTGACATCGGCGCTGACGACACTGAGGTCGAGTTTTGATCCGGCTCTCTGTTTAATGTAGTAGAGCAAGTCTTCATCGGCATTTCGCTTGTTTCCGCTGAGTCTGATTTCGTCGACGATGTTATCTTCGACTTCTGGAAACAGCGTGGTCTGAGCCTGAGCGTTTGCGGCGAGCGCGAGCCAGAAAGCGCCTGCGAGCAATGATTTTTTGAACCAACGTGCGATCATTCACACGCTCCCTGCTGCGTGGCAGCCTCTTTATTCTCCATCTGAACTGCATCGTCATTGTTTTGCGAGCATTCAGCGGCATTTGATTCGTTAGAATTTAGATTTGACGCGGCATTTTTCTCGTTTTGTTCTGCTTTATTGTTCTCAGGCAATTTTTCACAAGGTTCGCCGGTCGTCAGCGTGGCATTGTCTTCGCCGTTTGTGGTGTCGTAAAGTCGTCCGTCCATCATCATGAGTCGTCTGGGCATTTTTTGTGCGAGGATCTCGTCGTGTGTCACGATGACGATGGTGAGATTGAGTGTCTCATTGAGCTCTTTGAAGAGGTCATGAATGCCGGTACCTGTTTTCTGATCGAGGTTTCCGGTTGGTTCGTCGGCGAGCAGGATGCTTGGTCGCATCATGAGTGCGCGGGCGAGTGCGACGCGTTGTTGTTCACCGCCAGAGAGTTCGCCGGGCTTGTGTGAGCCGCGGTTGAGCAGGCCGACGCGTTCGAGCAGTTCTTCGGCGCGGGATTTCGCATCGCTTCTTGACTCGCGATGGATGAGTGCGGGCATCATGACGTTTTCGAGTGCGGTAAATTCGCTGAGCAGGTGATGAAACTGGAACATCAAGCCAATGTGTTCGTTTCTGAATCTCGACAGCTGCATCGGTGAAAAATTGAAAACGTCGTTATTTCCAAAAAGGATGCGTCCGGTCGTGGGTTTGTCGAGCGTTGCCAGCAGGTGTAAAAACGTCGATTTGCCTGCGCCGCTTCGTCCGCGAATAGAGACCATGGACGCTGGTTCCAGCGTCACATCTATACCTTTCAGTACTTCCAGCGTCTTGCCTTCATGAAAAAATTCCCTACGCAGATTTTCCACTCTAATTTCGAGTGCACTGGAACCTGATTTTGTGAACATCCGAACGAAATCTCCGACAAAAAACGAGCCTTCCACGACGGAGGGCAAAAAACATTCAATCACTACTAGAAAATGCGTTTTATGGCAAGACTTCGCATTAAAACACACATGTCGTTTAACGCAGAAAAACGCGAATTTGTTTCGAAAATTGCGTTATTCACCGTTTATGCACAGGAAATTTGGGTTTATCCACAAGTTATCCACAAAAAACGCGGAGTTATCCACAAGTTGAATTTTGTGGCTGGCACGAAAAAAGGCGCCTTTTGAGCGCCTTAATTTGTTTTTTTTGGAGTGTGGGGGGAAGTGTCCCCCCACGCGTCTATTGTCGTCGCGTTGTCTGTTTGTTGAGACGCAAGTATTTGCGTCTCAACAAATAGCCCGTCGACGCCAATACGTCGCTCCCCCTTCGCCTGGCGGGGGCCAGTCGTGGTGGATTAATTACGACCTGATCTTGAGATGGAGAACTCGGTCCAGTAGCCGCACCCAGTGGTGGTACCGGCTTTGAGGGTGTGTCTGCATGACGAGATGAAATATTCGCCATCCATTTCGGCACCGATATCTTTGATATTGACCGTTTTTCCGCAAGTGAGTTTGCTGTTTCCTTCGCACGAGCCGCGGCCAGTGAGGAAGTTATTGTCACGCTGGTTGAGGATGGACTGCGCGAGTTTTTCAGCTTCTTCGGTGCTGTTGACGGGCTGATCGCTGATCTGGATCGTGGTATCGAGGTTATAAGCCTGTGCATAGGACGTTGCATCGGTATCGCCCATATTTTGTCTCAAGAGGTCGGAGCTTGAGGCGATGATGGGTTTACCTGTGTCGCGGTCATAGCCACGGACGACGACTTTTTCGACGACGTTCATGGTGCTTGTATCGAAGTTGCAGCGCTGCAGAATGCTCGTATCGCCATCGCGGCCATCGACGTTCCAACGGAGTGTAACGCCGCTAGAGGTTTTCGTAGCTCTTTTGAAGACGAGGTTTCTGTCAACGACTTTGACTTCGAAGCCGAGTCGGCGAGCACGTTCGTAAAGGAAGGTCAGGTTATTGACGTTATTCTGAACGATGTAGGGATGAACGATGCCGGAATCATCGACATCAGCGCCGAGACCGCATTCACCGGCGATCAATTCGGCGATCTCGGAATCTTTGATCTGTTCCCAAGAACGACGTCTACGACCGCGAGTGAGAGCCTGCAAGCCATCGAAGCCACTGACTTCATAGAGTTTACGGGAATATTCTTTACGATTCGCCTTAACGCTGGTGACGTTTCCGATGATGACCTGGTTGAGTTCTTCTTCGTAGTAACCGAGGCTAATGACGCACTGATCTCCTTCACGGATGGTGAATTTACCTTTTGCGAAGGCGTCATCGTAGTCGTCGAGTTGGATCTTGAAGGAGCTTGCGCCATCGGATTCCTGATTCACGACGATCGTACGAACGCGGCTTTTGATATCTTCATCGTCGAAGTTGACGGTTCCGAGCGTCATTTTGAAATTAGGCGTTCTGATCATATTTACCTCCTGGTAATTAAGATGACGTTTGTAGTCGGCTCACTGGCGTGAGTCATCAGAGCCGACCTCAAACGCTTGCGTGCTAGGATCCGGAAGAGTCTTTACTGACGGTCTCGCCCGTGGACACAGAGGCTGCGTCTGCAGTGTAGGTGACGGGGAAGCATTCGTCTTTTGCGGGATCGAAGTTTTCATCGGCCGCCATGGCGAGTGCGATATCGGCACTCGACATTTGTTTACGATCGGTGAAGGTATAAGTTTTGGAAGATTCGCTGTAGGTATCCGTTCTGGACGAATCGACGGAGGTACCGTCGCTGGAGCCGTTTGCGGTAACTTTTTCAGCCTGGATGAGGGAGACGGTAGCGGTCGCGCGGCAGGGGACGCCGTTGGAGCGGAACATCGTGTACTTGGTGGAGACGGACTCGACAACGCCGGTGAATTTACCGCTGCTGTAGAGAACGTTGGTGCCGTTCCAAAGGACGCGGACCATAGGCGGACGGCCTTTGCCTTTGACGATCATGGTCATCTGAATGAGCTTCGCGATGTCGCCACGGACGTCACCGCCATCTTGTTCGTATCTATCGAAGAAGAGTTCGAGGCTCATTTTGATGGATTTTCCGTTGGTGAACTGCATGGTGCTCATATCGGCACCGACGCCGTTCGAGTCTTCGGACCAACCGGAGTTCTTTTCGAAGCTCAACTCTTTGGGGTTATAAGTTGCATCGACACTGACACCGATTTCGAAAGCATCAATTGTTAATTTTGCGTTGCTCATTATTCTGATCTCCTACGCTGAAGTTCCTCGTTGAGGGTTTCCATAAATCTTTCAATACAGGCGTCAACCAGAATTTCGATATCGCTATCGGGGATACCGGCCTGATTGAGGTCGCTGCTACTGTAACCTGAGGCGCTAGCCGAGTTTGAAGGCGTGCTGCCTTCGCCGCTGAAGAGCGGTGCCGCGGCCTGATCGGCTTTTGGCATGAGGTTGGGGCTAACGAATTTTTTATCATTGAAACGCTGGGTGCCCTGAACGGGGGTAGCCCCGATCTTTTGGAGGGCTTCGCGAAGTTCGCGAGCTTCTTCGACCTGACGTGTTCTGGTGTCTTTTTGACGCCACTTGGGCAGGCCACGTTCACCGAGGTAGCTTTCACGAGGCAGCTGTTCGATGAGGACGCGGACGACATCGTTTGTGGAGAAGACACCGACGTTTCTCGTGCTGACATCTTCGACGTAGTCGAGGAGTGAGTCGATATGACCGAGGAGTTCGCCAGAGTGGCTTGCAGCAGCGTTGTTTGCCTGAAGTTTTGCCGCATGGAGCATATTCATGCTGTAAGCAGCATTAGCGGGGCTGACAGCCGCGTCGCTGACGGCATGTTTACCGGCTTCGGAGGCGACGAACGCGTGAATGGCGTCGTCGGCGTTGTCGGCATAGGACTGGGTCGCGGTGGCAGCAGCGATATTCTGTGCGAAGGCGGCAGAGTCCTGATCATGTTTTTCAGCAGCGTTGTTGATGAGCTGACCGCGTTCAGCGTCGTAGGCAGCGGTATTGGCGACATCCTGGCTTTCAACGCCGAGGAGGCTTGCGAAACTCTGGCTGTTGAGGCCGATCCAACCGCGAGCGGTGGTGCGTCCAGCCTGTGAGAGTTTTTCGAAGAAAGCGCGTCTGAGGGTATTGAGGCTGCGACCGGCGCCCTGCTGAGAGAGGACGGCAGCGAAGCTGTCGTAGAGGACATCGGAACCGAGTGAGAGCGTGCGCGCGGCCTGGCTGATCTGGGGCTGAGCCACAGCCTGGACGTAGGCGTCAGGCGTCATGGCGATGTCGGTACCAGCCATGGAGACGTTGAGGAGGTGACGTTCGCCTTCGTAGCTGTCGGCTTTGACTTCGTCGAAACGGGCCGCCGCATTGGAGACGCTGGCGATATTGGCAGCGTGGAAGCTGTCGGAAGACGCCGTGGCATTGTCCATCGTGGCTTTTTCGGAGGCGAAGTTCGCGACAAGGCCGCCGAGCATCACGGGCACGAAGTGTTCCGCACCGCTGATGCTTTGACGCTGGTCAAGTTTTTGAACATCGATCGCGGGATTGACGAAGGTGTCGTTCTGACCGCGAAGGACGGCGGGCTGATAAGCTTCGCCGATCGGCTGACGGAGTTTCATGCCTTCGGTTGCGGCCTGAGCCATCGTCACTTTGAGGCGTTCACCCTGTTCGTTGACGGTCATCATGGAGACCGCAGACGGCGCCTGGACGGCGTTGACGGCGGAGCGGGCAGCTGCACTGGCTTTTTCAGCCATGACTTCGTTGAGGGCAGCGCGAAGTGCGACGGCATCGGCACTCTGACCTTTGACGACGCTGTTGGCGTGCATTTCCAGAGCTTTTTTGGCACCGAGCATGTTCGAGATGCCGTTGACGGCATCGACGGACGCGTAGCTGCGGTCATCGACTCTGGCAACTTTGTTCATAGCTTCGGGAACGAGTTCTTCGTAACCGATCTGCTGATCGAGGGCATCGGCGCTGTAGAGCGAGGTCAATGAAGCCGTGTTGGCACCGGCATTGACCGAATTGGCCGGAGTGAGCGTATTGCTCTGGGTCGAAGCGATGGCATTCTCGGCGGGCTGAATGAGGGTCGTCATGCGTTCGAGGCGCTGAGCGGTCTCTTCGACTTTGAGTCCGGTGAGGGACGGCGTGTCGAAGCGGGCGTATTCGTCGCGAAGCTTGGTATAAGCCGTGATGGATTCATTCAGTGCGGGCAGATAGGCTTTGTCGATGCGAACATCGCCGAGGGCAATGCTGTGATCGGCTTTGAGGCTGTCGATGCGCGCAGCCTTGTTCGTGCTGATCGCGGAACTAAGGCGTTTGTTGGTATTGGCAAGGACGTCGAAGGCGTTGAACTTGTCAGAGGAGGCATGGAGGAGATTGGCGAGGTCGGCAGCGCGTTCGATCTGGCTGACCTGTTTGGAGACGGCGTCAAACTTGGCGCGAGTCTGTTCCATGCGCTGAGCTGCGGCTTCGATCTGAGCGTTGACGGTCTGATTGAGCTGAGCAGCCACGGCCTTTTGAGCGGTGACCATCTGTTCGACGTTGTGCGATTCGATCGCGCGAAGGATCTGTGTACGGGCAGCTTCGTTGACGGAGCCGGCGTGTTCAGAGAGCATCGCTGAGAAGTTCTTCTCGGCATCCTGTTGAAGTTTTTGAACCTGGGCGACATATTTGCGCACTTCCTGGAGCTGAGCAGCCGCGGATGTGGATTTGAGGTTCGCCTGAAGGCTCTGTGAAGCGGCCTTGACGGAAGCGGTAAGGGCATCGCTGGGATTGGCAGCCACGTTTGCCGAGGTTTTGACTTCGTCGGTCGACACGAAGGATCTTTCGGTATCGATCTGGTCGTACCCCATTTCGGGAAGCGAGGTCAGGGCGCGTTCGACGAAGCTGTCGAGGGCATGACTGAGCATTTCAACGCGGTTGACGCCTTCTTCGAGCGACATCGAATCATCGAGCTTAAGCTGAGTGATGTCACGGGTGAGGGGTTCGACGGCATTTTCGCTGAGACCGGCCTGTTTGAGGCTCGAAACGAGGGTGTTGATGGAGGTCGTGACGTTGCTCATCATGCGGTTGAACTGACGACCGAGTTTTTCGGTACGTTCGGCGCGCATGGTGTTGACGACGCGATTCGAATCTGCAGCAAGGTTTTGCAGCATTTCGACCTGGTGCGTGATGTCGGCGTGCATGGCATTGTTGGAGACCGCAGACGCCGCATTCTGAACGTATTTCGAAACGGTGCCTTTGGGGACGATGCCGGAGGCTTCAAGCTGAGAGGCGCTTTCGATGAGGTCGCGAAGCAGGACGCGGTCCTGTTCGTCGTTGACACCGTGCATCTGGTTGAAGCGTTCCGCGGCGCGGTTCCAACGCATTGAGGAAGCGGATTCATCGCTTCTGTCGACATACGCGTTGATCACGGCACTGAAGTTTTCAAAGCTGGCAGCGAGTTTTTTCTCGACGATGTCGGCGGTGTCGGCCACGAGACCGATCGAGTTCTGCCCCTTGATGGCGCGGGTCGAGACGAGCATGTCTTTCTGCTTGTCAGCGACGGACTGGATGCTGTTTTCAATATGGTTGAGCAGCAAGGAACCCGCGAAGTCTTTGGAAAGGACGTTGTCGAGGGAGCGGGCCGCGAAAGCACGGCTTGAGGTCTTGAACTGTTTGGCTGCGGTGTCGGAGATGACGCCCTGTTCGGACATCTGGCCGACGAGGTGCTGGAGTTCGTGAAGCGCGATGATATCGCTGCCATCGGTGTGCGAAGCGCGGCTGAATCGTTCGATGTTTTCCTTCCAGGCACTGATGAGTTTGCTGGAGGTTGCGGCATCGAGGTTTTCAGCGTTGACACGGGAAGCGGATTCAATGCGTTTGGCGCGTTCGACGACGTGCGACGCAAGGATCTGTTCAGAGGTCATGCTGATGGCGCTGAATCTGGCAGGCGCAGATTCCTGGCTTGCGCGGATGAGCGCGGCCGAGAATTCGCTGATCATCTCGTGGAGACCGGCCTGTACATTGGACGTCTGGATGCTGGCCGATCGAGCATCGGCATTTGTCGCGACGTTTGCGTTGTTCGCTGCATTACTGGCTTTGAGCAACGTGGATTCGACATTGGAAACCGCGCGGTCAGTGATGACCTCGACGCTGGAAGCCGTGTGGTTTGCCATGGCTTCGGCGTTGGTGCGTTTTTGAAGGCTGTTTTCACCGAGAACAGGTGAGCTGAACTGGCTAGCTTCTGTGGTACTGGTGTTGACAGAGCTCGCGATTTTCTGAGCAAATTCGGCGTATTTCTGCGCGATATTTGTCGACTTGGTGATTTCGCGCTGTTTTGCAGCCGAAAGCTGTCGAAGCATGGAGGGCTTGACACCGGCGGCATTGAGCTGTGCAACGCGTTCGCGGATCTGTTCTTTCTGACGAGCGATCTGGGCTCGTGCGATCTGTTGGTTTTTGGCGGCGTTCGCAGATTTAGCGGCCTGTGTGGCTTTGGCGATCTCTTCTTCTTCATCTTCATCGAAGAGTGTGAGAAGAACCGCGTCGAGCCAATATTGCCATTCACCGACATCGGTCGCGTTTTTGGGACCATCGTTGGTGAGGATACCGCTATAAAGTTCATTCCAGAGTGTATCTGAGGATGTTGCGACGCCGATGCGTTCAAAATCCGTGGTCGGCATCATACGATCGACGTTGCCCAAAAGGCGCTGTGCGAAGGTATCTGCGCGATCGATCACGTCGAACGACTGTTGAGAAACGTCATCCATCGAGTCGAGACCAAGGCTGGCCATGGTCATACGACGGAAGATCGTTCCCATCGTTCCTGTATTATTTTCAAGATGCCTATCGTTTGACATCGCTGTACTCCCATTGAAATGACCGTTACCGGCGTTTAACGGATTCGCTCTGTCGAAGTTTTCGAGCAGAGCCGTGTTTCACTAAAACACCCGTAATAAAAGGACTACTTAACGGTCAGTCCTTCGTGTGCGATTTCAAGTGTTTCGGTTGCGATCGCATCGTTGCTGACGCTAAGAGACGGGCCATCCCATTTGACGGGGATACCATTCGTAAATGCAAATGTCTTAACAGGGGTCTTGCTGTCTTCGGCCAGCAGGACGATCTCGCCGCTCATACGTTTGGCTGAGCCATTGATGAATCCATTGACCCAATTGAACATGCTCGCAGAGCAAAGGCCACGTTTGAGGACGATGTTAGAGTAGGTCGTGCCGGTGATGACTTTGTGCGTCGTGTTGTTGCAACCGCCTTCCACATAGTCTTCCACGTTCAGCTGAACTGAAAGTCCGCTGACTTCCTGAAACCAACCGATCTCCTGTTTGTCGCCGTTAACTTTGATCGTAACTTTGAACCCAAAAGAACCAAAAGGTGTATCAGACATATTTTCCTCCAGTAAGTTTGTGGAACTTGACCTCGTGTTGGGTGGGGTGAGGTCATTAGTCCCTGCCTATAATCAAGCGCGGTTAATACTTGCAATCTAAATACCAAAAAAAATCGATTTTTTCTAGCCTTTAGTGGCGTGCAAATCCTTGATTCTTTTTGAGATTTCGTCAAATTTTTTGACTAGCCAATTCTGTCACAGGGGTAAATAGACCCCAAGTAAAAAAAAGGACGAATTGGTGTGATCAAACTGGGTGTGACAAGTTTGGTCACCCGCGTCGGAACGCAGTTTTTGAAAAAATGACACTGCGGCGCGAAGGGTTGCAACGCGTCGCAGTTAAGTTTTTAGGCGTTAAACGCCGACGACCTGTTCTTCCATCTTGTGTGTGAAAGACATGACGATGTATTCGAGGGGCTTTCCGATGGCGATTCCGACATCGACATTGAAAACGCCGATATCTGCGTCATCGGTCGTGTTATTGTCTGACGTGCATTTGATGAAAAAGGCGTCTTCCTGGGTTTTTCCAGGGAAGTAGCCTGCAGCCCAGAGTTTTCCGAGGAACTCGGTGAGCATGCTGGTGACCTGGTCGCGGAGATCCGCGCCGTTGGGCTCGAAAACGACCCATTGGGTATTCTCGTAGATCGCTCGTCGGACGGCATTAAAGACGCGTCGGCTGGTGAGGTAACGCCAGTCAGGCTCTGTGGACAGGGCGCGTGCCCCCCACGGACGAATACCACGGCTGGGCATGTAACGGATGCAGTTAATGCCTTTGTCGTTAAGTTCGGTCAGGTGGCCTTCGTGGAGACGGCATGTAAGGTCGGTAACGCCTTCGATGGGAACGTTGGCGGGTGCGCGGAAGACACCTTCGTTTCGATCACAACGTGCGTAGACGCCAGCCATGAATCCGGAAGGCGGCATTTTTCGTTGTACGTCACCGTCCTGCCAGACGATCCACGGATAGTAGAGTGCAGCGAACGTGGTCTGGAATTTTGAACGGAAGTCGTAGATCTGTTCGACCTTCATATCGCGCGGCGTTTCGAGGATGGCGAATCGGTCGCCCATGCGCTCGCAGTGCGTGATGACGGCCATCTGGATGCCCTGAAAATCACGATCGGACTTGAAGGCTTCGCAGTTGTCCATGAAGTACTGCAAATCAGGGACGGCAACGAGATCGACTTCTTCGTTGGACTCGAGTGAGGAAAGTGCGTAGCGTGCACCTGGTCCGTTATTGTAACCAATGACGTCCTCGCTGGTGATGCCACTGATACCGTCGCGTCCGCCTCTGAGTGCCACGTCGGAAACGTTTTCGGGGTAGTTTTCAAAATCAAACCCGGAGAGGACATTGACTCGGATGAGTTCAGATTCCTGTGCGACGACTCTTGAAACGTTTCGGACGGCGCCTTTTCCGAGTGAAAGGTTCGTAAATCGTTCGACATGTTTCTTTTCTTTGACGATGAGGTCGAATTCGACGCTTTCGATATAGGTGGGTGCTGCGGATTTGAAGGGCCTGTCGATGGGGTCATGCCAATAAACTTCGTTACCGCGGATCCGATCGACGGTGACGTAACGTGCGTCGTCGCCATCATAAATTTTGAGCATCATGCCTCGCTCGACGCCACGGGAAGACTGGATGGTAGCCATTTTGCTTCCTTCGACGAGGTCGAACGTAAGGAATGAGTGTACACGTGGTGTTTTGGGGTATTCGATGGAAACGGACAGCTGATTTCCCCAGCTGCCCTCGCTGGATGCTTCCACTTCGAGTGTGGGGTAACCGGAGCCATCCAGAAGTTCGTAGCGAGCGCATCTCGCGAGTTCGCCTTTTCCATTACGAAAAACGTGTGCAATACGAACGATATAGCAACGCGTTCCGCCGTTAAGGAAGAAGCCGAAAACGCTTCCGTAAAGGTACGAATCTTTGACGGGTTCGCCGAAGATCCTCAGGAATTGTTGAATGCTTTGAACGCTGACGGGTTCATTGAGAGGCCCTCTTTGTGTGACGCCTAGAAAGGCGGGCACGCCGGTTTCTCCGAGCGAAACGCCTCTTTCAACTTTCGGATTATCCTCGAAGTAGACACCTGGAAGCCTAATTTTAGCCATTACAACCTCTGAATGAAAAATAAAGTGGAAGGCGATGGATCCATCGCCTTCACCCAGGAACGTTAGCCACCACGGCTTTCATTAATTTCGCGGTTGATCTCAGAGATCTCGCGGATCCAAATTTGACGTTCCTTGTGCTCCATGTTGAGGATATCGTCTATCGCCCAATGGAAGTGGTAAGCGATATACGCTACCTCCTGATACAGCTTATCCAGGGGGTAGCTTAGTACCCCCCCAGGCCAGTCCCCATGTCGACTTCGAATTCGTGTTTACACGCGGGGCATGTGACTTTGATGGCGGCGCTGCCTTCTTCATTGATCTTTCTGTAGAATTCCTGGAGGTAGGCGAGGTCGGAGCTGAAGAGGTCTTCGATGATATTGGGTGCGACAGTACGCATGGTCCCGAGCTTGGTGATGACGCGGCTGAGCAGAATGATGACGAGGTAAGCGCGGTTAGCCTGGACACGATAGTCCTGGAGCGGGGCGATCTCATCTTTGGCGGTCGCGAGGCGCATCACGCCTTCGCGGTGCAGATTGCCGTCTTTGTCCACATAACCTTTGGGAAGAGTGAATTCGAATTCAGTTTTGAATGCCATTTTTCGGTCCTTACATCATGCTCAAATGAGCGTTGAAAAAAAGGCTTTCGCCTAAACTATATCCTTTATTTTTATAACGAGTTGGCTTTCTTGTCCAACATTTAACGTGGTCTGTCACAGAAAAGGTCATGACACACCCGGAGGTCACAATATTGTTTTAGTTTGTTCGTTTGGGTTTGAGCATTTTGGTTTTGGAGCAGGCCTGGGCCTGCGGCCACAAAACTTTGGAAGCGGTTTGGACTTATCAAAAAACGTTTGGATACAAAAAAAGCCTCCCGGCTGGGAGGCTTTATTTTGAAATGGGATCCAGAGATTAACCGAGGTTCTTCTTCCAAATAACGTATGCGATCGCGAGGTAGGATTTTTCAGTCGCTCTGGCAACGTTGCTCAGAATGATAGCGTTCTGCGAAGCATCATAGGACCAACCATTTGAGGATTCGTTACGATAGAGAGTCGTCGCGTTATCCGAGGTCGGGTTTTTGATGGAGACGGTAATCGTCGAGGAGATGGGGTAGCCAATGAGGTTGTGTGCAGCAACACGGCCGATAGCGTCATCGAGGAGTGCGGTAACGGTGCCTTCGTAGTCGCTGTTGCAGATGGAGCCATAGCCACCTTCTTTACCGGAGAAGTTGTAGTTACCTTTGGAATCGATGTAGAGCCCCTCGCCATTCTTTTCGAGTGCGCCGAGATAACGTGCCGTGAGGATGTAGTCGTAACCGTAGTTGGCACCCATGGCAGAGTTACCCTTGAGTTCTTCACAGGCGCCGCCGTTTGATTTGTCATCACCAACGATAGCGAAACCAGCGATGCCACCTGTTCCAGCGTACTGAACGTAGGAGGCCAGGTAGTAAGAGATGATGTTGTAGGTCGCTTTGTATTTGTCTGCGAGTTCAGGCAATTTTGTGGATTCGGTGATTGCTTTTTTGCCTTCGTCGGTGCTTCGATCCGTATAGTAAGGCTGGCAAGCTTTCTGCGTGCTGAGGGTGTCATCCGTGTAGCAATCGCTAACCGTGACTTGTGTATTATTATCAGGATCGGTGTAATCTGGTATCGATTCTTCAGCTTCTTCATCGTAGAAGCAGCGTCCAAAGGCTTGTTTGAATGGATTGGTTGCGACTTCTGTGAGCTCTGGCCCTGTGATCTCATAGCCCGAACGGCAGATCGGGAGGGCCGGATAATATTTATTGCTAGGTGTGTATGCAAAACCGATATTTTTTGTTGCTCTGGGCAATTCTTTGAACTGTCGGGAGTTTTCATCGGTGATCCAAATGATGTATTTGAGGGCATTGTCACGCAACGTAATGTTTTCAACGTTGTTTAGACAGATAACAACTTTATCTTTATCGGCATCCGGAATGTTTTTATAGTATGACAGGACTTCCTGATAGCAACTGGCTTCATCCAAATTGTCATCGAAGCAATGAGGCACTTTGTCTTTCGCGATCGCGCAACGGCCTTCTTTTGAATTGGCCACAGCTCCTTCCCAACCGTCGAAGTAGATGGCTTTTCGCAGGTCGAAAATCGTGGGTTGAGCGAGTTTTTTCAGAACATATTCGACGCTCTTGAGGCCATCTTCATAACCGGAACCACAAATGTTTTTGTTTTTCGTGGGGATAGCGGAGCCTTGAAAGTCATTTCGATTACAACCAACGCCACCCTGCTGAAATTCCGTGACCATTTGTTTGAATGCGAACTTGACGCTTTCGGGGTCATCTTTTTCATCAATTTCATTTTTGCCGTTGATGAAACTGACGTTTGAGTAACCGTTCCCAGTAAGATTTGTGTGGTAACGCGTGCCGTTATCGAAAACATAAGGCATATCGCCCGTTGTACCTGATACCGCGGCTTTCCAGTAGTTATGGTAGCCTTCGTTTTCGGCGGCTTCATCGAGCAAATAGGAGTCGGTGAAAGCGACGGCGATTCGGTAATCAACGCCGGACGTTGCGAGCTTATCCATAAAGATATCCGCCGTTGCCGAGACGTTTTCCTGTTCGTCGGCCATGGAGCCGGAGTTATCGACGAGCCAGATGAAGTCGATCATGCCGTTTGTTTTGCCGTAGCCTTCGGTCTGGCAGATGAAGTTTCTGAACGGTTCGTAATCGCCCGGTGCGACCATGGTGCCGGAGATGATATCGTCCATCTCAATGGAACCTTTTTTGGTGACGTTTTCTTTGCAGGCAATACCGAAGCTGTAGATGGCTTTGGCATCAATGAGTGAGCCGTTGCCCGCAGCGTAGTTTGAACGAGCGAGGTAGAGGGAGATCTGTCCACTGGAACATTTTTCGCTTTCGTTATATTCGGCGATGGTGACTTTCTGGTTACCAAAAGCGCTAGCAAGGGCGTCACGCACCATTTTGGGGGTCACCTGAGCACCGTCAGCCAAGTGGATGGCGTATTTGGAACGCTGGACGCTGTGGTTAGGGATGATCTGGAGTTCTTTTTTGTAACCGTTCCATGAATCGAGGGGAACCGGCGTTTCGAAGTTTGATTCTTCGAAGATCTGTTTAATCGATTCAGCGAACTGATTTTTGAGTGCCGAGGAAATGATGACTTTACCGACCTTCGGCGTATCGAGGTAGTAGAGACCGCTTACGCCGGTTGCACTATCGTCGAAGGAGACGATATCGGTGTCAGAGGAATCACCACGAACCTGGTTATAAGTCGGTGACGTCGTGGTGAAGCCGGCGACGACGCCATTGCTGAAGGTATATTTGTTTCCGTTGAGGATTTCTTTTTTACAGACTTTTTCTCTGGCCTTTGCTTCGCCGTTTGAGCTGTTTGGATGATCGTTTGGATCGCGGGGGTCATATTCACCGAATTCGGGATGGATTACACCGTCGCCGTCGAGATCTTCATCGCCGTCCAACACGCCGTCGCCGTCCATATCTTCGTTACAGGGATCGTAACCAGCGGAGATCTCATCGCCATTGCTGATATGGTCATTATCGTCGTCATCGTCGGGTCTGTCTTGAGCGCTACGCAGTGTGCAGCCATCGGTGCTGCTTTCAGTGCATGCTTTGCTGTTACGGCAGACGTTCCAGTTGCAGGTATCTGTACCGTCTTCGAGCGGCTGACCACACGTGTAATTGCATGTGTAAGTGGAGCCTTCAGCGGAGTCGTTGATACCGTTGCATTGTGGGTCATCGGAGCAACGTTGTTCCGTGACGCAACGGCAGGCTAGGAAGGCCGCGTCACCGATACATTCCGACGCGTCGAGGCACTTTTTGGAGTTACGGCAGATCGCGGGGACTCCTTTGGCGATTTTGTCACCAGTATCATCAATTTTTGTTTCGATGTTGCTGCTTTCGTCGGTGCCACGTTTTTTGCCGTCAATTTCGTCTTCGACAGCGCATGACATCATGCTGACTCCAACCCCAGCGAGTGCTAACGCACCCAACCAAAACATTCTACTACGACGATCTGACATCGTTCTCCTCCTCAATTATGGTCCCTATGGCCTGTTATGACCCATAAAAAATCGGTATGAACACGGTAAAAACCATGCAATCTTATTTCTAATATACCACAGTCATCATGCGCGTTCAAGAATTTCACTTTTGTGGTTACAACTCAGTCAAGTTGCCCGCGCGCCTTTGGCGCGCGGGCCAAAAAAAGTGGGTGGGGGCTATCGCGTGCCCCGCCCGTCTTGCCTGCGCCTTCGACGGACGGGGTTATGCAAGTCAGCGGCTTTCAGCCGCGTAAGCGCCCGTTCGTTTATGTGCAAAGACATTCCGAATCCACCGCGCTTCGAACGCTTCGCGTTCATGCGCTTATCGTCTTTATCTAGCTTGGTTGTATCGTAATATCACGCGCGTCCATCTCGCCGGATGCGGTTATGCAAGTCAGCGGCTTTCAGCTGCGTAAGCGCCCGTTCGTTTATGTGCAAAGACATCCCGAATCCACCGCGCTTCGAACGCTTCGCGTTCATGCGCTTATCGTTTTTATCTAGCTTGGTTGCATCGTAACGTTTGCAAAATCAGCAGGCTGCGTCTTAATTATTTTGTTTGCGTCAGGCTGAATGCGATGTTGTGTTGAGCATTCACCCGGTCGCTTTCAGTAAACGTTGTGTTGAGGTTGCCCTTGAG
>JAZUKH010000223.1:0-48101 GCA_045643185.1 Myxococcota bacterium | reverse complement strand
CGGTGCGGACAACGTGCCGGAAGGCGTGGCGATTATGAAACTCGAAAACGTGGGCGTTTCCATCACCGGTAACTCCACCAACCCGACCCGCTTCCAGCACCCCGTCGCCGGTACCTACAAGAAAGAATGCATCGAACAGGGCAAGAAATACTTCTCGGTCGCCAGCGGTGGCGGCACGGGCCGTACGCTTGACCCCGATAACATGGCCGCAGGTCCTGCTTCCTACGGCATGACCGACACCATGGGCCGTATGCACTCCGACGCTCAGTTCGCTGGTTCGTCCTCCGTGCCTGCACACGTCGAAATGATGGGCTTCCTCGGTATGGGCAACAACCCCATGGTCGGTGCCACCGTTACCGCAGCCGTTAAGGTCGAAGAAGCCATGAAGTAATGGCGCTCGCCTTGAGACGCAAAATTTTGCGTCTCTACGGCTCGCCGGTGCGCCTATTCGCGCTGCGAATACAGCGCACCAAACGCGGCTATCCCGTTGGGATACGCCGCGTTTTTACTATTCAATCCATGCTTTGATTCCGCCAAACCAGCCTCGATTTTTTGTATAGACTTGTATGGTGTCTCCAATCTCTTGCTCAAACTTCCCAGCTTGATAGCCCGAATAGGTTTGGTCTTTCATTGTAAATATGAATTCAATTCCGTCGGGAAATACAGACATAACTTTGCCCTGAACGACATTGTTTGAATTATTCTGTGTTGTTAGAGCCTTTTTAGCTTTCATTTCCTCATCAAGGCGAGAGGATAAAATTTTAGCATCTTTGGCTTGTTGATAAGCTTCTGACGAATTATTGGAAGAATCTTCTATTCGACTGGCAAATTTACATAGCAAAAAAGATAAGTATGCACAAACGATGGTCACAAAGGCAAATACCATAGTAAGTTCAGATTCCGATGTTGCTAATGACACAAAAAAATTAATAAGGCAGCCGAAAGCACCAAACCCACACGAAATCCCTAAAAATAAAAAGATAAATTTGAAGATTTTTCCAAAGACTCCGAGCACACCATTGCGTCTCATCTTTCTTCGTCTTGCTCGGCTTCCAGATTTGTATAAGCCCTTGAATGCATCATGGATGAGCTGATGGATTTCATCGGTATCTTTGGGCCTGTCCTGTGCTTGTGGAGCGAGGAGCTTTTTGAGCAAAGCGAGTGTTTTAGGATGAATATCGGGAACTTTGGACTTGAGAAGTTCCTGATAATGCAGTTCAAAGCCGTCGGACTGTAGTTCGGATGGCATACAGCCTGTGAATAGATGAAGTGCTGTAGCACCAATCGAATAATAGTCAGACTGAAGTGTACAGTCGCCGACGAGCTGTTCTGGGGCCATATAACCAACAGTTCCCGCAACAGTTGAACCGCCGGACCTCTTTTGTGGATTTGAGACTGCACCAAAATCGATGAGGTTCACTTTGATTTGATCATCCACTCGCTGTATCAATATATTCGACGGTTTGATGTCGCGATGAATGATAGGCGGCGCATAAAATGTTTGAAGATCATGGACGATTCGCGTGAGCTCCCGCATGATCAAAAGAATCTCAAGTTCATCGAAATGCGTGCCTTTGAAATGCGTGCCTTTTTCGAGCAAGTCCAGAAGCGAATCGCCTTTGATATATTCCTGTACCAGCCAGCATTCCGTAAATTCACGTTCCTGCGAAATATAATCATAGTATTTCGGGACGTTTTTGACATTGATTGCTTGCAAAGCCTTTGCTTCGCGTTCGAATAGCTCGTAATTTTTGAGATTATCGCTGAATTTGAGCGCTTTGATGGCGACAATTTCACCTGTTTTTCGGTTTCTGGCTTTATAAGTTTTGCCATTGGAGCCTTCTCCGAGCAGCTCGATATACTGATATCCGCGTTGAACGAGAATGGGAGGTGTTTCAAGGCTATAACTGTCTATTTTGGGGCTGGAATAGTTAGAATTATCGTAACGCTGATAAGTATCATTCGACGCCATTTGATTCGTTTGATTTTGATATTCCATGGTGATCTCCTACTTATCTGAAATCTCAAGATTATCGCAGGCTGGAACAGGGAAAGGTGTGCTCAGAACATGTTCACCTTCCTCGTCGTTTTGAATGAGATATAGAATAGGAATCAGACTGCCTTCATGGAGTGCATCCGGCAATGTATGTGTTTTGAATGTTCGAACAATTGGATCAGGGGAGCTGTCATCAGGTGGATTGAAACTGTAGGTAATTTCCCATGTCGGATAAAAAGCGTGATGAGAATTGGGGTTGTTCACATATTTGAGATCCCGATAGACACTATTGTAATTAATTCGGATGACGGTTGCCATCGATTTTCTGGCATGTTCAAAAAAGCGTTTATATTGATGGTTGTTATTTTTTATATAATTATCAAGAGCATTATAGATAATTAATATCAATATGAATAGTATAAATACGAATAATATCATAACTACGATATCTACGGTAATGGAATAGAAAAAAAGCTCCTGTGATTTGATTAATTCATCAAAAATAACATAGCCAGTAAAAACTATTAGTACACCCAAAAAAACAACTAAATCAATAATAGCATTCATAATGGTAGAAGAAGGCGTTCCTGCTAATCTTCCTACCTTACTTTCCCTATGTTTTTTGTCGGATATGCTGTCTTTCAAAATCAACATTTTCAAATTAAACGGAAGCTTTCGCGGCGTTTTATCGTCGAGTGACTGCCAAAGTTCAATGTTACCGGCCTGTTGATAGGATTTAACACGGCTGAACGATAACGCGCGAGCAGGCTTCATCGCTGTTTTGGTATAGGGGATGTTTTCAAATTTTTGTTCTTTTAATGCACAAAAATACTTTCGGATTGTATCGAAATCCGTGATTCGGTCTTCGACTTTGGGCGCGAGCATTTGGCGCAAAAATGAGGTGATCTGGTGGGGAAGATGTTCGAGATGCGGGTCGATGATGACTTGAAAATCCTGAATTTCGAGGTTTTCCGGTGCAACGCCGCTCAGCAGATAGACGGCGACAATGGCGAGTGAATAGATGTCACTGGCAGGGCAGGCGTGCCCCATGAGCTGCTCGGGGGCCATATAGCCGTAGGTGCCAACGACAGTGGATCCGCCGCTTTTCACTTGTGGATTTGCGACCGCCCCGAAGTCAATGAGATGAACTTCGGGGGTTAAGGAACCATTGGCATAATTTAACAAAATATTCGACGGTTTAATGTCGCGATGAATGACCGGCGGATCACTTTTATGCAGTTTTTCGATGATATTGAGGAGTTGTAAAAGTAGATCTCCAATTTGTCCGATTTGAAAGCGGTGGCCTTGCGCAATAAATTCCTGAAGCGGACTGCCTTCGATATATTCCTGAACGATAAATGCGCGTGGCTCAGGAATGTCGAGAAATTCCCGAACTTCGATGAGTTTGGCGATGCCGGGAATGTCGAGTCTTCGAAGGGTATCGGCTTCGCGATGAAACAGGTCGTATTGCTTCCAGTCCTTTACAGACGCGATATTCAGCTGTTTGATGGCGACTTTGCGATCACCTTTTTGGGCGAGAAATACAGAGCCTTGAGTACCTTTTCCAAGTCTTCTAATGAAATGATATTCATTTTGAACCAACGATTGACTGATTGCGATATCGCAATCGTTTTCTATCTTGTCATGCGTGTTTTGGGCAAAATGATCGCGGTAACTGGTGGAATCATCAAAGGATGAAGATTGGATTGTCGAATGGTTGAGTTGTATGTCTGTTATCATTTGAAATTGTCAAAAATGGTTGACACTCCATTAATAAGGTTTTGGTTTAAGCTGTGAAATCGCGTTTCAGTAGATCGTCTGATTTTCGAGCATTTCTTTCAGCCAAGATTCAACTTTCCCTGACGGTATGCGTGCATCCACTTGTAAATTGTGTTTTCTGGGAGAATTAACTCCGTGCAGGCTTTAGACTGGCCTATATCAAGTGTCAATTTGACTGTCAGAACTTTGAACTTGTGATCGTAATGATTTCTTTTCTTCTGCTTGTTTAATTCTAACATATTCTACTAACTATTGACATTTGATTTATGGATGAAATGCGCCTGTCTGCGACACGGCGCATCACAGTCGGCCTTTCGCCAAAGGCGATACGGCCTCTGGCGCTCGGCTTCTCCCTCGCTGTAGACGCAAAAATTTGCGTCTACGACGCTCGGTCAATACGCCTCGCGTTCGCTTCGCGCATTTTCCGGCTTTGTCTGATTTTCGATTCGATAGTATTACTGGTTTGGTGACTGAGTGTGTTGCTTATTGAGCTCTTTTTTTGGAAAGCCAGCGATACGCTAAAAAGCCAGAGATGATGATGATAATTCCCATGAACAGCATCGCTAGGAAAACCATTGTGTAAAAGCCCTGAGCGGTCTGTTTTGATGGGTTATCCGGATTGACTTTAATAGGCAGTGTGTCGCCTTTTTTCATCAAATTTGAGGAATAACTTGATTGAACGTTATAGGTTTGTCCGTCATAGGTGTAAGTGATGAATACTTTGCAACGATTTTTATGTTGATGGCAATCGACGGACGTAATCGTGGAATCTACTTCGACCCAGTTATCATAACGATCATTGACATGATAGTTGATAACTAAACTCGCGATAATAAGGATAATGCCAATAATGAACAATGGTAGACAAAATATTACTTTATCATACTTCATTTTTTTACTTCTTATCCACAGTTTATGTTAGTTGCTTGTTTGTTATCACTGCTGTGCCACGAAAAATACGTAGAAAAGCTGTTTCGTATCTCTGAATATGGTATAAGAAAATCTACCAAACCACCATGTGGCAAGGAGATTCAATCCATGGCATATTTTAACATAGTCTTTCACACATTAACAGAATTAGTTTCCAGGCATGATTTTGAGTTCTTGGCTCAAAAGTTCAAGCAATCCGGCAGACAATGCACGGTCACACGCTGGTCTCTGTTTTTTTGCTTTGCTTACAGCTCGGACACTTCAGCTAAAAAGTCTCCGTGACATTGAAGGCGCACAATAAGCCATGCGTATAAAATTGTACCATTTAGGAGCCCAACCAATTTCCAAAAGCACACTAGCTGTTTTGAAAACTTGTGGGATGGTAGTGATTTTGGTTATAATGTGTGCAGTTCACCGGGCTGGAATTGCCATTACTAGCGCTCACAGCTGGTGATGAAATCGAGATATAGATAAAGCGAACCAGCGCAATGAGGATGATTTTCGCGTTGAATCAGACAGAGTATAAATATGAGCCGAAAGTTAATATCTATTTTTCTTACCGGACTGCTTTTGACCTGTGGCAGCTGTTCAAAATCTTCTACGGATTATATATCGGATCCTCAAGCCATTGTTTGGATTGAGGATAGTGATAAACAGCTGAAGGCAATTGAGGATTACATAAAGTCAGGAAAGGACGTCAATGTTAGGCTGAACCATGACAAGACGCTTGTCATGCTCATCCAGAACCCGGAAGCCGTTAAAAAGCTCATCGAAGCCGGTGCGGACGTCAATGCGCGCGATGAAGATGGCAATACGCCTGTCATGCTGAATGAAAATGGCGATTGCGTTAGATTGATGGTCCTGGCCGGCGCAGATGTGAATGCAAAAAGTAACGGCAACATGGCTGCAATTCATTATTCTGTGAATTACGATATCGACCACATGCGCGCGCTGATCGAAGCTGGCGCAAATGTCAATGAATTAAATAATTTTATACAGACAGCGCTTTATCATGCTGATGATGCAGAACATGTGAAGATGCTTCTGGATGCCGGTGCGAATGTCAATGTCAGGGACGGGTTTGACAAAGGGCCGATGGAGCGTCCGTTGTCACTGGAAAGTCTGGCATTGATGATCGCCGCTGAGCCCTATGACCTGAAAGCTCATTCTGTCCATTCACCGTTTTTTTATGCGAATTCCCCCGAGCATATTAAATTGCTGGCTGAGGCAGGTGCAGACGTCAATGCCGCTGACAGTTATGGTGTAACGCCACTGATGAAGGCGGCAACTCCAGAGATGGTTCGAGCGCTGATCGATGCTGGCGCTGATATTCATGCCAGAGATAAAGCGGGAAGAACTGCCTTATTTCATGCCAATGAACGGACGATTCAAAGTCTCGTTGATGCAGGTTTGGACATTCATGACACCAATCAAAGAGGAGAAACTGTTTTGATGTTCCCTCATGAGCCGGATATGCTCAAAGCCCTGATTGCAGCCGGTGCTGATGTGAATGCAAAGGATTATTCCGGCCAAACGGCCGTATTTTATGTCAGAGACCCCGAGTGTTTAAAGCTCCTGATCAATGCCGGAGCTGATATCAACGCCCGTGATAATGACGGAAAAACAGCCATTTTTGATGTCATGATAGATACAGAACTTCTCCGAGCCTTTATCGCATTGGGGGCGGATGTCAATGCGCTCGATAACCGCGGTGCTTCGCCGCTATTTGACATTTCCAATACAGAGGCGTTCATGATCCTGGCAAAATCCGGCGCAAAAATCGACGTCGTCGATAACGATGGACGAATTTTACTTTTTACAACCAAATCCAATGAAGCCTTAGATTATCTCATAGCCAATGGCCTGAGCGTTAACGCGACAGATAAGCTTGGACAAACACCTCTCCACCATGCTCTCATCAATCAAAGCAGCCGAACGTTGATTCAAAAGTTTGTTGATGCTGGTGCGGATATTAATGCCCGCGATAAAAATGGACAAACACCCGTGTTTTTTGCTTCAAAACCGGAATATCTCAAAATGCTCGTTGATATGGGTGCAAATGTATCCATTCGCGATAATGATAATCAAACGCCGTTGTTTAATATAGCTCACTTTAAGAATCCCGAGATGGTAAAGGCCTTTGTGGACGCTGGAGTCGATATCAACGCGCAGGACAAAGATGGAAATACGGGGCTATATTATGCCGTCTCATACTATGCTGGCGCAAAATCAGCTATAGTGAAAGCTTTTTTAGATGCCGGGGCAAGTACGAATATCAAAAACAAAAAAGGTAAAACTGTGATGAGTGTCGTAACTACTTTTCCTGAGACGCATAAGCTTTTACGTGAAGCCAATGATAAAGAGTAAGACGCATCTTCAGAAAAGCGTAGAGACTAACAGTTTTGTATTTCTAACTAGACAACAAATGCCCCTTGGCTGAGTCATGACATGGATGATGTTTCATGCGTCCTAGCTATTTTAAGTGAGTTGCATTCGTGGTATGACGCGCCGCCGCGTTTTTTAACGCGTAAGAACAGAGTTATCTGGAGATATACATATGAATTATGCACCGAATGATGTCATTTCGGGAAAATATCGTCTGATCGAATCGATCGGCGGCGGCGCGATGGGCGAGGTGTTCAAAGCCGAACACCTGATGATGCACAAGACAGTTGCGATCAAAATATTGCACCAGGACATGAGTGAAAGCGCTGAGATCGTTGAGCGCTTTAAGCGCGAGGCGCAGTCTGCGGCTGCCATCGACCATTCGAATCTGTGTGCGGTCATGGATTTTGACATGACCAGCGACAACGAATTCTACCTTGTCATGGAGTATCTTGAAGGCGATACGCTGTTGAAGCGCATCAAACAGAACCACACCCTGCCGCCTGGGGAGTGCATCTTCATTTTGCAGCAGCTACTGAGTGTACTTCAATGCGCCCATGACAAGGGCATCGTACATCGCGATGTGAAACCCGAAAACGTCGTCTTAATCAACAAGGAAGGCACGAACGACTTCGTGAAACTGCTCGACTTTGGCATAGCCCACACCGAGAATGACGCGCAGGATCCTGAAGACAGTGGTTCAGGCGCGTTCAAGACGCGAGCTGGTTTTATTTATGGCACACCAGAATACATGGCACCCGAACAGGCAAATGGTCGACAAATCGATTATCGTGTCGACCTCTATGCCTGCGGCATTATTCTGTTCGAAATGTTGATGGGCCATGTCCCGTTTGAGAGCGAAGACGTCATCAATGTTTTGCACAAGCAGTTTATGGAGCCGCCTCCTCACCTCGATGTTGCCAACATCGAGTGCGGTGAACAATTTGATGCGATCATCCAAAAGTTGTTGGCCAAAACCCGCGATGACCGCTACCAGTCTGCCAACGAAGTCATTGAAGCACTCAGTCAGCTGCCAGTTTCACCGTGGGCGCCGCTTTCGCGTCCGAGTCTGGCAGTCGAATTGAGCACGCTCAGTCAAGGTCAGACGCCGGCCAGGCCGCTCGACAATGCCAACCTGGCTGCCGAAGCGAGCCAGCTCATGGCCGACACGCGTCAGCTTGCCTCAGACCTTTTGTCACGCGGTGTCGAAGCTGTGCAATCGGGCAAAGAGAAGTTCAAACAGACTGATTTCAAAAACAAAACGATCGAAGTAAAAGCCACCGCGACCGAATTCATTCGTAAAATGCCTCGTCAGCACAAGATGATTTTTGGCGGTATGATCGCGCTCATCGTGTTGTTAATGTTGATCGTGTTGATCACGTCACTCGGTTCGCCCAAAGAGATCGAGGTCGTCAAAAATGGCTCGGAGGTTGAGCAACCTGAACTTCGTAAGATCTCTAATGTTCAGGATTTCATCTATGACGACGAATTCGACGTATCGGGCGACGAAACGCTCAAAAAAGACATCAACCTGATCAAATCGGTCGATGCGTATAACCAGAAGAATTATCAGGAAGCCTACAGCCACGTCATCACGGTCAACGACCGATACCGCAAACACCCGAATTACCTGCGTCTGCGCATGCAGATCGATGCGCAGATCGTGCGCACCAAAACCAACAAGTCCGGCAAAGTGAACGAGTCGGCGCGAGAAGTGCTCGACGACATCGCGACTTGCTTTGTCGAGTTAATCGACCTGCAACCCGATGCGGCACGCAATGGCGCAGTGAGTGAAGCGGTCAAAGCCTTGTTTCCAAACAACAAGAATGGCGAGATCGATCCAAAGTTAATAGAACTGTCCAAGTCTGATGTTAAAACTGTAGCCAGAGGCATGGCCTGGACAATTATGTACTCACCTTATGACGATGACGAGCGCCGCAAGGACCTTATGTTCGAGCTTTTCGACAGCCTGCATTACGAGGGCCTGCCCGATTGGCAAAAGCGCATGCTTGAAGCTTGGCGTCTCGATAAGTCCAAGTGCAAGCAACGTCAAGAGATCATGCAACAGATCCTGAATGACGAAAGTGATCGTGAAACTTTGTACTATGGCATGCTAAGCCCGCTTTATCGCGCCAAAAGACTGGATATCAAGGACAAGTACAAGCGCTACAAATGTCAGGAACTGTTTAAAAGTTATGACTGCAACAGCTGCATGAAGTGGATCGAACCGACCTACGAAGCCTGGACGGAACTATTGAATCAAGGAAAACTCAGTCACGCGAACCTCGATTTTATGGGCGATAAATAGGTAGCGATTATTCAGTCCTCGCCTTGAGCTTATTATATGTCGTAAATAGGGTGGTTTGGCCACCCTATTTTTTTGTCGAGATAAACAATTCTTAAACGCGTTTTAAGCGTTAAACCGCGTTTATACCGTTAATTGAAAATTAATCATCCGGATGAGTTACCGTGATCGACTCGCTTTCAGGCGTATCTAAGTCAAGTAATGGCGCAGTCATATCTCCCGGATCTTTTCAAGGAATATATTTACCTTCAGGGATCTTAGTATAATTGTCCTTAAGTTTTGTGTTTAAAAATTCAAAATCTGATGACAAATATGATTCTTTAATATTGACTTCAGAGTCGGTGAGATTGGAAGTTCGACCATTAAGATAACAGAGTAAAGTAACCGATAAATGGTTTTTCGCTAGTACCCAATGCATGGTTAAGCGTTATTGTTTCTTCTTTTAATTTTAATATAAACGCGGGTGATGTTTGAGTAGGCGCCATGTGAGTATATGCCGATGCACCATTTTGATTCCAATTATCAATAAATGTGTTGAGTTCCTCAATATCATTACCACACTGCGACGAGGAACATTTACCATATTTTAACTCCAAAGAAATATATTGAATGGTTATAAAATTCTACTCGCCAAAAACTATACAGGGCACATATATCACATTACAAAAGAGGTAAAAATATATGCCAAGAAAATAGCTCAAGTCAAAGCGTATAACAGTTTTAAGAAGAACTTAATTGAGCAAAAACAAAAAAAGGCCGCAAAGCGGCCTTATTTTTTGCGAGAAGCTAATTATTCAGCAGTTGAAGCCTGGAAAGCAGGTTTAACAGCTTCGGGAACAGCTTTTTCGACGAGTTCGATGCGAGCCATAGGAGCATTATCACCATGACGCACACCGAGCTTGATGATACGCGTATAACCACCAGGACGATTGGCATTACGTTTAGCAATATCGTCGAAGAGTTTGTTCAGAACTTCATTATGAAGTTTGCAATCTTCGGCATTGCTACGATCAACAACGCGCTGGTTAAGGCGAGCAGCGACGAGACGACGAGCATTCATATCGCCACGTTTAGCAAGCGTAATAATTTTTTCAACAACAGAACGGAGTTCTTTAGCTTTCGGTTCGGTCGTTTGAATAGCTTCGTGATCGAGGAGCTGCGTAGCGAGATTGTCCATCATCGCATTACGGTGAGCGCTCGGACGGCTGAAATGACGACCAGATTTACGATGTCTCATTGTTAGATATCCTTGAGCAATAAAAATTAATCGTTGTTTGACCCAGAAGGCGGAACCCAACCATCAACACTCATAGCGAGGGTAAGGCCCATCTTCGAGAGAATGTCTTTGATTTCGCGCAAGCTCTTACGACCGAAGTTTTTGGTTTTGAGCATGTCAGCTTCGGTCTTCTGAACGAGTTCACCAATGTAATGGATGTTGGCGTTCTGAAGGCAATTCGCAGAACGAACACTGAGTTCCAGTTCGTTCACGGAACGATCAAAGGCTTCATTAGAAGTCGATTCCGCAACATATTCTTCAACAGGCGCGGAAATGATGTTCTCATCAAAATTGATGAAAATAGTGAGCTGCTCTTTAAGAATTTTAGCTGAAAAAGCAAGTGCGTCTTCCGGAGCCACACTACCATCAGTCCAAATTTCTAAAGCCAGTTTATCGTAATCAGTTCTTTGACCAACACGCGCATTCGTCACCGTGTAGTTTACACGAGTAACCGGGCTGAAAAGTGCATCAACAGGAATCGCACCAATAGGAAGATCATCACTTCGATTCTCTTCTGCACGACGGTAGCCTTTTCCAGTAGAAATCTGCAAATCAGCTTCGAATTTACCATCTTCCCCGAGGGTACAAATGACGTGGTCCGGGTTCAAAATCTCGACATTGGAGGTGCATTCGATGTCAGCCGCTGTCACGATTCCAGGCCCTTCCTTGCTGACATGCAGCCAAACCGGCTCCTCAATGTCCGATTTGATAAGAAGCTCTTTAATATTAAGAATGATGATCGTTACATCTTCCTTAATACCCTGAAGCGACATAAATTCATGAAGCGCGCCATCAATTTTGACAGCCGTAACCGCAGCACCCTGTAACGAGCTTAAAAGTATTCTGCGTAATGCATTACCGATGGTCGAACCATAACCTCGTTCAAGAGGCTCACAGATGAAACGGCAATAGTTAGCAGTACGAGTATCATTATCGATCTCTACGCCTCTTGGACGAATAAGATCTGTCCAGTTTCGATGCATTCGATCCTCCGCACCCTAGAGATGCCACAAAAAGCGTCTAAGACGCGTTACCGACAACAACCGCCAGAAAACAAACGTTTTCTGGCGACACACGAAATACTTCGCTAAATTAAACGCGACGGCGTTTCGGAGGACGGCAACCGTTGTGGGGGATAGGAGTCACGTCACGAATCAAGGTGACTTTAAGGCCTGCAGCCTGAAGTGCACGAAGAGCAGCTTCACGGCCAGAGCCGGGGCCTTTTGCGAAAACTGCGATATTCTTCATACCGTGGTCCATCGCTTTATGGGCAGCATCATCAGCAGCAACCTGGGCAGCAAACGGCGTAGATTTACGCGAACCTTTGAAGCCTTTCGTGCCACACGTACACCACGAAACAGCTTCACCGTTCGTGTCCGTAATGGTGATGATCGTGTTATTAAATGTTGAACGAATATGAGCAACACCGTTCGCAACGTTCTTTTTAACGTGTTTTTTTAAACCACGTTTAGAAACAGTCTTTACTTTAGCCACTGTTATTCCTCACTCGATTATAAAAGATTAATTACTTCTTTTTAACGACGATGCGGCTCGGACCTTTACGAGTACGAGCATTCGTTTTCGTACGCTGACCACGGCACGGAAGACCGTGACGATGACGAAGACCGCGATAGCAACCGAGATCCATAAGACGTTTAATGTTCATCTTAACCTGACGGCGGAGATCACCTTCAACCTGATAGTGAGCTTCAATAACGTCACGGATAATACGAACTTCAGCTTCCGTAAGATCGTCGCTGCAACGATCGTAAGGAATTTTGGCTTCATCAAGAATAAGTTTAGCGCGCGTACGGCCAATGCCATAAATGCTAGTCAAAGCAATTTCCATACGTTTTTTGCGCGGCAAATCAATACCAGCAATACGTGCCATAAGGCATTCCTCCTAATTAGCCCTGACGCTGTTTATGACGCGGATTCTCACAAATCACACGCACAACACCGTGACGGCGAATCAATTTACATTTGTCACAAATTTTTTTAACTGACGGTCGAACTTTCATCCGCGTCTCTCCTTATCTTTTTATGTGCCAAAAGTAGCACAAACTTTATGACATTTATCACGCCATAAAAAATCATGCAACAAAATTCAGCACAACTGTAGCTAAAATTCAAGTGCTTCACGAATTCGATTGAACTTGTCCTCGATAGAACCTTCATCCGTGATTCGCGAAATCAATCCACGACTTTCGTAGTACTCAACAAGCGGTTGCGTCTGCTTGTGATAGTTAGCAAGACGCGGTCTAACTGTTGATTCATTGTCGTCACTACGTTGAATAAGATCATGACCACATTTATCGCATTTTCCAGCTTCTTTCGGCGGCATGTACGTCTTATGATAAACATTACCACACGAAGGACAGCTCAAACGACCTGTGATACGCTCAATCAGAACGTCATCATCAACATCCAACAAAATGACTGCATCAATCTTTTCGCCCGCAGCTTCCAATGCGTCAGCTTGCGCAAGCGTTCTAGGATAACCATCTAAAAGATAGCCGTCTTCCTTAGATAAGCGATCAGCAACAATGCCATTCACCAATTCATCAGGAACTAAAGCACCAGCAGACATATATTCGCTTGCTTTTTTCCCTAATTCGGTTCCTCTCGCAATCGCATCTCGTAACATGTCCCCCGTTGAAATATGAGGAACATTCATCGCTACAGTCAAACGCTTAGCTTGAGTACCCTTGCCAGCCCCTGGAGGCCCTAAAAGTATGACACGCTTTTTCATTGGAAACCTTATGCTGATGCACCACGTTTAAGTCGTGGACGTGCTGATGCACCGTTAAAACCTTCATAATGGCGATTCGTTAAATGATCTTCGATTTGGCGAACGGTATCTAGCGCAACACCAACAACGATCAATAATGACGTACCACCAAAATAAAATTGAACCTGGAAACTAGACGCTAAAATTTCAGGCAAAATACAAACTGCTGAAATATAAATCGCTCCGACAACAGTCACTCGACTTAACGCCGTATCAATATATTCAGCCGTGTTTTTGCCAGGTCTGATGCCAGGAATACTCGCCTGATTCTTCTTAAGATTATCTGCAACATCTACTGGGTTGAAAACAACGGCCGTATAGAAAAAGCAGAAAAAGACAATCAGAAGAACATAGAAGAGAATGTGGCGCCAATCGCCAGGAATCAATGCAGCTCTCATCCACTGAAGCCATTCCGTATTGGGGAACATACCCGCAATCGTCGCTGGAAACATCAGAATCGAACTTGCAAAAATAGGCGGAATGACACCCGCTGTATTCAACTTCAAAGGCAGATAGGATGCCTGACCTGAAAAAGCTTCTCGACCAACCATACGTTTAGCATGTTGGATCGGGATGCGTCGCTGCGCTTTTTCAAAAAAGCAAATGAAAGCGATCGTTACGGCAACTATTAGCGCTAATAGGAGAAGCTGGTACATCGAAAGACCAACCGTCCCAGTCGAATCACCAATAGCCTGTTCATATAATGTGAACAAAGCATTCGGTAATCTGGCTACGATACCAGCAAAAATAACCAAAGAGATACCGTTACCAATACCTCTATCGTTAATCTGCTCACCAAGCCACATAATAAAGACTGCGCCTGTTGTAAGCGAAAGGATAGTCAACAGTGTAAAACCCCAAGCACTATCCATCGTAACGAGACCAGCAACTTCACCAGATGTAGATAAGTTCTGGAGATATGTTGCCATGAACGCGCCCTGAACAATGGATATACCCAAAGTCAAATAACGCGTCCATTGGTTAATGGCTCGTCTACCCGCATCACCTTCCTTCTGTTTTCTTTCCACAGCAGGAACAACAACGCCCAAAAGCTGAAAAATAATCGACGCACTAATATATGGCATAATGCCAAGTGCAAAAATCGACATTTGCTCAAGAGCGCCGCCTGAAAAAAAGTTGAAAAGTGACATCATCCCTTGGCTATCACCACCAAAAAGGGAATTCATTTTCACACGATCAACACCAGGCGTTGTGATGAAGCAACCGATGCGATAAACCGCGAGAAGCGCAAGCGTAAATAAAATACGCTTGCGCAGCTCGGGGATTTTAAACATGTTTGAAAATCCGCTAGTCACTACAAACCTCGATGCTACCGCCGGCTTTTTCAATCTTCTCGCGGGCAGAGGCGCTCACGGCATCAACAATGACTTTCAGCTTTTTGCTGATTTCGCCATTGCCAAGGACCTTAACACCATCCACATTACCACGAACCAAACGGGCATTACGGAGAGCAACGATATCAACAATGTCATCATTTTCGAAACGATCAAGATCGGAAACATTGACGACAGCGATATTTTTAGCAAAAACATTATAGAAACCACGTTTCGGCAAACGTCGGCTCAAAGGCATCTGACCACCTTCAAAACCAACGCGAACTTTGCCACCGGCACGTGAATTCTGACCTTTCTGACCTTTGCCAGCAGTTTTTCCCTGGCCACTACTAGTACCACGGCCCAAGCGTTTACGGGAATGAGTGCTACCAGGGGCTGGGGTAAGATTGCTCAAATCAATCATTGGAAACCTCTAACTATTTCTCGCTAGTCGTTGACAGGCGAAACTGTGACCATATGTTCGACTTTCTTGATCATGCCACGAACAATTTCGTTGTCTTCAAGAATGACAGACTGATTAACTTTACGAAGCCCAAGATGCTTGAGCGTTTCAATCTGCGCATCAACGCGGCAGATACCGCTTTTCGTGCGCGTAACTTTAATTTTACTCATATTATGCTCCGATTCGGTTAGTCAACCGTTTTGCCAAGTTTAGCCAGATAGGCTTCACGGCTCTGAAGTTTCTTAAGACCATCGATAGTAGCACGGACAAGGTTGTTCGGATTAGTCGAACCATAGGCACGAGAAAGAACATTCTCAACACCACACGCTTCAAGAACCGCACGAACTGCGCCACCGGCAATAACACCAGTACCTTTACCAGCAGGACGCATGTAAACCTTGGAAGCACCATAACGACCGACAACTTCATGAGGAAGCGTGCCGTCGATCACAGCAACTTTAGACATAATATGTTTAGCGCGTTCTGTTCCTTTGCTGATTGCTTCGGGGACTTCAGCTGCTTTACCATGGGCATAACCGACATGACCAGCACCATCACCGACAACAACGATAGCAGCAAAACTAAAACGACGACCGCCCTTCACAACCTTAGCAACACGGTTGATATGGACGACTTTTTCAATGAGTTCACTCTCAGTATTAACTCGAGTAGCTGTCACGCTCTTTCTCCTTAAAAATACTGTCTTCGTCATATGACGAAGACACACTGTTTAGAAATCTAAACCGGCTTCTCGAGCACCATCTGCAACCGCCGCAACACGGCCATGAAAAATGAAACCATTACGATCAAAGCAAACTTTCGTAATGTTCTTTTCGATGCAGACTTTAGCCATTTCAGAGCCAAGAATTTTAGCCTGTTCAACAGGTTTTTTACCGTTAACAAGCGTTTTCACATTGGCATTGAGCGTTGAAAGCGCACAAAGCGTCGTTCCAGCGACATCATCAATAACCTGGCAATACATATGGCGCCCGCTGCGAAATACGCAAAGACGAGGACGATCTTCCGAACCGCGCACACGGCGACGGACAGATTTTTGACGACGAAGGCGAAGCGCCGTTTTCTTTTCACTGATACAAGCCATAGCTTTACCTCCTCGCTACTACTTACCGTTCGTCTTACCAGCTTTACGCTGGATAACTTCGTCTGCGTACTTAATACCTTTACCTTTGTAAGGTTCAGGTTTACGGAAAGAACGAATCTTGGCAGCTGTACGGCCAATTTCTTCTTTGTCAGCACTACGAAGAATGATCTTGTTTTCTTTAGTCACTTCGGCCGAAACACAATCAGGCAGCTCATAAACAATCGGATGGCTGTAACCGAGGTTGAAGAGGATTTCATTCTTGCCACGATTTTCAGCACGATAACCCGTACCATTGATTTCGAGCGTGCGTTCGTAACCTTTGACGACGCCAACCATCATATTATTGAGAAGCGAGCGACAAAGACCGCTGATGGCACGACCTTCATTATCGAGCTGTTTCAATTCGACAATGAGATTACCATTATCTTTCTTAATTTCGACGCTAGGATGAAACGTACGTTCAATCGAGCCTTTGGGTCCTTTGAGGGAGACAGTACCGCCATTGATTTTGACATCAACACCAGCAGGAATCGCAACCGGCAATTTACCGATACGCGACTGTTTAAAGTTTTCGTTATTCATATTCACCCTCGGACTAATAAACTGTGCAGATCAATTCGCCGCCAAGTTTGCGTTCACGAGCTTCTTTACCGCTCATGACACCCTGCGACGTCGAAACAATGCAAAGACCAAGACCACCCAGAACTTCCGGAATAGACTGATGTTTAACATAGACGCGACGACCGGGTTTCGATTCACGAGCGATACAACGAATGACAGGGTCATTGTTGTAGTACTTCAACGAAACTTCAGCAACCGCGATCTTACCATCTGCCAACTTATAATCTTCGATATATCCTTCGTTCTTGAGAATGTCGAGAATCGAATTACGAAGACGGGACGTGTTGACAGTAACTGTATCGTGTTTTGCCATTTGGGCATTACGGATTCTAGTAAGCAAATCCGCAATAGGATCTGTCATCATAAGCTTAATTCCTCTCTATGAACCTACCAGCTGGCTTTCGTAACGCCGGGAAGCTCACCTTTGAGGGCGAGCATACGGAAACAGATACGGCAAAGACCAAACTTCCTTAAATATGCGTGTGAACGACCACAGACAGAACAACGAGTGTATTCGCGAACGGCGAATTTCTGTGTTTTCTGCTGCTTTTCAATCATTGCTTTACGAGCCATGTAAGATCTCCTACTTTCTGAACGGCATTCCGAGGTGTTTAATCAACGCACGCGCTTCATCATCGGTGCGAGCAGACGTAACAACACAAATATTCATCCCGTATACTTTTTCGATTTTATCGAGCTGAATTTCAGGGAAGATGATGTGTTCTTTAACACCAAGTGTATAGTTACCTTTGCCATCGAAAGCTTTATCACTCACACCACGGAAGTCACGAACACGAGGAAGAGCGACATTCATCAGACGATCAAGGAACTCATACATACGGTCACGACGGAGTGTAACCATCACGCCGATAGGCATGCCTTGACGAAGTTTAAAGGAAGCAATGGATTTCTTCGCTTTTGTCACAACCGGCTTCTGACCAGTGATGGCACCAAGTTCATTGCAAACAACCTCAATCAATTTGGAATTACTCGACGCATCTTTACCGATACCAACGTTGAGGACAACTTTTTCGACACGAGGAATCTCCATAGGGTTCTTGTAACCGAACTCTTTTTTAAGCGCGGGGACAACCTCGTTCGTATATTTATCTAATAGCCGAGTCACAGACTCCTCCTGCCTTTATTCAGACTTACTTGAAAATTTCACCAGTCTTAACACAGTAACGCACCTTATTGATGCGAGCGACTGGCTCACTGTAACTATTCAGCGCTTCGACTTTCGTCATGAACAAAGCGCCATCCTTACCTTCATAACGAGCTGAGACGCGAACACCACGTTTCAATTTCTCGCTATACAGAGCAACATTGCTGACATGGATACCGGCTTCTTTACTAATAATTCCAGCTTCCTGACCCATGGCATTCGCGCGTTGATGGCGTTTCACAATGTTACGTCCTTCGACAAAAACACGATTATTTTTCGTGTCAACGCGAAGAACACGGCCCGTACTACCCTTTTCTTTACCCGAAAGAATGATGACAACATCATCTTTTTTGATCTTCATATCATACCTCGTAATTAAAGAACTTCAGGGGCAAGCGAGATGATTTTGAGATAACCTTTGCCGCGAAGTTCGCGGGCAACCGGCCCAAAAATACGAGTACCAATCGGGTTTTTCTGGGCATCAATCAGGACAGCTGCATTCTGATCAAAACGAATATAGCTACCATCATTGCGGGCTATTTCTTTGGCAGTACGAACAACGACTGCACGATGAACATCACCTTTTTTGACCTTTGAGTTCGGAATGGCGTCTTTAACTGAAACGACAATAATATCACCGATACCGGCATATTTACGTTTCGAGCCACCAAGGACTTTAAAACACATAACTTTTTTGGCTCCCGAGTTATCAGCAACTGAGAGCGTCGACTGCATCTGAATCACGGCTATTTCCCCTTTCAGAAATATGCTTATAACACGGGCGCACGGCGAATAACTTCTTTAAGACGCCAGCACTTATTCTTAGAAATAGGACGCGTTTCCTCGATCAGTACTTGATCGCCAATTCGGGCGGAATTTTCAGCATCCTGTGCCATGTAGCGGGAACGGCTTTTGACATATTTCTTATAAACGGGATGGAGAACGCGACGTTCAACGACGACGACAATGGTTTTCTCCATTTTGTCACTAACAACCGTACCGACGCGGGTTTTACGATTACCACGTTTTACTGTTTCCATTTTTTCCTCTTAGACTTCACGCTGACGAATCACAGTGTTGATTCTCGCGATATCTTTGCGAAGGTTAGCCATATCCGAGACTTTTTCAAGCTGACCAGTCATGTGACGCATTTTCAGTTTGAAATATTCACGGCGGCAATCTTCAAGCATCGACTGCAATTCATTGACGCTTTTATCCTTCAATTCAGTCGCTTTCATTATATACGCTCCCTACAAACGAATTTTGTCTTCAAAGGCAGCTTGTTGGACGCGAGACGGAAGGCTTCACGAGCGACCTCCTCATCGACACCATCGATCTCATAAAGAACTCTGCCAGGCTGAACAACGGCTACCCAGAATTCAGGATTACCTTTACCTTTACCCATACGAGCTTCAGCAGGGTGCTGCGTAACAGGACGATCTGGGAAGATGCGGATCCAAACATTACCACCACGTTTTGCATAACGCGTTAAAGCGACACGGGCGGCTTCAATCTGACGAGCGGTAATTCTGGCGGGTTCAGTAGCCATAAGACCAAACTCACCGAAGCTCACATCAGAACCACGATACGACATACCGCGCATGGTTCCTTTCTGAACTTTTCTCCATTTTACTTTTTTAGGACTTAACATCGCCTGCTCCTGTGAATAGACATAACTATTCACTTATTATTGCTTTGCAACTTGTTTCTTCACAAATCGAGAGCTGGCCAAACACCAGCTCTCGAAAAAGTCGCGCGCTTCTACATCAGATTTCAACGTATGTCAACACTTTTGTAGAAGATCACTCAAAAATTAGACGCGAAGGGGATCGCCAAGGATTTCACCTTTGAAGATCCAAACTTTAACGCCAATGATGCCATAAGCAGTTTTTGCTTCAGCAAAACCATAATCGATATCCGCACGAAGTGTGTGAAGAGGCACACGACCTTCACGGTACCATTCCATACGACTCATTTCAGCGCCACCAAGACGGCCTGAGCAATTCACACGAATACCAAGCGCACCAAGTTTGAGGGCGAGTTGAACGCGTTTTTTCATGGCGCGGCGGAAGCTGATACGATGTTCGAGGTCGCGTGCAATGTTTTCAGCGACCAACTGAGCATCCATATCACCTTTACGAAGTTCCTGAATGTTAAGAAAAACTTCACTGTTGCTCATGTTTTTGAGTTTCAGTTTCAATTTTTCAACATCAGCACCTTTCTTACCAATGATAACACCGGGTTTTGAAGTAAAAACGCTGACTTTGACTTTGCTAGCAGCACGTTCAACTTCAATACGGTTAATACCAGTCTGATAATATTCGTTTTTGATGAATTTCTTAATACGAAGGTCTTCTTTGAGCCACTTCGCATAATTTCCTTCTTCATACCATTTGGACGACCAGGTTTTGATCACGCCAATGCGGAGACCTGTCGGATTACTTTTCTGTCCCAAAGGATACCTCCAAACTAATTCTGATCAGCGGCATCGGCAATCTTACCGCTGGCGTTATTGAGTTCCAAATGAATGTGGCAGGTACGTTTACGAATACGCGTGGCACGTCCCTGAGCTCTAGGCATAAAGCGACGGAGGGTCGGACCTTCGTTGACCCAAGCACTGCTGATAAGAAGATTATCAACGTCCATGCTACCAGCGCTTTCAATATTGCTAAGAGCAGATTCAATCAATTTTTCAACGATTTCGGCACCGCGTTTTTCGGTGTAGCGAAGTGTGCTAAGTGCATCATAAACGCCTTTACCGCGAATCATATCAATAATAACGCGGGCTTTACGAGGCGCAAGACGCACGGTCATCGCGGAAACGCGATTGGCACTATGATGTTCATTCTTCCTGGAAGGTTTTCCCATCTTAATTCTCCATATGCGTACTAGCGCTTCTTGGCAACTTTACGATCAGCAGCGTGGCCACGGAAAGTTCTCGTCATCGAGAATTCACCAAGTTTGTGGCCAACCATGTTTTCGGTAACGAAAACGGTGACAAAGGATTTACCATTGTGAACCGCAAACGTCATACCAACCATTTCAGGAAGGATTGTGCTGCGGCGAGACCAGGTTTTAATAACTTTTTTAGACGTCCCTTCGTTAGCTTCGACTTTTTTCATCAAATGATCATCGATGAAAGGACCTTTTTTAATCGAACGTGGCATTGAATAGTCTCCTCAACTATTTACTGCGTCTTTTGACGATAAATTTACTACTGACTTTATTATGACGCGTCTTCATACCCTTGGTCGGGATACCCCACGGGGTAACCGGATGACGACCACCACTTGTGCGGCCTTCACCACCACCGTGCGGGTGGTCAACAGGGTTCATAACAACGCCACGGACCGACGGACGAATACCAAGCCAACGCGTGCGGCCTGCTTTACCAAGCGAAACATTGCTATGTTCACTAAGACCGACGCGACCGATAGACGCACGGCATTCTTCGTGAACTTTACGGAGTTCACCGCTGGGCAGACGAATAAGTGCATAATCATCTTCGCGAGCCATAAGCATAGCAGCAACGCCAGCGGAACGAACCAACTGACCGCCTTTACCAGCGCGCAATTCGATGTTATGGATCTCAGTACCAAGCGGGATGTATTTCAGTTTCAAGCAATTGCCAACTTTGATGTCAGCGTGAGCGCTTGAAACAACCTGCATACCGACTTCGAGGCCATCCGGGCAGAGAATATAACGTTTCTCACCATCGGCATAGCAAATAAGAGCAATACGGCAAGTACGATTCGGGTCATACTCAATCGCAACAACGCGGCCGGGAACACCAACTTTATTACGACGGAAGTCAACAACACGATAACGCTGTTTGTGACCACCACCGTGGTGACGGCAGGTGATGCGGCCGAGGTTATTACGACCACCAGTTTTCGACAATTTAGCGACGAGTTTTTTCTCGGGGCGATCTTTCGTAACATCAGCGGTGCTCATGACCGTCATGAAGCGACGGCTAGCTGATGTTGGTTTAAAGCTTTTAATAGCCATTTTATACCTTCCTTAAGCTGTCCGTCAATTAAGCTTCAGCGGAATCCGCGATATCTTCAGTTTTGTCAAAGAAATCAATCACCGCGCCATCAACAAGCGTGACAACGGCTTTTTTCCATTTGTTCTTACGACCGATATAACGACCAAAACGTTTATCTTTGCCAGGAACAACAGACGTATTCACGCTATCGACTTTGACGCCAAAAAGCGTCTGAATAGCTTCCGTAATTTCCTGTTTGTTTGCACGAAGGTCAACTTCGAAGACGTACTGATTGGCAGCACTACGAAGAAGCGTTGATTTTTCATTGATGATCGGACGACGGATCACATCTTCTAAGCGTTTCATTACTTCAACCTCGCTTCCAAACGTTCAAGACCTTCACGGGTAACAACCACTGAGCCGTAATGAAGCACGTCGTAGACGTTCACACCTTCCGGACGAAGATATTTGTAGTTCTGGAGATTACGAACGCTCAAACGAAGATTTTCGTTGTTAAGCGTCGTAATTTTGTCGTTGTCATCATTCGCTTTGCAGTCAACAACCAAAGCACGATCCATGTTCAGCGTGTTAAGGGCATTCACAGCAACTTTCGTTTTGATCTGATCCAGATCAAAAGCATCAACTACTTTGATGCGGCCTTCACCAGCAACCATACTCAAAACGCTTCTGAGCGCAGCGCGGCATTTCTTTTTGTTAAGAGAGTAGCTGTAGTCGCGATTACGTTTCGCGAAGGCCCAACCACCGCCGACCATATGAGGCGCGCGGGTTGTACCCTGACGAGCGTTACCGGTACCTTTCTGTTTGAAAGGTTTCTTACCACCACCACTCACTTCAGATCTGGTTTTGCCTTTGTGGGTACCACGGCGTCTGCAAGCCAACTGCATCTTAACCACTTCATGGAAAAGATAAGGGCGAACTTCAGCACCGAAGACCTCATCAGACACTTCGACCTCACCGATTTTTTCATTGGTAAGGTTAAACAAGTCCAATTTCATTGTTAGTTCTCCGTTTAATTTGCAGCTTTACACTGTCTAATTTGCTTCTGTACGATTAGTTGTCGCGAAGGCGAATCTTGATATCAACGCCTGCGGACAAATCCAATTTCATCAACGCATCAACCGTCTGTTCGTTGGTTTCAATGTCGATCAAACGTTTATGCGTTCTAATTTCGAACTGTTCACGGCTTTTTTTGTCGACGTGCGGGCTTCTCAAAACTGTAAAACGGCTCACAGAAGTGGGAAGGGGAATCGGGCCCGCTACTTTAGCACCGGTACGTTCGGCGGCCTTAATAATTTCTTGAACCGAAGCGTCGAGCAGACGATGATCGTACGCTTTCAGTTTGATACGAATTCTGTCACCCATTGTCAGGGTCTCCTCATTGAAAGAACAAAGTTCTGCTTATGAATTTTTCTGACCGTATTTCTCAACGAGCTCTGCTGCCAGGTTCGCGGGAAGCGGTTCGTAACACTTAAACTGCATTGAGTAGCTCGCACGACCCTGCGACATCGAACGCAAAATCGTTGCATAGCCAAACATCTGTGACAAAGGAACTGAAGCACGAATGATCTGATTGTTACCACGAGCTTCCATTCCCTGAATACGTCCACGACGACTATTCAAATCGCCGATGACATCACCCATATAGCACTCTGGCGTAACAACCTCAACATCAAAAACGGGTTCGAGCAACTGCGCACCACATTTTTTCTGACCATCTTTAAACGCCATCGAGCCTGCGATCTGGAACGCCATTTCGTTCGAGTCGACTTCGTGATACGAACCATCGACCAAATCAACGTGGATATCCACGACGGGATACCCAGCAAGGGCGCCCGTTTCTGAGGCGTTTCTTACACCTTTTTCAACCGCAGCCCAGTACTCTCTCGGAACAACGCCACCAACAATCTTTGATTCAAAGGTGATACCTTTGCCAGGTTCATTCGGCGTGAGAACAAGTTTGACGTGACCATACTGACCACGACCACCAGACTGACGTTTGAACAGACATTCGGATTCAGCCGTTTTCGTAATCGTTTCACGATACGCAACCTGAGGCTGACCAATTCTGCAGTTAACTTTAAATTCACGTTTCAGACGCGAAGCGATAATGTCGAGGTGAAGCTCGCCCATACCACCAATAACGGTCTGACCCGTTTCCTGATCCGTGTGCACTTTAAACGAAGGATCTTCATAGGCAAGTTTCTGAAGTGCCAGACCAAGTTTATCCACATCGTCCTGAGTATCCGGTTCGATGGACATATTGATAACAGGCTCAGGGAACGTCATCGTTTCGAGAACGACATCCAATCCTTCTTCACAGAGCGTATCGCCCGTACTCGTCGTTTTCAGACCAAGAACAGCCACGATTTCGCCCGTATATGCCTCTTTAATCTCTTCACGCTTATTCGCGTGCATACGAAGAAGACGACCAATACGTTCATTACGGTGACGGTTCGTATTAACAACCGACTGTCCCGCAACGAGCTTACCAGAATAGATACGAACAAACGTCAGCTGACCAACATACGGGTCAGTCATCAATTTGAACGCAAGACCGGAGAATTTCTGATCGTCACCAATCGTGAGTTCATGTTTTTCTTCGTCGGTAATTTCACCGTCACCACGTTCCTGACGGGCAAACAGTTCAGCCGAAGCAACATTCGGACCAGGAATATCGAGCGGGCTGGGAAGGAAATCCACAACGCCGTCGAGCATACGCTGGACGCCTTTATTTTTGAAGGCAGAACCACAGAAAACAGGAACCATACCCATCGCGATCGTCCCCTTACGAATAGCGGCACGAATCTTATCGGTAGGCACATCTTCACCTTCAAGGAAAGCTTCCATGATTTCTTCATCAAAATCAGCAGCTTTTTCGATGAGGTGCTCACGAGCTGCGGCGGCTTCATCAGCCATATTAGCCGGGATTTCCGCTTCATCGGTATCAAGCGTTTCAGCATTGAACATCAACGCCTTATTTTCGATGAGGTCAATGACACCAGTGAAGTTATCTTCGGCGCCAATCGGGATCTGAACAGGAACAGGGTTCGCGCTCAAGCGCGCTTCCATTTGTTCGACGCAAGCTTTAAAGTTCGCACCAGTACGATCCATTTTATTAATGAATGCAATACGGGGAACTTTGTATTTATCGGCCTGGCGCCAAACCGTTTCGGATTGGGGCTGAACACCACCAACAGCGCAAAACACAGCAACAGCACCATCAAGTACACGCAGACAGCGTTCTACTTCAACCGTGAAGTCAACGTGTCCCGGGGTGTCAATGATGTTGATACGATGTTTACCGTTGTGATTCCAGTAACAGACCGTTGCAGCACTTGTAATGGTAATACCACGCTCCTGCTCTTCGGCCATCCAGTCCATTGTTGCCGCACCATCATGGACTTCGCCAATACGATGCGTACGACCAGTAAAGTATAAAATTCTTTCCGACGTGGTTGTTTTACCAGCGTCGATATGCGCCATGATACCGATATTACGGACCGCGCGCAATTCTACGTCTCGTGCCACTTTATATTTCTCTCATTGTATGCACGTTAAGCTATTCGCACGTGCCAAGTCTTCTGTGTTGGTTGATAATACCTAGATCGGGTACTACCAGCGATAGTGAGCAAAAGCCTTGTTCGCTTCAGCCATACGATGCACATCTTCTTTCTTCTTAATCGTGGTACCACGATTATTGTATGCATCAATGATTTCAGCAGCAAAGCGTTCGATCATCGATTTTTCAGGACGTTTACGGGCGTTGCCAATCAGCCAACGGAAGGCGAGTGCAACACGACGGTTCGCGCGAATTTCGACAGGAACCTGGTACGTCGAACCACCAACGCGGCGGCTCTTAACTTCGACGGACGGGCTGGCATTTTCAATAGCTTTTTTGAAGATATCGAGATTCGATTCTTCGCTATTTTTCATGCGTTCACCAATCAGTTCGAGCACACCATACATGATACCTTCGGCGGTGCTCTTCTTACCATCAACCATCAAGCTATTGATGCATTTGGCAACGATTTTATCATGATACTGCGGATCGGGCAGAACATCTCTTTTAACGACTTCACGACGTCTAGGCATTTGAATGTACTCCTTCTAGAATTATTTCGGGCGTTTAGCACCGTATTTGGAACGACCGGCACGACGGGCATTAACACCAAGCGAGTCGAGCGTACCACGATCAATGTGATAACGAACACCAGGCAAGTCCTTAACACGACCGCCACGGATAAGAACGACACTGTGTTCCTGGAGGTTGTGACCTTCACCAGGAATATAGCTGGAAACTTCCATACCATTCGTCAAGCGAACACGAGCAACTTTACGAAGAGCCGAGTTCGGTTTTTTAGGCGTCGTCGTGCTGACACGAACACAGACGCCGCGACGCTGCGGACATCCTTTCAACGCGGGCGAATTCGTCTTTGACGTCTTACGCTCACGACCTTTTCTTACGAGCTGATTAATTGTGGGCATTTTTCTCCTCTCTATTTCTGACTAATGCCGCGTGATCCAAAAACAATTTTTGGACCCAGTAAAACGCGCAGTAGTATAGACTCTTTTACGCAGTTGTCAACTAGTTCCTACTGCATAGGCACATTACACCCGTAATGGCGCACTACCGCTAAAATTAGCCCCTGCCCAGCACTGCAGTTAAGCTAACCCTTTTTTACTTTTATCGTTTTTCCCTTTTTTTTTCAATCTGGTTTTTCCCATTATCACAGATTTTCCACTGCCCCTACTCTTTCTTCAAATCCTTCCACTGCCACATTTTCTCTTCAATTCTCCGTCTTTTCACACGCCCTCTGTGTTTATTTTTGAAGGGGGAAGTCTCCCCCTGAGTCGCTTTGGGCGCATCTTTCCCCAGACATTTTCATTTATTTTTCGCGCCCATACGCGCCTACCCCCTCACCTGGCAGGGCCCTCGTCGCTGCTGCTCTCCTTTTCCCTCGAGTTGTCGATCTTCACTCGTCATTCGCTAACCCTTCAAACAACTGTCCTTCCACGCCTACCATTTTGGCGCTTTTCCTCCCTGTATTACTTAATTCATCTTGACATTGTCATGCTTTCTAGTTCTCGTCCTAACTCTTATCAACGCTGTCTTCCGCATAAGACCACCAGCTGTTCAGCGGCGTATGCGTCAGCATAGCCGCTGACGCCGGCGTATTGGTGAATACCAATAGCCGGCGCATCATCAAACACTCGCACGAAATCCTTTCCTCGCATTCACTTTCTTTCATGCCGAAAACCGATTCGACTTGCGTCTCATGCATGTTCCTTCACACCTTTCTTTGCGGCAGATTCCATCTCTTCATTTTTTTTTCAAAAAAATGTCACGTTTTTAGAGCTGAGTGGGAATTCTTTGTGGGGAAGAAATTGGTCTTTCCCGTGACAATCGAGGCTTCATGAAACGCAAAATCGCTTACACATCATTTATCATCACTAACATACCTGTCCAACGGCCGCCTTGACGATCGCCTAACAGTGGTCTTGTATCTGCCCTGACGCGGGTAAGTCATCGCGATGATAGACTCACTGTAAAATACCGCATTGATGCCCGTGAACGCGCATTCAAGGGCTTCATTGCCTTGCTCATAACCACATCCCAACTGGTTTGAAGCACAGAGTTTTGGCGGATTCTCTGGATTTTCTAAACATGACTTGTTTGAAAATCAAGCGATGCGCGTCGAGGGGGCAGTCTGCCCAGGAGACAGCACTGACTGAAAATTCCGCGGTGGTGGAGGCGGGGGCGGGCCCATGTTCTAAGCCCATAAAGCGCCTAATTTGTGACTTCGTAACAGACTTCAGTCTGGCAACAACCTCGAACAGAGCACCAATTTTCGAACAGAGCACGCATTTCAACCAGAAACTAACTTCGAACAACGCAAAAGAGCACGGCAAAAACAACGTTCGACAAGAAACAAACTTCGAACAACGCAAAAGAGCACGGCAAAAACAACGTTCAGCAAGAAACAAACTTCGAACAACGCAAAAGAGCACGACAAAAACAACGTTCAGCAAGAAACAAACTTCGAACAACGCAAAAGAGCACGGCAAAAACAACGTTCGGCAAGAAACAAACTTCGAACAACACACAAGAGCACGGCAAAAACAACGTTCAACCAGAAACAAACTTCGAACAACACAAAAGATCACGGCAAAACAACGTTCAACCAGAAACAAACTTCGAACAACACACAAGAGCACGGCAAAACAACGTTCAGCAAGAAACAAACTTCGAACAACGCAAAAGAGCACGGCAAAAACAGCGTTCAGCAAGAAACAAACTTCGAACAACACACAAGAGCACGCCTAAAACAACGTTCAGTCGAAAAACAAACTTCGAACAACGCAAAAGAGCACGGCAAAAACAACGTTCAGCAAGAAACAAACCTCGAACAGAGCGCAAGATCACGGCAAAAACAACATACGGGCAGAAATCAAGCTTAGGTCAGAAATCAAGCTTAGGTCAGGTTACGACTCAGTCTTTTTTTTTTCACAACCTGGTCAAAACAGCATAAATATCAGCCGTAGCGAAACCGAAGGCAAGCAGGCTGAGATTGAGCGCAAGTGGGGCCGTGCGGTTCGTACGTCTCCACTAGTTTGACGCCTAAGTGTAGCAACGGATGGCACGTCGTCGCGTTGTTTTGTCACCACAGGCACCTGACAAGCCACCGACGATAGCGTTCAACACCGCGTTGCGCAGACAACGACAAACATAACTTGTGTGCGCAACGGAGGCGAGACGGACTTATTCTCTAAAACTAGATCAATACGCCATTGAGATGGTCGATTTCGTGCTGAATGACCTGGGCTGTCCAACCAGTAAATTTCTTGGAATGGCGTTGCATATTACGGTCTTGCCAACGAACCTTGATCATGTGGTAACGAACAGCTTTATGCGGTTGATCGTGTGAAAGGCATGATTCTTCGACTTCGCGTGAACCGGAACGATCCTCGATAACCGGATTAAACATTTCGACATAAAAATTGTTGTTGACGAAGGCGATGATGGCCTTGTTCACGCCGATCATATTCGCAGCGAGTCCAACGCATTCATCTTTGAGCGCCTTGAGCGTATCCATGAGATCATCGGCAACAGCAGCATCGTCAGCCGTCGCAGGTTCAGCTTTCAGTTTAAGGATTTCTTGATCTTTCGTGATTTCTTTAACCATGTTTTTCTCCTAAAGTATTGTCAAAATTCGGCTCAAATGAGCGAGACACAGCAATATAACACATTACAAATGTTCGCGTAACGTGGATATGGTCTTTCCCCAACGCCACGATATGCACAAAGGCATTTACATCTCAAAAAGAGCGCCGACGATGGCAGACGCAAGGATCCAGACGACGGGATGAACGCTTTTCGTCTTTTTGAAATGGGTCAAAACCAGAATGATGGCTGCCAAAACAATGGCTTTCCACGAAAATGAGAAGGCAAGATCAAAAAACGCGTCGCCCGTGCGTGTGATGCTGACAAGTGAAAGACAGATAACACTAAATCCTGCGGCAGCAATGAGTCCAGTGGAAGCCGGACGAAGCCCGTAAAATAGACCTTTCACATAGGGATTATCGCGAAAACGCTTGAGAAAAGCTGCGATGATCAAAATGATGACGATACAGGGCGACACGAGTCCAAGTGAAGCAACGACGCTTCCGGGCACCCCAGCCGTCATATAACCAACATAGGACGCCATGTTGACACCAAGCGGCCCAGGCGTCGATTCGCTGATGGCGATCATATTCGTGAGTTCATCGAGCGTAAACCAGCCAGTTCGCGTTGACATATCCATCAAGAACGGAATCGTCGCCAAACCGCCACCGACAGCAAACAAACCAACGCAAAAGAATTCCGCAAAGAGTTGAAGCAGTAACATTAGTTTCGTGCCTCCTCCGTAATCTTTTGCAGATCCAGATTGTTTTTATCAGACTCAAAACATTCGTCAGAAGAGACTGGCGCGCCAAAACATTCCTCAGAAGAGACTGGTTCGCCAAAACATTCCTCAGAAGAGACTGGTTCGTTAAAACATTCCTCAGAAGAGACTGGCGCGTTAAAACATTCCTCAGAAGAGACTGGCTCGCCAAAACATTCCTCAGAAGAGACTGGCTCGTCTAAAGAACACGCATCTTCACCAGCCACAGACGAACTCGCCTCACAGGGCTCAGACGCATCAACGGTCCGACCGCGTTTAAGCAAGTGCAGCGACAAGCCAAGGACACCGCAAACGAGCACGAGAATGACAGGGGAAAAGCCAAAAATGGCGGAAACGAAAAACACGACGACGGCCATGATGGCCGTAGGCACATCGATCACACTGGAACGACGCAGTTTGATGACGGCATTGAGTATGAGAATGCACACACAGGCTCGAATACCGGCAAACGCATGCTGAACGAGTGGAATGTCCTGAAAATTCGCCAAACAGGCCGCAATGACGGCAATGATCAAAATGCTTGGAAAGATCACACCAAGCGTTGCCAGAAGACCACCCAACGCGCCTTTTTGGCTTGCCCCGACAAAGGTTGCCGTGTTGACCGCAATGATGCCGGGCGTGCACTGACCAATCGCGAAATAGTCATTTAACTCAGCCTCGGTCGCCCAGTGACGTTTTTCGACAATCTCACGTTGCAAGATCGGTAACATCGCGTAACCGCCGCCAAAGGTACAAACGCCAACTTTGGCAAATGTTAAAAAGAGATCACCGTATATATTCACAAATTAACCTTGTTTTGGGCCCTGCCAGGCGAAGGGGTAGCGGCGTATTTCGTCGTGGAGATGTGACGTGGCACGTCTCTACGACGAAATAGCCGCGTAGGGGAAGGCTTTCCCCTCCAAATACAAAAATAAATGGATGTCACGCTCTCATCTATGAGCAAAAAAAAGCCGGAGTCCAAAGACTCCGGCTAAAGCTTAATACGCGTTGATATTAATCAACCGTAATCATGGCACGAGAACCATCTTCCTGTTTGTAAAGGACAGACGTCGCTTTGGTTTCTTCGTTGATGAAGACGACGACGGGGAGGTTTTCGAGATCCATTTTCATGACAGCGTCACTGATGCTCATTTCGACGACGGTCAATTTTTCATGTTTAATGACCTTCGCAGCCTCAGCAGCAGGAGCGGCGGCTTCTTCAACAGCATCCACATCCTCGACTTCTTCGACTTCGGGAACAGCAACAACGGCGACATCGAGAGTCTTGGCCGCGCCGGAGCGATCTTTGTGCGTGCGAATTTTGTCTTTATAGCGATGGATCTGACGTTCAAATTTATCGAGCGCGAGATCGATCGATTTATACATGTCTTCGCTGCTTTCTTCGCACTTTACTGAAATCCCCTTGTAAACAAGGTGCAGTTTCGCAATATGACGCGATTTTTCGACACCGAGCGTAATCTGAGCGTCAAAATCGTCGCGGATATGCTTGCGAATCACACGACGGATCTTTTCGTCAGCGTAATCTCTGAGGGTGTCAGAGGGTTCCATGTGGCGGAAGCTGATATCGATCTGCATCGTTAACTCCTTTATGTTGTATTTTGCCCCGTTGGGGGAAGTTGATTCTCACGGCCCTTGCCGTAACTTATACACTAATCGCTTCTACGATTTTTGCCAATCAATTTTTTATTTTTAATTCTCCATTTTTACATGGATCGGTGTGTTCGAAGGAACATCCAGCGTGCGCGTCGGAAATGCAAAGCCCGTCCCGTTCTTCTCAACGATCTTGATGATCGCAAGCATGAAATCCTGCTTATCCTGAAGTTGCTGAACCCAGGTCTTGGCAATCGAGTACGCCACCACCTGAATATCGAAACTCGAATCACCAAAATTGTTAAGATTAACGTAAAATTTGGGCTCTTTTCCAAAGATCGCCGGCGTCGTGTTAATAAACGTCCGAACATCCTTAACGATATTTTCAAGTTGTTCTGCGGTCGTGCTGTAAAGCACACCAAAACTGCAGTCGATCTTGCGGCATTTGCGACGCTGCCAGTTGTTGATATTCGTATTGGAAAGCACAGAGTTCGGCATCATCACGAGCGTATTATCAAACGTCCTGATCGTCGTGACTCGCAATCTGATCTCCTCCACCTCGCCTTCAACCCCGTTGATCGTCACCCAGTCACCAACTTCAAAAGGTTTGTCGAAAAACACCACGAGCGCACCAAAAATGTTGGCAAGCGTGTCTTTGGCCGCCAAGGCAATGGCCGCACTACTGATACCAAGGTAGGTGACGAGCGTCGTGATCTGATATTCAAAGCACTGCAATACGCCGATCACACCCATCGCCAGAATGAAGACCTTGGCTACACCACTGACGATAGGAATGAGCATGTCATCCAGTTTGCTGTCGGTGGTTTTGGCGTGTTCCACCATGAGACTCGTGATCTGTTCCGTCACGCGCAGCAAAAACCACACGACATACCACAACGTCAACGACGACAGGATCTGAGAAATGCGCTTGAACAGATCGTCCATCCCATCCGGCGTCTTCATGATCATCAGCCCAAGCGACACGCCAACGGTCACCAAAAACCAGTGAAGCGGCTTGTCGATCGACCGGAAAAGGATATGACTGAATCTCAGACCTTTTGCGATGGGCACGCCCTGTTCTCGGCATTCCTGAATGCGTTTTTCTTGCCGCGTGATGATTTTTCGATTGATCCGCTGCAACAACCAGTCAAAAACCAGCGCTACCAGCACACAACTCAACACGATCAGAATGGATTTTACGGGAATACCAAGCAGCTTGGTGGTCAAAAATTCCTGCATAGTTTCAATCTTTCAAAAAAAGTTAACGTCACTCGCTCAAATTCGATCAATCGACATTACCGAGCCACGCGTCAAACAAAGGTTCCTGAATCTTAAAAAGACGGCGCATCGTCTTCTCAACCGAATAGGCGAGTGGAACATTTCGAATATTCTTGGTTCGGTAAATACAAGCGTACAGGATCTGGCGCGCATCCTCAGTCGCGGCGTTGGTTTGCGTGCAATCAGCCAATTTTTTGGCAACGCGTGCACGCTGTTCCTCGTTCATCGCCGGCGTCGCGGCCACGAGCGCATCCACTGCCGTCTGCAACTCGGCTTCGTGCAACGAAATGAACACATTGAGCTCTTGATCGAGCTGCGCGCAAAGCGTCGGTTCCTGCGTAAATTGGTAACTATAAAAACGCTCTGTCTGCGTGCGTTCCGGATATTCTTCAACATCCGGATCGAGTTTTTTCTGCTGTTCCATGCGGATCGTATCAAGTTCGACCAATTTTCGGTGCTTCTCGAGCGAGGCATACTGCGTTTTGTACTGCAGCGGCAGGCGATAGAGCAGCTCATGCAGACGGCACAACGTTTCCAGCGCCTTTTCATTGTCGGCCACGCCCGTCTCCTGCGCCAGTTCTTCGAGGATCTGAGCTTGAGCCAACGGCATCCAGCCAAAAACAAACGCCGTCGTCAGCACAAAAACGAGTTTTTTCATAAGCAGATCACAACTCTACGAAGATCGACATTGCGTGCAACGTCGTTACAAAATTTAATTTTTTTGGGGGGGAGGCGCGGGCTATTCGCGATGCGAATACGCCCGCCACAAACTAAACTTTGGCGCACTCACTCTGTGGCCAGCCAAAACACGGTTATCACAGAAATAACGGGACTTTGCAAGGACGCAGCGAGTTCACCGCGCACGTTCGTCGTTGGCATTCAAAACGTGATGCCGCCCCATCACAGCGACATGCCCATAATCAATGATGACCTCAAAACCAGCGTTTTGATAGAACCGCACCAGGCGGTTTTGCGCGGCGTCCTGAGCCAACGTCGTAGAACTGACTTCGACATTGCCGGCCGACGCGTCAAACGCCGTTCGACATTGCGGCCATTCGTCAGACGCGTGTTCCGCAACATGGGCTTGCGCGCGCAACAACGTGCAAACGCCAGTCTTGCCGCGCTCGCTGCTCATGCGCCCAAGCGCCGTCAGCGACTCGCCAAACAACGCACGCCCAATGCCCTGCCCACGCCAAGACTTGCGAACATAAAACAAGTCGATATAGCTCAACAACTCGCCAACGTCGCGTGCCACAAAGTCACGTAGTCGACGAACGCGCTGCGCATCCCCGAGGTCGCTCAACGAGTCGTTCGAAAAATAAAAATCGAATCGATCGACAAAATTTTGAAAATGCTCAAGGCATTCAAACGCGATCATGCCAACACACTGGCGTTCGATGAAAGCGATCAACATGGTGACGCTGGATCCGTCCCAATCGGTATTCTCAACACACCGCAACACGACGGGCTTTTTAACGCCATCCGGCCCCGTCACGTCAAAACGTCTGGCCCCATGCTCAAAAGGCGCCCCGCGTTGAATGAGCAGATCAAAATTTTTCATTTTCGCTTCACAAAGCTCAAACGCCATGAGCGTGTCATGCCAAGCGCGTTCCTCGTGCCACAACGCGTCGTGCCCGTCAGGATCGACCGCATGCACGTCGGCACCAAAGCTCAGCAACAGGTGCGTCAGCTCAGACATGCCATAACCATCCGTCAGATGATAATGCGAGAGGAGCGGCGTCAAACCAGCGTTGTTTTTGGCATCGATCTCGGCGCCAGCCTCATAAATGACGCACAGTGCGCCTGCCCCCAAAGGCATTTCGTCCTTGCCCGACAGGTCATCCAGCTTCAACCAGCTGTGCAACGGCGAGTTGCCATCGATATCGCGCCAGTGAAGGTCAGCCCCAGAGTCGACCAGGACCTGGGCGACTTCGGCACACCCCGCTGAAAAGATCGGCGTTCGTCCATTCAAAGCCACGACATTGGGATCCACACCATGGTCGATCAGCCAACGCGCAACGTCTTCACTAAAACACTTATGAAGCGGCGTATAGCCTTCATAGTCATGAACGCCTGGATCAGCGCCGGCGTCAAACAAAACTTGGGCGATCTCAGCGTCCTGCGCTTCAAACATGGCCGTTCGCCCTAACCGGTCGCGACGATTCACATCAGCGCCCGCGTCGATCAAAAGTTGCGCGATCTCCGCAGTCTTGGCCCAAAACAACGGCGTCAGACCAAACGCATCCGACACATTCACATCGACACCCGTCGCCAAAACACGTTCAAGCAACGGCACCAGGTCTTCTTCAGACATCGCGATCAGATGCAGCAACGTCGCGCCGCGCCCTTCGATCTGATATTCAAGCACTTCCGGCGTCAATGCCATGTCATTTGACAAATGAAGGTCTTTTTTTAACATCACTTAACATCCATGCCACAAACCAGGACGCGTTATCATACCCAAAATGCCTATTTCTGCCACACAAATGGGGTTGTCCCGATCTATCTTCATGCCCTGACCTCCCAAAGCCATTCAGTTTTGTGAGGGCGACCAACCAAGCAGACTGCCGACGAAATCTCAACTGAGTCATTCATTCGTACGCATTTCCTCAAGACGTTGAACGGAATCCACAAATCGCTTAAAATACGGGATTTGGCGCGGTTTTGCGCCCAAAGCAAGGAGAGATTATGGCTCGTTCTACTAAATACATTTTTGTGACCGGCGGCGTCATCAGCTCACTCGGTAAAGGCATTTCAGCTGCGGCGATCGGCGCGTTACTTGAACTGCGCGGTCTTTGCGTGAACTTTGTCAAACTCGACCCCTACATCAACGTCGATCCGGGCACAATGAATCCGCTCCAACATGGTGAAGTTTACGTCACCGAGGATGGCGCCGAAACCGATATGGATCTCGGCCACTACGAACGCTTTACACACGCGCAGACCCGTCAGGCCAACAACTGCACGACCGGTCGCATCTATCACAACGTGATTACCAAAGAACGCCACGGTGATTACCTCGGCGGCACAGTTCAGGTCATTCCACACATCACGGACGAGATCCAGTCCTTCTTTGTGAAAGGCACCCAGAACTGCGATATCGCGATCATCGAAGTCGGCGGCACCGTCGGTGACATCGAGTCGTTACCCTTCCTCGAAGCCATTCGTCAATTCAAAGCCAAACATTCGCGCGAAGACGTCATCAACATTCACGTCACGCTGGTGCCCTACATCAAGACCGCTGACGAAATGAAGACCAAACCGTCGCAGCACTCGGTCGCTGCGCTTCGCGAAATCGGTATTCAGCCCGACATCCTGCTTTGCCGCGGCGAACTCGATCTGCCGCAGGACATTCGTCGTAAACTCGCCCTGTTCTGCAACGTCCGCGAAGACTGCATTTTTGGCGCAAAAGACATGCCGAGCATTTACATGATGCCGACCTACTTCCACCAGCAGGGCCTTGATGACCGCATCACCGAACTGCTCAAGATTTGGTCGCGCGACCCCGATACGACTCAGTGGGAACGCATCTGCGACATCATCAAGCACCCCAAACGCGAGGTTGACATCGCCCTCGTCGGCAAATACGTCAAACTGCGTGAGTCCTACAAGAGCCTGATCGAAGCCCTCAACCACGGCGGCTACGCGAACGAAGCCCGCGTCAAACTTCATTACATCGACAGCGAGGAACTCGAATCCCAAACGGAAGCCGAACTGCGCGACACGCTGGGCTCGATGCACGGCATTTTGGTCCCCGGTGGCTTTGGCGCACGCGGCACCGAAGGTAAGATTCGCGCCATCCAGTTCGCACGCGAAAACCACGTGCCCCTCTTTGGCATTTGTCTGGGTATGCAGATGGCACTCGTTGAATACGCTCGCCACATTTGTGGCTGGGAAGACGCCAACTCGTCCGAGTTCGTGCCCGATTCCAAGCACCCCGTCATTCACCTGCTCGCCGACCAGGAAAACGTCGAAGACAAAGGCGGCACCATGCGCCTGGGTGCCTATCCCTGCAAACTCGCTGAAAACTCGCGCGTCCGCGAAATCTACGGCAAACGAGAGATCTCGGAACGCCATCGCCATCGCTACGAAGTCAACAACGCGCTGCGCGGCCAACTCGAGGCGGCTGGCATCACCTTCAGTGGCACGAGCACCGATGGCTCGCTCGTCGAGATCTTCGAGTTGAGCGATCACCCGTGGTTCATCTGCACGCAGTTCCATCCGGAATACCAGTCAAAACCGACCGCAGCCCATCCGCTCTTCGCGAGCTTCATTGCGGCGGCGCTCAAACACGCTGGGTAATGCGTCGGGCGTATTCGCAAAGCGAATAGCCCGCGCCCTAACAAAGCGGCGCGTATGCCAATAGCGCCGCCCGCGTCGGGCGTATTCGCAAAGCGAATAGCCCGCGCCTCCAAAAAATCCTCAAAAACGGATTATCCTGGCACAAAATTCGTTATAATGAGACGAGGCGGCAGTGGCGCCGCCCACTCAATGGAAATATGACCATGCGTTTCTTTTCGAAATTCCTCATGACTGCGGCCATTTTGACGCCAATGCAGGGCTTTTTGCTCACCGAAGCATTTGCGGAGCCGCACAGCGTCTCATCGCCCGATCTGAAGCCGATCAAGGTCAAGCCCAACCGCGCGCCCGGACGGCTCATCATCTACGCGAACTATGCGACGCACCGAATTTTACTCGACGATGCCGAAGTGCCTTCCTACTTGAGTGATATTGGTATCGAGGTCACCTCGAACGAGATCCATAAGGTCAAAGTCATCGCCGATGACAACGAACGCATCTATCAGGTCAGCGTCGACCCGAACCAGATCATGGCGCTCTACGTTGATCTGGGCGCCAAAAAGGCCGCGCCCAAAAAAGAAGAGCCCAAGACGGACAACAAAGCGACGAAAGGCTTTTTATCCGTCACCGCCGAAAGTGAAGCGCAGGTCTACATCGATGGCAAGCTCGTCGCTTCCAAGTCGCCGCTCACGAAATATGAAGTGGCTTCTGGCTCGCACACCGTTCGCGTGTATTTCCTCGACACCAAGAAATTTTCGAAATCACGTGAGATCTACGTCGGCAAAAACGCCACGATGAGCGTCCATTTCACGAAAAACTAAGTCTTTTGAAAACGTCAAAGCCCGCCAAACGCGGGCTTTCGTTTTATGATTTGAATGATTTGCCGAAACTGAGACAAAAAAAGCCCGCAAATGCGGGCTTTTAAGCTTCATTCGAAAAGCGAACTAGGAAGGACGGACGCAATAGAAAGCGGACGTACCTTTTGTCCATTCGACGCATTTACCGCCTTCGGGGCATCCCGAAACGCAATCTTTGCCTTCGGGACAATCGCAAAGGGCGCGATTCACGGTGCCATCTTCGTTAACGTAACCGGCTTCGCGGCATTCGTCGTCGGAAGGTTCGCACTGACGGGTGCAATAGGGGCCATCATCATTATAGATACCGCAAAGGAAAGAGTCACAATCGAAGACGTACTGAACGACGCAAGTAGCAGCCTGAGATTCGTTAGCGATGCAAGCGGCGCGAGATTTAGAGGTACTGGGAATCGTGCAGACGCCGTATTCTTCAGGGGCACAAGCGGAGACTGCGACACCGATTGCGAGTGTAAGAGCAACAGAAGCCAGGGCTTTGAATTTAGACATTGCGGAAACTCCACATGATTTGAGTATCAAAGATGAGGCGTAGGTTTACTGCCTGCGAGCCACAAAAAATCGGGTTTTATTATAGGCCTTCATTTTTTTGGCGTCAATTGATTAAGAACGAGGTCAAGAGAATTAGAACAGAGATTTGAATTTGAACTCAGTTCGTCCCAGTCGAATGGTATCGTTATCGATGAGATCGGACTTGGTGCAACGTTTTTGGTTCACGAACGTGCCGTTCATCGAGTCGAGGTCAGTGACCTGGAAGTTACCGTTCTCGTGGCGGATGGTACAATGTTTGGCGGAGAGGTACGGGTCGGTGATAACGATATCGCAGTCTGCAGCCGTTCCAAGAATGTTTTTGCCGTCAAAGATACGGAAATCTTCGCCACGGTGGTTACCGTTTTGCGCGACGATCCACCCGACGACGGAGCGATGTTCCGATTTATTAAACTCATCGAGATTGATGGCGACCGTTTTTTCGCTTTGATCAGGAATATTGGCCTGCATACCGACCATGGGCTGCGGCGCCGCGGCGCCGACCTGACCGACGGGCGTTCCGCAATACGGGCACATATCCCAATCGGCCTGAAGATCTGAGCCACAATTGGTGCAAGCCACCATCATAGCCTGCTGACGTTTATTCTTTTTTCCTTTACCCATTTTTGCTGAATCCTGCTGATTTTTGGAAGAACGACTTTGAGCGACCATTGCGGTTCCCGGTTGAGCGTTAGCGCCACGAGCCATTTGGCCACCACCAGCATTTCCGCCGCGAGCCATTTGACCGCCGCCATTGCCTGCATTACCGCGAGCCATTTGACCGCCGCCATTGCCCGCATTACCGCGAGCCATTTGGCCGCCGCCATTGCCCGCATTACCGCCACCTTTCGCGCCCCCCAGATTCGACGCAGGCGCCTTGTCCTGCTTCGCCAAACCGGTCACGCTATCGGTCGCTTTGTATGCCTTCTGATCGAGTTTTTCGAGCGCAGACATAGATTTAGCCTGCACTTTACCTACAGTGGCACGCGTCACCTGCGCACGGATCCTGTTTTTATAACGGTTCGCTGAAGAGTGAGCCATCGATGTAAACATTCGTGTAAAGAAATCCATCGTACACCCGATCCATTTTCATAAGTGATGAGCGCACCATTGCGCACTAAATTACCCTATACCACAAAACATACGGCTACGCGCGTTTTTTTGTTGAACAGAGCAAAGCAATCATACCAAACACGATCATACCGAGTGCGATCCCCTGACTCGTCGAAAGCACCGTAACATGATCGGGCGAAACGTCCAGAAACCGGTTGATCTCAGGAAACACTTTTTGAAGGTAGTAACCGCGTTCAGTATCATCGCGCATCATTTCAACGACGAAGCGCAACACACCGTAGCCGATGAACCACCATGCCGTGATCTTACCCGGCTGTTCAGGCATATAACGCTCGACCATCGATAATTCCGGAGCGGCCGACTTGGCGGATTCTTCATCCTTAGCTTTTTGACTGGACTTCATGAGGTTGAGCGCGTGACGCACGCGAGCCTTCTGAGCCAACGGCCCCTGTTCGATGTCGATCATCACGTTGCGTTTCGGCTCTTCTTTGCGCGTGAGCACGGGCACTTTGCTGGCAGCATCGTTCCCCGCTCTGCCCGCGTCACCCGATTTTTTGAGCAAAGGCACAGCGGTTGCCGGCGAGTCGTTGGATTCTTTTGGCATTTCCTGAAGCGAGGAAAGCCCGTTCAGGGCAGATGAAAGCGACGAATCCAGTGCCACTTCGCGATTTCCCGAGCTATCAACTTTGACCTGCGACTCGCGTTCCGGGGCTTTGGCACTGGCGTCGCCCATGTCACCCTCTTTTCCGCCAAAAAGCTTGGGCATGATACGACGTGAGCGCTTTGAACGTTTGGCCCCGGGGACCTGCGATGCGACCTCGTAGATCAGGTCATCCTGACGACGATGCTGACGCACGGCCATACAAACCATGATCGCAAACAAAATAAACTCACCGCCAGCCTCATACAGCTGCGACGGATGCATGGCCGGCGTCCGACCTAATGCCTCCAAAACCGGCATCCAGTTCGGATCCTTGGCCAATTCGACATACGCAAACGACCCCGGCGGATAATGTACGCCCCAGCCAGACGTCGTCAGCGCGCCCCAACAACAGCCGGCAGCCAGACAGCCGATGCGCCCAAAACCATGCGCCATCGCCAACGCGACGGCCAGCGAATCCACCAGGTGGAACAGCTTAAAGTTCGGATTGCGACGTCGTTGAATGATGTAACCCACGATCAGGACTAAAAAACCTGCGATCACACCACCGTAAAACGTTAAACCGCCTTCCGACACATCCAACGCACGCCAACAGTTCGGTTCAGCCAACCCCACCACCGACGGGTTGAAACACGAATCCAAATAAAACTGGCGCTCGACGATCACGTGGGCTGCACGAGCCCCCACAAAGCCGATCAGTACAAACCACAAACACAGTTTCACGATCCACGACTTCTGAATGCCACGATTCGGCGCCATCCACATCGCGCTCAGCGTCCCAAAAATGATCCCCAACAAAATGCAAAACGCATACGAGTGAATGACCACCGGTTGCTGGAACGTCAACACGTAGTTCGGCATGAACGTCGCTGTCAGAGACTGCGCACACCAGTAAAGGATCGCCACCACGATCAGTCCCTGGACAATGGCTTCGCCGATCCTGCCTTTCAAAAAGATCGAGATCGTGCTCACAACGCCCCATAGCATCACAAGCACACCAATTCCCCAAAGGACGCGTTCAAACATCAATCCGTGAAGCGTCACACCGAATATTTCAAGAAGATCAGGATACATAAACTCATCCGTGGCGTTTTGATAAAATAACGGCCCAAACCAATCTATCTTGTACCACACAAAGTCAGTTTCCCGTTAAAAAACCGATTTTTCATCTTTCACGCCGTTGAGACGTGTCGCGACACGTCTCAACAGTCGCAACACGTCTCAACAGTCGCGACACGTCTCAACAGTCGCAACAACTTTTTTGAAAAAAAAACGTCACGTTTTTCAACGCCGTGGCAATATAAATAGTGGGGGAATAAATTAGTACCTACATGTAGGTTTTGTTTTTTTTCCCCGACTCGTCCAGTTCCGGCGCCCAGTCACACCCAAACAAGGTCAAGATGAAATACTACTTTGCACCGCTCGAAGGCATCACAGGTTTTGCCTACAGAAATGTCCACCACGCCCTTTTTCCCGGCATGGACGGTTACTTCTCACCATTTTTGTCAGCCAAACAGACTCACAAGTTTGAAAACAAGGAAAAACGCGACGTCGATCCTCAAAACAACGCGGAGATCACGCTCACGCCGCAGATCATGGCAAACAAAGTTGACGACTTCGTGTGGGCTGCACACGAACTGCATGCGCTCGGCTACCCGGTCGTCAACCTCAACCTTGGCTGTCCGATGCCCACGATCGTGACCAAACACAAGGGCTCGGGCATGCTCGCCGATCTAGACGCACTGGCCCAGTTCCTTGACGGCATTTTTGACGGAACGGCCAACGACGGCCCCAAGATCTCGATCAAAACGCGCCTTGGCAAAGACGACCTCAGTCAGGCCTGTCAACTCATGGAGCTCTATAACCGTTACCCATTGCATGAACTGATCATTCACGCGCGCTGTCAAAAAGACCTCTACAAAGGCCATGCGAACCTGGACGTGTTTGAAGCCTGTCTGAATGTGACGCAGCATCGCATTTGCTACAACGGCGACATTTTTACCAAATCGTCGCATGACGCCTTTGTGGCGCGGTTTGGCCAAAATGACCACCTCGCCGCGATCATGCTCGGACGCGGCATAATCGCTGATCCAGCGCTCCATCGAGAGATCCTTGGCGGCAAACCGATCACCAAAACCGAACTTCGTCGCTATCACGACGCGCTCTACGCAAACTACGAAGCGCAAAACGGCGGCCTTTCTCCACTCCTTCACCGCATGAAAGAACTCTGGTTCTACATTGGAACTCTATTCATCGACGCCGAAAAGGCCGTTCACAAGATCCGTATCGCCCAAACCGTCGAACAATATCGTCCAGCTGTCGACCGCATCTTTCAAACCTGTGAGATCGGCGGTCATTTTGAAGGTATGTAACGCAAAACCTAAAACGAATTGTAAGCCTGACTGAGTGTTAATCTATTACAGTTACTTGTTCAGCCGGAGTAGGCAAAATACATAAATCTCAGCCGTAGCGAAGCCGAAGGCAAGCAGGCTGAGATCGGCGAGCGGACGCGATTTGTTCGAAGCCGAAGGCAAGTTCGCGGCCGCCGACTCCAAACGAAGTTTGCGTTGATTTATCGTAACTGTTCCTGAAGTTGGTACGGCCGTGTGGCATGTTTGAGCGAAGCGAGTTCCACACGGCCGACAAGAAAAGCGCCGGGGGATGCAAGGGGGCCGGGCGCCAGCGGCCCCCTGCGCGCAGCAGGCCCAGGCCTGCTCAAAAATTAAATATTCAACAATAAACGAACAAACTGAAAGATATGATCCATGGCTGAGTGTTAATCTATTACATTATAATAAGCGTCTCACCTGTTGCCAATGCGCGCGTGAATGTGGTAAAAAGCGCGCCGCTTTTTTGGGGCGCAATTTTGCGCATCGTGCGCACAAATGCCCTTTTTGACTTACTTTTATCTGAATTTTTTCAGGGAGCAGACATAGAATGATCGATAAGAACTACAATCCGACAGACGTCGAGAAACGCTGGTACCCGTTTTGGACGCAGAAAGGCTATTTCCACGCCGACGAGCACTCCAAGAAACCGCCTTTTACCATCGTGATCCCGCCGCCCAACGTCACGGGTAAGCTTCACATGGGTCATGCGTTGTTTGTCACGATCCAGGATCTGCTCACACGTTTTAAGAGAATGCAAGGCTTTGAAGCGCTTTGGCTTCCCGGCACCGACCACGCTGGCATCGCGACCCAAGTCATGGTTGAACGTCAACTCGCCAAAGAAGGCAAAACGCGTCTTGAAATTGGTCGTGACGCCTTCCTCGACCGCGTCTGGGCCTGGAAACGCGAAAAGGGCTCCAACATTATTGAACAGCTCAAGATCCTTGGTGCCAGCTGCGACTGGGAACGCGAACGCTTCACGATGGACGAAGGTCTGTCCAAAGCGGTGCGCGAAGTCTTCGTCAAACTCTACGAAGAAGGCCTGATCTATCGTGACGAACGCCTCGTCAACTGGGATCCGGTTGCCCAAACGGTTTTGAGTGACCTCGAAATCGACCAGGAAGAAGAAGCCGGTCACCTCTGGCATCTGCGCTATGACCTTGTGGACGGCACAGGTTCGATCGAGATCGGCACCACGCGTCCTGAAACGCTGTTTGGCGATACGGCCGTGGCGGTCCACCCCGACGACGAACGCTACAAAGCCATCGTTGGCAAGAAAGTCAAGCTTCCGCTGACCGACCGCGAAATTCCCATCATTGCCGACGCCGAAGCCGCCGATATGCAGTTCGGTACCGGTGCTGTCAAGATCACGCCGGCTCACGACTTCAACGACTTTGAAACCGGTAAACGCAATCACCTCGAACGCATCCAGGTCATCGGCATCGACGCCTGCATGACCAACAACGTGCCCGAAAAATACCGCGGTTTGACGCGCGAAAAGTGCCGCGAAGTCGTCGTGGAAGATCTCAAAGCGACGGGCAATCTCGTCCGCGTTGAGGATTATCGCCACATGCCGTCCCGCTCCCAGCGTTCCGGCGCCCTCGTCGAACCGCTGCTTCTGCCGCAGTGGTGGGTCAACGCCAAAGTTCTGGCCAAACCCGCGATCGAAGCCGTCGAAAAGGGCGAGACGCGCATGACGCCGCGTCTTTGGGAAAAGACATTCTTCAACTGGATGAACAACATCCGCGACTGGTGCATCAGCCGTCAGCTCTGGTGGGGTCACCAGATCCCGGCCTGGTACTGCGAAGATTGCTGCAAAGGCCACATTCACTACATCACGAACCCCGGCCAGAAAGACCCGGATCTGCGCATCGACGCGGCGGCCAAGCCGATCGTCGCCAAAGCCAAACCCGAAAAATGCCCCGTCTGCGGCGGCACACACCTGATCCAGGAACCCGACGTTCTCGACACGTGGTTCAGCTCCGGTCTGTGGCCGTTCTCGACCATGGGTTGGCCTGAAAACACCGACACACTCAAGAAATTCTACCCGACGAGCGTCATGGAGACGGCCGCAGACATCATCTTCTTCTGGGTCGCCCGCATGATGATGTTCGGCATCCACTTCATGGGCGTCACACCGTTCAAAGACATCTATTTCCACGCCCTCGTCCGTGACAAACAGGGCGTCAAAATGTCCAAAACCAAGGGCAACGTCATCGACCCGTTGCTGCTGATCTACGGCTGCAAGCCCGAATCGGTGCCGGAAGACGAAAAAGCCGCGTCCAAACAGCTGTTCGACGACTATCCCAACGGCATCGACCCGCAGGGCAGCGACGCGCTCCGTTTCTCACTGACCATGCTGGCGGCGCAAGGCCGCGACGTGCGTCTCGACATCAAACGCATCGAAGGCTATCGCGCATTTCTTAATAAGGTTTGGCAGGCCAGCCGCTTCGTGCTCATGAACGTTGAAAACGAAGAAGGCATCTATTCGAACATCTCAAAGGATGGCTGCAAAGAACCGTTCGACGCCAAAGACCTGTCAATGGCCGACGCTTGGATCCTCGATCGCCTCAACCGCGTCGTCAAGACCGTCACCGACCAGATCGAAGCCTTCAACTTCAACGAAGCCGCCCAGTGCATCTACGATTTCTTGTGGAACGAATACTGCGACTGGTACATCGAACTCAGCAAAGTCGTGCTCTACAGCAAGGATGACACGATGGCCGCTCAGCGCAAGACCACGCGTCTCGTGCTCGTCCATGTCCTCGAAACGATCCTCCGCCTGCTGCACCCGTTTGCTCCGTTCATCACCGAAGAGATCTGGCAGAATCTGCCCAAGACGGCCAACGCGCCCGAATCGATCATGATCGCCCCGTGGCCGGTCGTCAACGAAGCGCTCCTCAACGAAAAAGAATCGGAACGCACGCGCACGCTCATCGCGATCGTCAGCGCGATCCGCAACATCCGTGGTGAAGCCAACATCGCGCCGTCCAAAGCCATTCCTCAGCTACTCGCCCTCAGCGATGACGCGGCCAAACGCAACATCGTCGAATCCATGGCAGCCTCCATCAAGCAACTCGGCAAGGTCGAAGACATCGTCGTCGCCGAAACGAGCCACGCCAAACCCGCGCCCTGCGCTCTCGGCGTCGCCGACGGCATCGAGATCGTCATTCCGTTCGCCGACCTCATCGACATCGCTGCGGAACGCGATCGTCTCGACAAAGCCATCGCCAAGGTCAAAAAAGACCTCGAAAGCAGCGAAAAGAAGCTCTCTAACCCGAACTTCGTCGCACGCGCCAAAGCCGATGTCGTCGAAACCGAAAAAGCTCGCGTCGAAAACGGCCGCATCGAACTCGACAAATTGACCAAAGCCAGAAACATGCTCGGTTAATTGTGATTCAGGCAGGGGGGCGTCCCCCCCTACGCGGCTATGGGCAGTCGCCCATACGCCGCTACCCCCTGCCTGGCAGGGCCTTTAACCACATGAGTAACCCATAACCTCTCAAATTTCGCCTTCCACCGTGCCATTTCGACATTTTTGTGTTATGTTTTAGCATCTTTTGAAACACGACAAATGTCTATGAAAAGGGCAAGTTGTATGAATATCGTTAAAACGAAAAACGGAAATAGTTTGCACGTCGTTCTTGAAGGACGACTCGATACCAATACGGCACCTGAACTCGAAAGTTCACTCAACACCGAACTCGAAGATGTGACCGAGTTGAGCTTTGATTTTGAAAAACTCGACTACATCTCGTCGGCAGGACTTCGTGTGATGCTCACGCTCCAAAAACGCATGAATCGCATCAAAGGCAAAATGACCATCAGCCATGTTTGCGAAACGATCCGTGACGTCTTTGAAATGACGGGCTTTGCCGACATCTTAACGCTCCTGTAATGCTGACGATCTACGTCGCCGACACCGATGCGCTTCAAAACGAAGCGCTTTTTGACGAGCAATATCGTGCGGTCTCGGCGGCTCGTCGCACCAAAATTGATCACCTGCGTTTTACCAAAGACAAGCGTCTGTCACTCGGCGCCGAGCTTTTGCTCAACCAGGCTTTGCGCGATCACGGCGTTGACCCACACCAAGCTCAGATCGCTTACGGCGCCCAGCAAAAGCCCTATTTAGCTTCGCACCCGACATTACACTTCAACCTTTCACACGCCGGCGCCCGAGTCATGTGCGCCCTGGCCGACGTCGAAGTCGGTTGCGATGTCGAGATCATTCGACCCATTGACCTAGCTCTGGCAAAACAATTCTTTGTTCCGAGCGAATACGCCACGATCGCGTCTCAACCGACCGACGATGCGCGAAATGCGTGTTTTTACCGATTCTGGACGCTCAAAGAGAGCTTCATGAAGGCCACAGGGCTTGGTTTTGACTTGGCGCTCGACAAGTTTTGCATTCAACTCACTCAAACTTCAGTCACCGTCGAACAATCCGTCGAGGCTGGCCCCTGGTCGTTTTGCGAACTCGCCCTGGAGCCCAACTACCACTACGCGTGCTGTCTGCACGCCCAAAGTGCCGCGCCTCACCTCGTCCGCGCCCGATTCGAACGCTGATCCCGTCATTTATCAGATCAACTTTGCCCACACCCCGTGCCTGCCACCAACGCATTGTGGTCAAAAGCACGTCACTGTGCTAAAAACGCCGCCAACAACGCGCTTTTCGCGCTATATGCCTCGTTTAGGAGAATCCATGAATATCACCAAGAAACAATCCGGCACTCAAATCACGCTCTCGCTTGACGACAGCCTTGACGCCATAACAGCCCCTCAACTTGAAGCCGAAATCAATGCCATCGGCACCGACATTCACCAGATCGACCTCGACTTCGAAAAACTCGAATACATCTCATCCGCGGGTCTTCGCGTTTTGCTTAACGCTCAAAAAATGATGGAAGACCGCCAGGGCACCCTCAACGTTCACCACGTGTGTGCCAACATCATGGAAGTGTTTACCATGACAGGGTTTGACGACATTTTGACCATCATCGATTAACCTCGTGGCTCCACTTACCCATTCTTTACGGCTCAACTAGAGGTTACTGTTCAGCCGATATAACCCGCGCGCCTTTGGCGCGCGGGTAACAATAGTGAGCGGCTGCGTCGACCGAGCCCGTCTTGCCTTCGGCTTCGACAACCCCGGCGTTGCCGGTGCGCGCCTCCAGGCGCTCATTTGGGGTGTAGTACGCCACCCCGGGCGTCCGCTTGGGCGTACGCCCGGGGTTATGCAAATCTGCGGCCTCCAGCCGCTGTGGTGTCGTCACTCGGTTGGCGCAACAATAACTATGATTTTTCACTCAAACACTT
>JAZUKH010000222.1:0-7866 GCA_045643185.1 Myxococcota bacterium | reverse complement strand
TTCGGCATTGGTTGCCTTGACGGTCAGTATGGCGGTCAGTGCGGCGCCCAGACGCTGGTCGGCGCGGTCAAGGTCGATGGCGCCAAACACTTCGTTGCCGCGAATATCGTTGAGGCCGGGCTGCGCGACGAGCGCGCTTTTGGCGTCGTGGTGGTCGGGCACGAGTACGCGTTTGTTGATGGCGTGTGTCGGATAGGCCGTGACTGCGTTGGCGGCTTTTTTGGCGTGGTCGTCTGCCGCTTCGGGCGTCGCGTTCTGGTAAGGCACCGCCGTCAGATCATACGAATCGCGTAGGCCATCGGCATAGTTGAGTATCTCAAGCCGGGCCAGTTTTTTGGTGCGTTCCGCAACACGGGCGATCAGCACGACCGGCGGCGTGTCGTCTTTGGGCCAAAGTTCGTTGGCGGGCATGCCGCGCACCCATGTGCCCGGCTGAAAAGCCCTGGAATCTTGAATGTTGGTGATAAAAGCGCCTTTGCTGACGAACTGAATGGCGTCATGGCGGGTCTGTCGCTGAGTTTCAGGCACAAAGTCCCGCGTTCTTTGCAGGGTCTCAGACGCGGTGGTGGCGCATGCTGTCGCCGTGACGGCCAGGCACAAGGGAATCAGAAGTCTGAAAAGGCGTTTCATAAGGCATTATTTCGTCTTGAAAACGATGTAGAGTGAGCCGAAATCGCCGTCTTCATTGAGTACGGGCACATATTCGACGATTCGGTCATCGGCTTTGCATCGTGCGATGGTCTCTAGCTTGATGACTGGTTCCCCCTGACTGCCGAGACCTTTGCCGCAGATCACGAGACCATATTGGCGTTTTTCGCAGCAGCAGGCGTCGATGAAGTCATTGAGGCGTCGCATTGCCGCTTCGAGTGCATAGCCGCGCAGTTTGAGCGTTATGATGCCGCCAAAGCGCTCCTGATAGCGATGGATCTCTTTGAGATAGTGGTGCTGGTTCTCGGTGAGCGGGTCTTGCGGCTGATCCTGTGTCTCGGCGAGTGCGTCAGGGCCTTTAACCGACTGGGTGACCGTGACGACGGGGGTGACGAAATCGGTGCGCGTATTGGCCGGACGCTCGCTTGGTGCCGCGTTGATGTTGGGATTCAGGCGTTCGGGCACGGGCGTCTGTTTGGCCTTCTTGCCCGGCTTCTGCAGGCGTTGGACCTGCGTAATGGCCATTTCCTGCGTAAAGAGCGCAAACTCCTTTTCTTCTTCGGTCATCGTGACCTGGTGTTCAGCTTCGACGACCTTTTTGGGGGCTTCTTTTTTGTTGAACTTTTCGGTGTAGAGGTCGGCCTGATCGAGCTTTTTCATTGAGGCCTCAAAGATCTCCATATCCGACATATTGGAGGTATCCGTGAGGTCTTCTTCGGTAAATCGCGTATATTTTCCGCGTCCTGTGGCATTCTCGTATTGCCATTCAAGCTCAGCGGCTTTCTGCGCGGCCTTTTGCGCTTCAAGACGTGCCTGTTCGAGTTGTTTCTGAGCAAGCGCCTTGTCTTCTGCTTCAGCCTTTCGGACTTCCTGCAGGCTCTTGAGGCTCGCGAAAGCGCCGTTTCCAAAGCCTTTTGAAAGGTCGAGACTATTGGAATTCGGATCGATATTCTGTTTCTGCGGTTTATTATTTTTTTTAGCCATAGGAATCTTTGCGAAAAATATCAAAAAAGGCGCCACAGAAGCAGCGCCTAATCATTATATATTGTAGATAGGGGAGGGGAAGGCCTTCCCCTACGCGCCTATTGTCAATGGCGAAACGTCGCCATTGCCAATACGTCGCTACCCCTTCGCCTGGCGGGGCCTGATTACCCGATGATATCGCACTTCATATAGTCACGAAGTGCTTCAGGCACGACGATTTTGCCGTCTTCACGCTGGTAATTTTCCATAATGGCGACCATGGTACGGCCGACGGCGAGTCCGGAGCCGTTGAGCGTGTGACAGAAAGCGGTTTTGTCTTTGCCATCGGGGGTACGATAACGGATGTTTGCGCGACGGGCCTGGTAGTCGCCGAAGTTCGAGCAGCTTGAGATTTCGCGATAGCAGTTCTGTGAGGGGAGCCAAACTTCGAGGTCGTAGCATTTACGAGCGGAGAAGCCCATGTCGCCGGCGCTCAACAGCATGACGCGGTAGGGCAGGTTGAGGCGTTTGAGGATCTCTTCGGCGTCGTTGACGAGTTTCTGGTGTTCCGCTTCGGAATCTTCGGGTTTAGCAAATTTGACGAGTTCAACCTTGTCGAACTGGTGCTGACGGATGATACCACGGGTGTCTTTTCCGTAGTTGCCGGCTTCGAGACGGAAGCAAGCGCTGTAGGCGCAGTATTTGATGGGGAGGTCTTCGGGGTTGAGGATCTCGTCGCGGTGAAGGTTGGTGACAGGCACTTCAGCCGTCGGGATCAGGAACATATCTTCGTTGGTCTTGTAGGCGTCTTCTTCGAATTTAGGAAGCTGTCCTGTACCGGTCATGGAGGCACGATTGACCATGTAAGGCGGCATGATCATGGTGTAGCCGCGTTCTTCGTGGACATCGAGCATGAAGCGAATGAGGGAGAGTTCGAGTTTGACGGCAGCGGCACGAAGGACGGCGAAACGGGCACCGGAGATCTTTGCAGCGCGTTCAAAATCGATCAGGTTGGAGGCTTCACCAAGGTCATAGTGGGCTTTGGGTTCGAAATCGAATTTTCTGGGTTCGCCCCAACGACGGATTTCTTTGTTGGATTCTTCATCCGGCGCTTGCGGCACTTCGGGATCCGGAATATTCGGGATATAGAGCATCAGTTTCTGGAGCGTTTCATCGATCTCAGTTTTGCGCGCATCAATGGCTTTGAGTTCGGCACTCATGTCTTTGAGTTCGGCACGAAGCTGTTCAGCCTGGGATTTGTCGATCTTACGCATTTCGTCGCTTTTTTGACGCTGAATGCAACGCAAGTCATCATAACGTTTGCATTTGGCGCGGCGTTCTTCGCTCAGAGCGCGGATCTCTTCAAAATCGATTTTGACGTTACGGAAACGAAGTCCTTCAATGACTTCGTCGAGGTTGGAAAGGACATATTTGACGTCCAGCATGAATATCACTCCTTAGTTATGTTAAGAACGCGGCCATGCCACTCGGCATCTTGGGCCGATCAAACCTCATATTATTCACTCGCCCTTCAGCATTTGTCAACATTTATCCCCTGATTGGTATCAACGTGTGTTACATCTAAGGCGGGGATCATAATTTGTTTTAGATTTTGCGTTGATCCTTAAAAGTTAAGGTAGATCATCGTAAACTTAAGTATGGAATCGGCGGCTGCGACGACGTACCACGTTACGTCGCTACACTTCGGCTTCGGACAAATCGCGTCCGCTCACCCAATCTCAGCCTGCTTGCCTTCGGCTTCGCTACGGCTGAGATTTTTGTGTTGTTGACCAGACAAGCAAATAACCGGCTGAATGGTAACCAACGTGTGTTACAATCAGTCGAGTTGACCGCGCGGGCCGCACGTCTTTACCGGTCCGCATTTGACTAAGGAGGAATAACATGGCGTCACAAAAGAGTATGCTCGAATATGTGCTGTTTCAGCTTTCCAGCGTTCACGACATTGGTCATCGTGCGATGATGGGTGAATACATCTTATATTGTCAGGGCAAAGTCGTGGGCGGTATCTATGACGATCGACTTTTGGTCAAGATCACGCCATCAAGTCAGGCTATTTTGCCCAATGCCCAGCAGATCTCGCCCTATCCCGGGGCTAAGAATATGCTCTGGATCGAGGATATTGAAGACCGCGAACTTCTGAAAAAACTTTTTGAATCCATGGTTTCTGAGTTACCCTTCCCCAAGCCGCGCCCACACCGCGCGAGAGGCGAAAAGGTGTTTAGAGTATACTAGAAAATACCCCAAGCCGCGCCCAAGCCGCGCGAAAGAATCGACAAAATTAAAGAAAAGGAACATTGGATGAAAGATATTCAGGCGATCATTTTTGACTTTGACGGCACGCTTTGCGACTCTCAGCAGCTGATCGTGCGTACCTTGCAGATGACGCTCGCCGAACTCGGTTACCCGATGCGAGACGATGCCGCCTGTGCTGCCACGATCGGTCTGCCGCTCGAAGGCTGTTTTAAGGAACTCGTGCCGGGGCTCAGCGACGAAGCGGCTGATGTCTGCTGTGTTACTTATCGACGCAGTTTTGAAAAAACGCGTGAAGAGACATTTCCCTCGTTGTTTCCTCACGTCATGGAGACGCTCAACGCGCTTCACGCGCAGGGCATTCGGTTGGCCGTCGCTTCGTCGCGTGCCCATAAGTCGGTCGAGCTGTTTTGTGAACGCTACGACATGATGCCGTTGCTCGACTATGTGGTTGGCTCCAACGACGTGAAATCGCCTAAACCCGCGCCCGACGCCGTGATCTACATTCTCGAAAAAATGGGCATTGCGTCCCAAAATGCCCTCGTCGTGGGCGATATGACTTACGACATTCTCATGGGCGCACGGGCTGGGGTATACACCTGTGGCGTGACATACGGCAACGGCACGCGCGAGGAACTGCTCGCCTGCCACGCCGACCACGTCATCGATGACTTTGCGAATATCCTCGAGCTCATTCGCCATTCGTAATGTGTTTTCACCCGAAGAGACGCGCAGTCTGCACGTCTCTTCGGCGTCAATCGCGGCCGCTGCTAATCCCAAAAAACCGTTCAAAGAACGCCTTGAGCTTATCGATGACCGTTTGCTTTTTCTCGGCACGTTTGCCGCCACCGAAGCGTGAAACGGGGGGCAGCAGCTTGTCAATGTCTGTGCCGGTCGTCTTGAGTTCGCCGTCACGGAAGGCATTCTCAAGGAATCGTCTCGTTTCATCTTCCTTGAGTTTTTCATCCGCAATGATCTGAGTCAGCTGGCGTTCGTGCTCTTCGGCAATATAATTAGACCAATCGCTCATGACATCCGACGTATCATTGATGCGTGCTATGAAGTTTTCAATCAACTCTTTTTTACTGCGAAGTTCAGGGCTTGCATCGACTGCCTTCTTGATGTTGATTAAAATTTCTTTATCTTTACAATGCGTGTCGTGATATTCCATCACAAGTGAAAGAATATAATCGATGTTGATCTCGATCTGCTTGATCAGCTCGATTTCAAAGACGACATCATCGGTAATATCTTCTTTGTTTTGAGCGTACTTTTTGTTTTTCCATTCGTCGTGAAGATCCTGATATCGACCGAGGTAATCTTGAAGATCGCGTTCGGAAAGAATTTCCTGACCAGCGAATTCATCAAATGATGAAAGCAGATTTCTCATTTTCAGAATTGAACCAAACAAGGTAATAAAGTCTTTTTGATTCTGTTCGCCCAGGATCGTATTTTCGCTCAATGGAAATTTGTTCTGCAAATCCTCGATTAAATCTACATACCCGGGCATTGGTTTGCCATTCTCAGAGATGTAGCCTTTATAATAATCGTCGAATTTCTTTAATAACACGATGCTCGATGCATGCTTATCACCAAAGAGTGAGATGGCTTCATCCACGCGTTTTTGTAAATTGCGAAAACATACAATATTCCCAAAAGTCTTGACGCTGTTGAGAATTCGGTTGGTTCGGCTGAACGCCTGAATCAACCCGTGCATCTTCAAATTCTTGTCCACCCAGAGCGTATTCATCGTTGTCGCATCGAACCCCGTCAAGAACATGTTGACGACGATCAGCAGATCCAGTTCCTTGTTCTTCATGCGAAGGGACACGTCTTTATAATAATTCTGAAATCGATCGGCGTCTGTAGAATAGTTTGTGTGGAACATCTGGTTATAATCTTGGATTGCGGCTTCCAGAAAGTCCCGCGAATTCTGATCCAGTGCAGACGTGTCTTCGGGATCTTCTTCATCGAGAATGCCGTCCGATTCTGCCTCATTGGCTCCAAAACTATAAATCACCGCAATGCGCAGCTGTTGTGAAGGTTTATTGTCCATCAACGTTTTGAATGTTTCATAATAGAGCTTGGCCATGGGGACTGAGGCTACGCAGAAAATAGAATTAAACCCGTTGATCTGCTGCTTTTGTTTGATTTCCTCCACTTTGCCATGGGGAGCAGAGGCGACTTCTTTAATATTTTTCAGTTTGTTAAATTGATAAAACTTATCGCCGCGATAGGTTTTTTGATTAAAGTGTTCCAATATATATTTTGACACAAGCCTTATTCTTGCAGGTGCCATAAAGGCCTTTTCTCGGTCGATATCCCACACTTGTTTGTCATCGATATCTACATCGATTTCCATGGTCTTGAGATAATCCACTCGGAACGGTAAAACATTATTATCGTTGATCGCATCCACGATCGTATAGGTGTGAAGCTGATCGCCAAAGGTCTGCGCTGTGGTCATGAACTGCGCGTGTTTTAGCGCACCGGCATTCACGGCAAAAATCGGCGTGCCCGTAAAGCCAAACAGGTGATATTTCTTAAAATTCTTGACGATCGCGGCATGCATGTCACCAAATTGACTGCGATGGCATTCATCAAAAATAATAACTACGTGCTTCTTATAAACGGCATGACCGGCGTTCTTTTTGATGAAAGTTGCCAGTTTTTGAATGGTCGTGATGATGATGTGCGCATTGTCATCTTCAAGCTGACGCTTCAAAATCGCCGTACTCGTATTACTGTTGGCCGCCCCCTTTTCGAAGCGGTCGTATTCCTTCATCGTCTGATAATCCAGATCCTTACGATCCACGACAAACAGAACCTTGTCGATGTACGGAAGTTTCGAGGCCTGCCGCGCCGTCTTAAACGATGTCAGCGTTTTACCCGAACCCGTCGTGTGCCAAATATAGCCACCGCCTTCAATACTGCCGTATTTCTTATAATTATTGGCGATCTCGATGCGGTTCATGATGCGTTCCGTCGCCGTTATCTGATACGGTCGCATGACCATCAGCATGTTTTCAGATGTGAAAATGCAGTATTTGGTCAACACGTTCAAAAGCGTATGTTTTGCAAAGAATGTCTTTGTAAAATCGATGAGATCCGGAATCACTTTATTATTCGCATCGGCCCAGAAACAAGTAAACTCAAAGCTGTTGCTGGTCTTTTCTTTTTTCTGCTTTCCGGATTTGGCATCTTTGATCGCATTCCAACGCGTGCTGTTGGAGTAATACTTGGTATTCGTGCCATTGGAAATCACAAAGATCTGCGCATATTCGAACAAGCCACTCCCGGCCCAAAACGAATCTCGCTGATAACGATTGATCTGATTGAACGCCTCACGAATGGCAACCCCTCGGCGCTTGAGCTCGATATGCACCAGCGGAAATCCATTGACGAGAATCGTTACATCATAGCGATTGCGATATTTGGCCCCATCCGCCTTGTCAATTTCATATTGGTTGATGACTTGAAGCCGATTATTATGAATGTTTTTCTTGTCGATTAACGCGATATTTTTGGACATCCCATCGTCGCGCTTGAGAACCTGAATCTCATCTTCCTGAATTTTACGCGTCTTTTCTACAATCCCATCGTTCGCATTGGCAATGCAGTCCGCAAAAAAGCGCTTCCATTCGGCATCGGTAAACGCATAATCGTTCAGCGCTTCAAGGCTCCTACGAAGGTTGCTGATCAGGTCCGCTTCGGTATGAATGTCCAGATACGCATACCCCTGTTCGCACAAGAGCCGAATAAACTCTTGCTCTAACGCGGCTTCGCTCTGGTAACTGTCCGACCGCGCCTTCACCGGCTCGTATTCGGTAACAACCGTATCCTCACTTGTCTGTGCAACGATATTAAAATATGGCATGATCTCTATCTCGATTTTTGATTTTATGTTTTTGGGGGCCGCCTATTGCCCGATCGTCCGAATCGTAGAGCCGTGTCGCGACACGGCTCTACGATTCGAACGATTGG
>JAZUKH010000221.1:0-5985 GCA_045643185.1 Myxococcota bacterium | reverse complement strand
GCCGTCGCCATCGGAGTCTTTTGCGGGGCAACCATTTTTGTCGATGTAGCCGTTGACTTCGATGCCCTCATCGGGACAGAGATCTTCGTAATCGGCGTAACCGTCTCCATCGCGGTCAGGCGGGCAGCCATTGTCGTCGATATGTCCGACGCGGCCCTTGAACGGGCATGCATCCTTGCTGTCGACGATGGTATCGCCGTCGCTGTCGGCTTCGAGTCGTTTGCATCGATCGGGAATGAGGTCAGCCGGCGTGGTGTCGGGATCTGGGCAGGGATCGACGGCCGAGATGAAGCCGCCGTATTCGGCGTCGAGCACGGGGGCTGCGCCGTTGACCCAGTGGAAGCTGAGCCCGAGGAAGGCACGGACGTCAGGCACGCCGATGGAGGTCGTACCCGTGCCGACACCGATGGTCATGGCGAGGTTGCGGGCCCAGGATTCGGGATCACGAATGAAGCGATAGCGGAAGGCAAAGTCGGCTTCAAACGGGCGTTCCTGGGCGTCGCGGCTCAGGTTGACTTGGTCGTTGATGTTGATCTCACCACGGAGATCGGCGATGAAGTCGAGATCATCGAGGAAGAACGGGATCGTGGCGCCACCGGCGATGATGATCGCCTGACCGGGGTGGCGTTCATAGACGTTCGTGACGGGACGATAGCGGTAGCCCAAGTTGAAGGCGATACGGGATTTAGCCCACGGGTTGAGTTCGAGGGCGGCGGTGATGGCGAAGGTGACGCCGTTGTCGCCCATCATGGTGTATTCGTTGGCTGCACGTCCGGTCGGGGCCGAAAGGTCGGCGATCAAAGCGAGGCCGACGGGGTATTCGTTAATGTCAAGGATCTTGCCCTTGAGCAGGAATCTCATATCACCGACGCCGCTGGTACCGCCGCCGAGTGTGTTGCCGATGGCGTTTTTGGCAAATTCATCGTTGCCGGCATCAAACTTTTGGGCGTCCGTGTCCATGTAGAGCGCGAAGGGCATCACGACCGAGAATTCGAGGAATTTGAACATCGAGATGCTGGCAAACAGGTCGAGGTAGACCTGGTTTTTGACGAGGTTCTGTGAGGAAGCGCTCTCGGACTGGCCGATGGGGTTGATGAGTGGGTTGAGGGCGTAGTTCAGATAGAAACCGCCGGTGACGCGCCATTCTTCTTCGACCATGGTGCCGTGCGTCGTGAGGTAGTCGCCAGGCATCGGGGAGGGACGCCAATACTGGACATTATAGCGAGGCGCATGTCGGGCTTTGACCATGTCGGTCGCAAAAGAAGGATCGGCTTGCGCCAACGCGGGCGCGGCAAAGCCCAAAACGATGGCACACAGCAATAATAAACTAAGACAATGTTTCTTCATCAATGGTTCCTGATAAAAAATAGACGCGAATGCGGACAGCCGTGCTACGGCATACCGCGTGTTTTCAAACCCCTTATTCTACCATTAAATCCTAAATTTCTCAAACTTCGCTGATCAGGATTGGGCAGAAAATCCGCAAAGTGTGAATAATTTATGGTTTTGTTGAGGATATCTGCTAGAATACTGCGGCTTTTTTTGACTCTATGGAGGTTTTGAATGGAGTTATCAGATGTTGCAGCGCGTTTAAGTTCCTTGCGCGATCGCTACGAGGAACTTCGGAGGTATCTTTGACTTAGATCACGCGCAGGAAGAAGTTGAGCGGATCGATGCGGAATCCCACGACCCGAATTTTTGGGATGACGCTGAAAAAGCCACGGCCATCATGCAGGAAAAAGGCCGCTATCAGACCACACTCGAAACCATGGCACGTGAAAATGGCCACTTGGACGATGCCGACGTGCTTTTGGGGCTTGCCAAAGAGTCGGACGACGCGTCGCTCGTCGATGAAGCCGTTGCCGAACTCGACACCGCCGAAAAAGGTATTCGTCGCCTCGAAATGATGCGCATGCTAAGCGGCCCCAACGACCACGGCAACACCATCGTCTCGATCAACCCTGGCGCCGGCGGCACGGAGGCCATGGACTGGGCAAATATGTTGCTCCGTATGGTCATGCGCTACTGTGAACGCAAAAATTTCAAGTGTGATCTCGTCGATTTTCTGCCCGGTGAAGAAGCCGGTCTGAAGTCCGCGACACTCGAAATCGCCGGCGAATACGCCTTTGGGTTGCTCAAAGCCATCTCGGGCGTTCACCGACTCGTCCGTATTTCGCCTTTCGACGCCAATGCCCGCCGACACACGTCTTTCGCGAGCATCTTTGTCTATCCCGAGATCGATGACTCGATCCATATCGAGATCCGTGACGAAGATATCCGCATCGACACCTATCGGTCTAGCGGCGCCGGTGGCCAGCACGTCAACAAAACTTCGTCGGCCATCCGCATCACGCACTTCCCAACCGGTATCGTCGTGACCTGCCAGAACGAACGTTCTCAGCACTCCAACCGCGAAACCGCTATGAAGATTCTGCGCGCGCGCTTGTATGACAAGCAGTTGCGTGAACAGGAAGCCAAACTCGACGCGATCAACGCCAACAAAAGCGCCATCAACTTTGGCAGCCAGATCGCCAGCTACGTGCTCCATCCCTACCAGATGGTCAAAGATCACCGCACGGTCTTTGAGACCTCACGCACCAACGACGTTTTGGACGGCGATCTTGACGAACTCATCACCACTTACCTACTCGCCAGCGCCGGCGCGGGCGATCCGACCCTGCTCGCCAACGCCAAAGACGACCTGCCCTAAACTCGACTTCGCAGGCGGCTGCCTCGTCTGCGTGTCGAACATATATATAATGTAATAGATCGTTTTCGATTTAAGGAAACTCTGAAAAAAGGCGTACATCACGCGCCTTTGTTTCGTTTTGGGAGGGGGAAGTCTCCCCCTACGCGGCTATTTCGCGTTGCGAAATACGCCGCTACCCCTTCGCCTGGCAGGGCCCACGCCCAGGGCGAGTCAGAGTTGCCTCAACATAGTTCAATTCATCAACCTGAAGGAAATTACGAAATGTCCGAAGAAATCAAAGAGATCAAAGAGAACGTCCTGCCGCCGTCGAACGACGAATACGTCGCCGAGTCGTACAACAACATTATGAAAGGTCGCCTCGATAAGATCGCTGCTCTCAATGCCGAAGGCAAACTCGGTTACAATAACGACGGTTTTATGCCGGACGCGCACGCGGCTGATCTCAAAGCCAAATATGCTTCGCTGTCTCGCGAAGAACTCGAAACACTCGGCGTTCAGTGCAAACTGGGTGGCCGTCTCATGTCGATGCGTGTGATGGGCAAATGCTCGTTTGCACACATCAAAGATCAGTCTGGCTCCATCCAGCTGTTCGTCAATCGCAACGTCATTGGCGACGAAGCTTATGCTGCCTACAAAAAATTTGATATCGGCGACATCCTTGCCGCGGAAGGTCAGCTTTTCATCACCGAAAAAGGTGACCTCGCCCTGCGCTGCACGATGGTGCGCATGCTCACCAAGAGCCTGCGTCCGTTGCCCGAAAAATTCCATGGCCTTAACGACCAGGAACTTCGCTATCGTCAGCGTTACCTCGACCTCATCGTCAACGATGACGTGCGTGACACCTTCTACAAACGCTCGTTGATCACGCAAAAAGTGCGTGAATTCATGGTTCGCAACCGCTTCATGGAAGTCGAAACACCGATGATGCAGACGCAGGCCGGTGGCGCGACGGCACGTCCGTTCAAGACGCATCACAACGCCCTCGATCACGACATGTATATGCGTATCGCTCCGGAACTCTTCCTCAAACGCCTCGTCGTGGGTGGCTTTGAACGCGTTTTTGAAATGAACCGCTGTTTCCGCAACGAAGGGCTTGACCGCAAGCACAACCCCGAATTCACGACGATCGAATTCTACATGGCTTATGGCACCTACCGCGTTTTGATGGAGTTCACCGAACAGCTCGTTCAGTACCTCTGCGACGAAGTTTGTGGCACGCGCAAGATCAATTATCTTGGTAACGAGATCAATTTGGACGGTTCGTGGCGCCGCCTTCGCGTTCGCGAAGGCGTGGCTGCTGCCCTCAACGTCAGCGAAGACAAACTCGCTGACCGTGCTTTCCTCGAAGACGTGGTCAAACACCTGCCTGAACCGCTCCGTGATGAAGACATCAAACACAAATCGGATGGTCACCTGATCATGGAGATCTTCGATCAGAAAGTTGAAGAGACCCTCATTCAGCCGACGTTCGTTTACGAATATCCCGCCAGTGTGTCGCCGCTTTCACGCCGCAACGAGCAGGATCCGAACTACGTCGATCGTTTCGAGATCTTCGTTTCGGGCTTCGAACTTGGTAACGCGTTTAACGAACTCAATGATGCGCTCGATCAGCGTCAACGCTTCCTCGACCAGATCACCAAGAAACTTGAAGGTGACGACGAAGCGCATCCGATGGACGATGACTACGTGCGTGCACTCGAATACGGTATGCCGCCCTGCGCTGGTGAAGGCATCGGCATCGACCGTCTTTGCATGCTTCTTACGGGCGCCGAATCCATCCGTGACGTCATCCTCTTCCCGACGATGAAACCGGAAATCTAATGACGTATTGCCATGGCATGTTTCTTATGACGCATTGCCATGGCAAGTCATCGCGTGATGTGTTCTGGCTCGTGTCTAATGACGTGGTTCGGAATCGGTGACTATTTTTTGACGATCCGACAAGGTCATAAAGACGATGGCTCCCGCTGTCAGTAAGAATCCCAGAACGACGTAGATCGTGAGACCTTCGTCGAAGATGAGAACACCAATGGCCATGGCTGTGATCGGTTCCATGACGCCTAAAACCGCCGTCGTGGTGGCGCCGACCGTGCGTGTTGCATACGTCATTGTGACGAGCGCACCAATGGTTGGAACGAGCCCGAGCCCCATGACGAGGCCGAGTGCCTTCAAGTCGGGAATGGCGGCTATGCCCGCCGGTTGAGAGACACAAAAGAACATCACGCTGCCGATCACCAGGGTGATAAAGCCCAAAAAAGTGCCCGAAACGAGGTTGATGCGTCGACTGATGTTGACGATCACCATGTAAAATGCGTACGACAACGCAGCCAAAAAGGCGAGCAAAATGCCTTGCCACGCGTAGCTCGCCGAAGTGTCAGGCTGACACAACAAGACGACGCCGCCAAACGAAACGGCAATGGCGAGCCACTTTTGCCAGGTCGGGTATTGTTTGAGCGCGACCATGATGAGCGCGACCAGGACGGGTTCCACGTAGATGATCGTCGTGGCGATGCCCGACGGAATGTAGTGATAGGCGCGGAACAAAAAGAAGCTGCTGAACGAAAACAGCAGGCCGAGCACGATGAGGAGCCAGGTTTGACGTGCCTGAACGCGACGAAATTTGTGCGTCGTCGCGCACCAGATGCCCATGCATAAGGCGGCAGACGCGTAGCGATAGAACAACACCGAGTCGACTGGCATCTGGTAGTCGTTGAGCAAAGGCAGACCGAATAACGGGTTTGTGCCATAGGTCACGCCCGACAAAATGCCGCAGATATAGCCGTATAACCGCTTTCGCGAAGATTTGGTCGTTTCGACCTTGCTGACCTTGTTCGTTTCACTATCCATCGTTTGCTCTTTTCATCGGTCCCATGAGCGCCACAGCGGCACACGGGGCGGGCATCATAGCACGTTTCGGCCTGTTTTTCATTGTCAGATCATAAAGACGTGCGGACAGCGCATCTTTACCGTCCCCATGCGTGCTGCAGGCCCTAGCCTGCTCAAAAGCAAAATGCTCAAGGATCAACGCAAACTCTAAAACAAATTGTGATCTACGGGTGAAACGTAACCATAAATTAATATTTATTTATTCATTTTTTGACTTGTTTTATCAATTTTTGAGAGTATAATAATAGTGTTTTGAAAGTGGTTGCTCTGATGAAAGTGTCTGAATTCACGTTCAGTGGCTTATAAGGAGGTTATGAAAGATGTTATACAGAATAATTAATAATAGATACGGATAGGCTAGAGAAATTTGATAGATACGGATAGGCTAG
>JAZUKH010000220.1:0-5413 GCA_045643185.1 Myxococcota bacterium | reverse complement strand
ATAGCATAGCGACGAAAACGGCGCGTATGCGATAGCATAGCGACGAAAACGGCGCGTATGCGATAGCATAGCGACGTAGCGTCCGGCGAATTCGGTGTTCCGAATCGTCGGCGTTCCTTAAAAATTAAACGCCCGAAACGTTGAGAAGTCCGGATTCGACGAGCTTTTTCATGTGCTCAAAGTCTTCGCCATAGAGCTTTTTGGCGTTGGCGAGGTCGGATTTTGCGACTTTTTCATCGCTGGCCAAGCAACCGCGCAGGAGTGAAAAGACGGGATCCTGCGGGAATTTGGCGACGATCTGATTGAGGAAGGCCACGGCTTCGTCGCGGCGATTGAGTCGGGCGAGGCATTGGGCGTAGGCGAGTGCATTTGCGGGCGCCATGTGTGCGACGTTTGCGAGCGAGCGCACGACGAATTCGCACGAATTGGTGGTGACAGGGCGGGCGAGCAATTCGCAAAGTTTGTCGGCGGCGCGTTCAAAGAGTGCATCGGCCGCGAGCGCGTAGCAAGCGTGTTCGATCAATCTGGCTGTCGGCGCGGGCAAGCCCTCGCGCTGCGCACGGCGTTCAACTTCGCGCAGTCCCATCCAGTTGGCATAGGCGTGAAAATTGTGGGTACCGATCATTTCCCAGACGTCGTTGAGCCAGGATTCTTTGGAGCGGTCGGTAAAATGGGCGAGTGCGCGTGCCGCAAGCGAAGCGATGGCGTTGTGTAGTTCTTCGCGCGTGGAATTTTCACATCCGCAGAAGAGCAAAACATTTTTTTTCACGTCGACCATGCTGATGGAGAGCAAGACGCCGCCTTCATCATCGATGAGTCTTCCCGTGAGTGCGATATTTCCGCCGATGGCGCTTGTGGCATCAAGGATCCACCTGGTTTCGGGCAAAGAATAGAAAACCGCAAAAGCGCAGGCATTTTTTTCGACGTCATAACTGAGTTCCTCGCCTTCTCTGACCAGGATCATCTGCGGTATAGCAATAAAATCCTCATTGAGGGCGAGACATTCAGCGAAGTCCTCACAGATTTGCCGACTGAAACCGGCGAGCTGGGTATCAAACCCAGCACCGGTTCCAAGGGCGTAGCAAACGACTAATTGCGAGTTTTCGGCCATTCTGAACCTTATGGGATCATGATATCGAAGTTTTCGAACGCGAATTCAGCGAGACCGGGCAAATCTTTGCAGGTAACGTTTTGTTCAATGCCAGCAAAGACCTTATTGAGGCAATCATTTTTGGCGGAATCCTGAGCGAGACTGAGCGAGCAAGACTCATTGACTTCGACGGTCAATTTCTTTCCTTTTAGGCATTTTCTGAGCGCATCGCGGTGATCGCCAGCGAAGCTTGCGAGCGCGATGGAAGTGTCTTCAGAGATCACCTCATCGGGGGCCTCGTGTTTTGCGACCGAAATGTTAGCGTATTCGTCTTTGAGCATCATGACGTGGAGATTGACTTCGGCGTTATTTGCGGTGAACGGCACTGTACGCATCGCGTAACCCGGCAAATACAAGACAGCGGCGAAGCCACGGTCAGAGGCTTTGAGATTAGCCTCAAAAGGCAGGCTCATAAAGACATTTTCAGGATCCGGAGATTCAAGTTCAGCGGGTTTTTCACCATCGGAGACCCCGAACAGGACGAGGGCTTCTGCAGGTGTAGCGGTAACACGAAGTTTAACCGTGTCGACGAACTTAGCGAGCTGAGCGGGCTTAAACTCGACGGTTTCGCCACCTACGAGGTAAGCCGCAGCCGTAACGACATGGGAATTGTCATTTGCGACCGTTGCCGTCTGTGTATCTTTACGATACTTGGCGAGCGCGGGGCACATGATCGACGTCCCCTGAGCGAGTCCACCAGAGGTCATCCAGCACCAAGCATCGGGCGTGAAACCAGCGAAGGCTGCAGCGATATTTTTGTTTCCTTTGGCGTAAGAAACGATCGTGGAGAGATTATCACGATTCTCGATGAGTCTGAGGACGGACGGATGCAGACCGGAGGCATTACCAATGATCTCAACATCGTCAGCGACACGAGGCACGGACGACATGGGCGCGAGTCCATCGACGCTGTAGAGCATATCTGAATTCCAAGTCAGGACGTAGGAGTCATCGCCAGACCAGACAACAGGTTCACTATCAGCGGGGTAAACCGGGCGGCAATTATCTTTCGTATTGAGATCCAGGATACCGCTATCGATCGCGACGAACTCGCCGGAATGGCTGACAGTGAGCCATTTGACCGGTTTTCGGAAGACCTGATTGATGCGATTTGTCTGGGTGTTATACGCCCAAATGCCATCTTCGCCCCAGAAGACGATGAATTTGGAATTGATATTGGTATCGATATGATCGACTTTCTTATTTTTGAGTGCGTTTTCAATGCTATCGAAATCGACGCTATAGAGTCCGTCAGCGAGTTTCATCAAACGAACGCGCGGCGAGTCGATCTTTTCGTGATCGAAGATCCAAACGTAGTCATCAGAGTGGAAAACGACATCAACGTTGGCATCAAAAGCAGCGATATTGACCATCTGATTGGCTCTGAGACCATAAATTTTGGAGTTACCCACTTCGTCTTTGAGAATGACGAGTTCTTCATTGGGTGACCAGATGGCATCGATCAAAGCATTTGAGAGTGCGACATCACCGATCTTCTGGAGAGAGCCCCAGTTGAACCAAGTGAGTTTATTGGCATTTTCGCCGGTGAGGTAGAAGCCATGCTGACCGAGCGGAGAAATATTGACGCCCTGGACGAGCTGATCGAGGACGAGCTGATTCTGTAATTTTGCGGTCGCGATATCCCAGACACCGACGTAGCTGCGGCGTTCGTCGAGATTTTCGCTATCGTTCCAGATCTGGACAGCTTTTGCACCATTTTCAACGAAGCCGGAGAAGGCGAGGGTCTGCTGAAGTTCGTTGAGACCAGCGACGATACCGTTTTTGTCAATGCGCGTCATTTTTCCATCCACGATACCGATGAGCGGTTCGGTTTCGGAATCGCGATGAATGAAGTGGAGCATGCCTTCGAGTTCGTGACTGAGTACAGTGACCTTGAAAGCGGCATTTTGATCGACGTGGATCCACTTTGTGGCGGTGATGATATCGGCGCCATCCGCGTATCGCTGAATCGAGAAGGGTTCAGCGCCGGTCATAAGGCTTGTGAAGTCGTACTGATCGCGTCCAGTCGGGATATTACCGCGTCCTTCGACATAGCCATTACGGCAAATGACGATCCAGCCTTCATCGCCATCGTAAGCGCAAGCCACAGCGAATTCACGCGGGCAACTGAGTTTTTCGGCATCGAGACTTGCGGACACGGTGGGCTGGCCATCGCGCACAAGGTTGATATTCATGCCCGAGACATAAGCGAGCGTCGAGCCCGTGCTGCCGTAGCAGACGAGAGCATCCGTCGGGAGATCCTCAACGCTTTCGTTTTGTGCATTCGTCACGACGCGGGACAGACCAAGCGTTTCGGGATTACGGCGCACATAAGCAAGCTTGTTGGGTTCAGCGGAGTAAACGACGTTGTCGAGTCCCTCGTAGGCGCCAATGGTCGTATCGGAGAAGCCCATGTTATTGGCGAACGTGACGCGGGCGAGCTGCCCGTTACCGCCGATATAGGTCACGCTGGCGCCAGAATTTTCGATCTGGAGGGCGCGGCACCCGTCAGCAGGCATAAACGAAGCGACGAGTTTGTCATCGTGATAGACGGCACCACGGCTCGGATTACAAACAGCGACCCAGCGCCCGTCACGGGACGAAGCGAACTGTGACCAGTTCAGTCCGGACACATCGAAAGCGTATTTTTGAGCCACCGTGAAGCTTTCAGCCTGACGATTGTGAATTTCGTAAAGGAGAAGCGCAATGACGCCGATCAAACCAATGACGATCAGGCAAATGATGGAAGTGATGAAATTGCGTTTGACGACGCGATCGTGTTCAACAGGATCCTGAACGGCAACGCACTCAGCCTCTTCGTAATAGGTATCGGGCAAGACTTCGTGCTCAATGAGCTGCACTTCATTTTCGGGCATGACATTGCCCATTTTAGCGCGTTCGCTCAACTGGACGCCTTCTTCGTCGTCGATCTGATGCGTATCTTCATCGCTCTCAACGTCGCCGTCATCCGCCTCAACCGCTTCGTCTTCACTGCCGGCAGCCGCTTCAGCGTCTTTTTTGGCTTGTGCTTCAGCTTCTTCGGTCGCGCGCAAATTTTTGAGCACGTCATCGAAATCGACGCTCATCGTGACGCCCGAAGTGGAGATGGAATCATCCTCATCTTCCTTCAAAGCCTCATTAATATCCTCGCCCGCCTCATCTTTCTGGAGGCGCTTGCCAATATTGGTATTGAGGGCATCACGAACAGCGGCAGCAATATCTTCATTAGATCTGGGCTTACCAAAATTCTTAGCGCTTTCCTCATCATCTTCTTGTTCCTGCTCCTGAGCCTGGGCAAGGAACGCGAGTTTTTCGAGGTCAGCAACGCTGACTTCCATCGTACGTTCACCGGTAGCGACTTCTTCGATATCGCGATCGGCTTCGTGAATCGCTTCCAGAACTTTGTTCGGTGTTTCAGACTGAGTTTTTTCGGCGCAGGCATGGATAATGGGGATAGAACGAATTCTTGCACGCGTCGCATCGGGATCATCCTCGTCACCATCATCGGCATTCTGGAAGGTCACGTCATCCGACTTGATGCAGGGCATATCGCGCGTATTGTCCGAGTATCGATCATCGACATGTGACGCAACTTCGCTGCCGCCGACAGCCAGGTCCATATCCTCATCGTCAACCACGATCGCGTTTAAACCGTCTTCTTCATCATCAATTGCTGCAATTTCAGCCTTGGGTTCGTCGTCATCCAGTTCAAGGTCAAATTTCGGATTTTGGCTATCACCGAAATCGAAGTTTTCAGCAAGGTTGTCAATTTTGTCGGAGTTTCCGAACAAGTCGACGTTTTGCACCTTCATGTCGAGTTCAGCAGACAAATCGATATCGTTACTGCTTCCAAACATATCGTCGAGTGATTCTTCCAGATCTCCAAAGAGCGAGGCTAAATCATTTTTCGCCTGATCCTGGACATTCACTTCATGATCTCTGTCTGCCATACACAACCTCTTTTATATCGAACAAACCCAGGTATAAAACTCCAGCGTTTTTCAAGCAACGCGTCTGTTGCAACACCGACTATCTCGACAGGATAACACGGATACACAATTTATCAAAATAACCGATATAGCCATTTTTGACAACGATAACCGCATGGAGAACGCCGTTGTCGGTTCCGATCAGGTGGGCGTAAACACCTTGTATTGCCTTGATTTTAGGCGCGGCTATTTCATACGCCGCGCCCGCGTCGCTTCTCCCTCGCTGAGACGCAAAATTTTGCGTCTCTACGCTCGGTCAATACGCGCCGCGCCC
>JAZUKH010000219.1:0-8141 GCA_045643185.1 Myxococcota bacterium | reverse complement strand
ACGTCACGATTCATGGCGCCCAAGCCAAAGACATCGCCCAACGCGTGCTGGGTCGCATCGATGGCTTGCCCGCTGCACCGTTCATTCACGTCGAAGTCGGATCGTAGCCATGTCGTTCTGGGGGCCAAGGAGTTGAAAAATGTTGTCTTCCTAAGACCGCTTGGCCTCCGACTTTTTCGACGTCACGATTCATGGCGCCCAAGCCAAAGACATCGCCCAACGCGTGCTGGGTCGCATCGATGGCTTGCCCGCTGCACCGTTCATTCACGTCGACGTCGATCCACAAACGCCGTCGAATGACGCGCTCGTCCAAAAACTTGGCGAAAAACGCAGCGACCGCTTGGACGTCCACGTCGTTGTGACGCCTGACGAGGTCGAGATCGCCGACCAAAGTCTGCGCCTGAACCTGATGCCCTACCCGGTCTTGCTGGGCGAAATGCCAACGCCCGACGACATTGCGCTCGCCGCGGCATGGCGCGCCCTCACCATGGCTGGTGACCACGCAAGCGCCATTCTTTTGCTCGAACGCGCCATCACCGATCAAGACGACGCGCGCTTTGCACGACTCGCCCCCGCACTCGCCTCGACCTATCACGCGATCGAACGCGACGACTGGGCGCTTGAGATCGCGCTCGAAGCCAAGGCGAGGCTCGATGAACAAAACGACAAAACCACGCGTAATCGGCTCAGTGCAGCCATCGCGGCTATTGCCGCTGACATTGCCAGACCAAACGAATTTGAAGACGCCTTCAAACAGGCCAAAAAAGCCGCGCCATCGCTCGATCGCGACACCCAGCGCCTTATCTTTCGTGCGTTTACCCTCGCGGCCATCGTCAATGAAAAATACGCCGATGACGCCCATACGATCTACCATCAGAACGAAACGAGCTGGTCGCATTACGACGAGCAACTGCGCTGTTTTGCGCTCCGCACCGTCGATCCGGGCGCGTGCGACCAAGGCGCCAGCCAGGCCAAAACGCCGTTCGACCAGCTCTTTTTTGAGGGCATGCAACATTTGTCAGCATCGGCCAATGATGACGTACAAATGACGTCGATTTTGACGGAACTTGATGACATCGGCGCGCCTTTTATCGCTCAGCTGTTTTGGCTCAAACTGGCCAAGCTGGCACGAAACGCTGAAACCGCTGAAACGCTCAGACTCAACGCGCTTGGCTACGCTCACCGTGCTCAAAACCACCGTGACGAAGCCGCCATGGCCGCAGAAGTGCGCCGTTCACGCGCCTCACGCGGGGCTTCCATGCGAGACCAGGCTCTGCAAAACGCCATCAAACGCTGGCAATCACTCGATCTTCGCGCCCAACTCGCCGCACTCTGCTACGAGACTGCCACGCAGGATGCTCACTCGGTCGAAGAACGAAACAAACTCCTAAATTACGCCTACGAACTGTATCTATCGATCGGCGACGTGGCAAACGCCATGACTTGTCTTAACAAACTGCAAAAATAAACAAGTCTTCACGCGTGCCACGCGGACTTTGCCCGCGCGCCACAAGCGCGCAGGCACTTCGGAATTAATGTTTCTTATCGAGCGCATTCGTCACGATCTTTTTGACTTTCGCGACGAGTCCCATCAGGTGGTCTTCCGTTTCACTGAGTTTCTGCAACGTGTTCGAATCGTGCAGGAAATCACTGAGCACGCCGAGCGCCGAAGCTGAAAGTTCAAGCGCATCCATCGGGTCGTTGTTGTATTCGAACCAGAAGATCTCTTCGGCACACGTGAGCGTAAGCCAACCCGTCTTTCCGCGTTCACCGGCTTGCGGTTTGCCGAGATAAGCCAGGGCGCGCAACAACACTTTGACGTTCGTATGGACGTTGAGACTGGCGCCGATCGGAATCGAATCGGGCACCGGCGGCATCGACTCAAGCAGACCAAGCGCCCGCGCCACTTCGACGACTTCGCCCAGACGATAGTTGTGAAGCAGCTCGTTTTTGCCGCCGTTGTCGCGCACACTCGTGCGGTATTGCGCAATATCGCGTTTGATCAACAGTTCCGGCGCACAAGCCATGGCACGGATATCGTCGAGCGTGATGATGACGAGCGGCTGGCGGCGCGATGTCGTCACGGTCTTGAGCTGACGCCCCGCGATGATCAGCCCGTTGGCTGCAGCCGCAGGCGCTTCGGCGCCGCGCAGATCGCGCGTTGAACGCGGTTCCGGACGCTTCAGTTCGACACGCGTGACCGTTTCAGGACGGAACAACTTGCGGCCATTCGACATCGTCGGTTTGGCAGGCATCGAATCCTCGTCGTAACCCAGTTCGGCACGCGAACGTTCGAAACGACGCAGCTTTTTGCGATCCGCGCCAAATTCCTGATAGGCTTTGTGGCCTGGACGCGATGAATCGTCGTGAAGATCCAACTCAATGCCGTATTCCTTCAACCACGCCGCGCGCACGACCGACGCCTGCTCCGCGTAAATGCGCGTCGACTGAATGAATTCGAGTGACACGATGATCTTCGGCATCGCGTCATACAACGACGACGACGGATGCAGCACGATGTTGATGTCTGCCGGCGACACATAGCTGTGACCCTTCAAAACAAGGCACTGGTCGTCATAAGCACACAAAAATGCCTTGATGACGTCGTTTTCGTTGCCGCCGGAACTCGAAATGAAACCAACGCTGGCAGCCAGTTCCTCGATCTGCTCCGTCGATTTGACGATGAACGCCATCGTGTCGGGATCCAAAAAGTTTTTGTAACAAAACTGCTTTTTGTCTTCGGCGGCTTGGTATTGCTTGGTGATATTGATGCCGGTCAAAAGGTCGCCCATCGCATGTGCGAGTTTTTTGTGAGCATTACGCGCCTGCGTTTCGTGGTTGGGCGGGTAAATGAGCGGCGTTTTGACGCTGAGCCAGGCCACGGCCATAATGATCTCGTGCATGACATCAGGATATTTCATGCCGCCTTCGATGACGACGCGGGCGAGTCGCGGCGTGAGCGGGAAAGCGACCATTTTCTGTCCGATCAGAGTCAGCGTGTTATCGCGCTCGATCGCGCCCAAATGAACGAGTTCAGCCAACGCATCGCGAATCCCCTGACGCGGCGGACGCGTCGGGAACGGGAAGTTCTCAACATCCTTAATGCCAATGTCGATGAGACGCAACATGACTTCGCTCAAGTCCAGACGCGTGATCTCTTCGTCGGTGAAGTCGACGCGGTTCGTGACCTGATCCTCTTCAAACAGACGGATGCACGTGCCCGGCGCCGTTCGCCCCGCACGCCCCGCACGTTGCTGCAACGAGGCCTGGCTCACGCCTTCCTCGCGAAGCGTCGTAACGTTCGTTTTCGGGTTAAAACGCGGGATCTTCGCAATGCCGCTGTCGATGACAAAACGCACGTCGGGGATCGTGATCGATGTCTCAGCGATGTTCGTTGCCAAAACCACTTTGCGCTTGCCAGGTCGTTCCTCAAACACCCGTTCCTGGTCGGCACGAGACAGCGCGCCATAAAGCGGCAGCACCCAAAGATCACCAAAACCTTTCTCGGTCGCCTGAGCCGTCTGAAGCGCCTCCTGACAACTCATGATCATGCCCTGACCCGGCAAAAAACACAGCACATGGCCTTCCTCGCCGCTTTTATGAATGTGCTTGACCTCTTCGACGAGCGCTTCAGGCAACGCGTCGCGATCATCCGAATCGATCTTGCGATACTGCACGTCGACCGGGTAAGTGCGCGACTGGATCGAAATGAGCGGCACATCACGCCCGTCGCCTGTTCGCGAAAAATATTTCTGAAATGTCTCGGCACGAATCGTCGCAGAACTAATGATGACGCGAAGATCCGGGCGTTGATCGATCGCCGTACGCAAAAGACCAAGCGCCAGATCGATGTTCAGCGAACGCTCGTGCGCCTCGTCGATAATGATGACCTGATACTGGCTGTACAAGTGATCGGAACGCGACTCCTGAAGCAAGATGCCATCCGTCATGACCTTCACGATCGTCTCGTCCGACGTCTGGTCGTCAAAGCGGATCGCATAACCCACGATGCCGCCCAGTTCGCACCCGATCTCGTGCGCGATTCGGTCAGCCACACTCACCGCTGCAATACGGCGCGGCTGCGTCAGACCAATACGCCCCGTGATGTTCGGATTTCGAAGAAGAATGCGCGGAAGCTGCGTCGTTTTGCCGCACCCCGTCGGGCCCTGAACAACGATCACCTGATGTTCCGCGAGTGCCTGCTCGATCTCTCCCTGATGCTTGTAAATCGGTAGCTGCGTAATTTCTGTCATGGATTCTTCTCCTTTATTTGCGTATCGCCTTGGCGTTCAAGGCTCTGACAGTTTAGCATTTTTACAGATTATCACACCAATTAGTGGCGGTTTGAAGTTTCAGTCATTTCGTTTTATAGTGCGCGCGTTTTTGCGAAAGACGTTCTGAAAAAACGCCCGATTTTCTATTACCCACAAGGAGTTTCCATGAGTGACGCAATTCAATCTCCGGATCGCTCGGTCATTGCCGCCCACATGTTGATCGCATGCGGCCCCTCTGGCGTCGGCAAATCGACACTGCTAAACTATTTGCTGGCACATCGTCCGTCATGCAGCCTTTCCCGCTCGACAACGACCCGCGCGCCACGCGGCACCGAAAAAAATGGCGTCGAATACGATTTCGTCGACATTCCGACATTCAAAGCGCGCATTGAAGCAGGCGAATTCGCGGAATATGCCGACGTTTTCGGCAATTTCTATGGCACACCGCACGCCATGATCAAAAACGCCATCACCGAAGGAAAAGACGTCCTCTTCGACATCGATATTCAAGGCGCCAGAAACCTAAAGGCACAATATCCCGGCGCTTGGTGCATCGCCATCGCACCGCCATCCTTCGAAGTCCTCGAAGATCGCCTGCGCTCCCGCGGAACCGATGCACCCGACGTCATCGAAACGCGACTCGCCAAAGCCAGATTCGAGCTCTCACAACAAGGGCTCTTCGACTTCGTCCTCATCAACGACAAACTTGACGTCGCATGCCAAGACATCTGCAAAATCTACGACGTCATGGCTCACCGCGCACCCCGTGTAAAAATCTTATAATTCAGGCTTTTTTTTAGACTTTTACACGACGGATATTTAAAATATTACGCTCGCTATCTTTTGGCTTTTTACGCCAAAAGATACGCAAGCGCGCTCGCCTATGCTGCGCATACGGCTCGCGAGCTCCGGCTATTGCACGCGATGCGCGCAATACGCCTTCGCTTCACGCTTTTTTGGGAGACGACGAAACATGTTACGTCAAAAAAATGGTTTGATTCTCTTTACCACCATTGCCGCGCTCATGACCGCCTGCGCTGATGGCAATGACACAAAACCTTATTGCGGCGACAAAATTTGTAATAATGGCGAAACCACATTGACCTGCCCCGATGACTGCGACAAAGGCCCTGGCGAAAATTGCGGCAACGGCGCTTGTGATGCCGGCGAAACCATGACGTCATGCCCCACAGACTGCGGAAATATCGACACTTCCTGCGGTAACGGTACGTGCGACAGCAACGAGACCACGCTCACTTGCCCACTGGATTGCCAGGCCGTCTGCGGCGATGATCGATGCGACCCGGGCGAAAATGAAGACCTGTGTGCCGTCGACTGCCACGTCGGAACGTGCGGCGACAACCACTGTGACGCAAACGAAAATGGCACCAGCTGCCCCGCTGATTGCAAAGTCGCGCCTTGCGGAAACGGAAAATGCGAACCCGCCATTGGCGAAACCTACCTCACATGCTCCGCTGACTGCGAAAAAGAAGTTTTCGAAACCTGCGGCGACGGAAGCTGCAGCGAAAATGAGCAAAAACTCGAAACCTGTCCCCAAGATTGCCCCATCGACGACCCTTGCGGCGACGGCATTTGCGATGCTGAAAACGGTGAATCCGACCAGTCATGCCCAGACGACTGCGCTGACACAAAGTGCGGCGATAACAACTGCGTGATCGGCGAAACACCGGCAACTTGCCCGAACGATTGCAAAGCTCTCGACGAAACACAATACAACGACCTCACTGAACGACCATACCGCGTCTTCTATGACCTCGACATCGCTTATCCAGTGAATGATGCCGACGTCGTTTCAGGCAAAAAAACACTCTCAAACGAGGATTTCTTCCGATACGCCTACCCAAGCGACCTGCGCACCGATGCCGATGGCCGCATGAGTTTGCTCGGACTCACTTTCCCAGGACTCGCTGAAAACCTCAAACTCATTAAAGAAATGAAAAAGTACATCGAGACCGAGCGACCTGGATTCTCACCACTCGGTGCCATCTACTTCCGTTTGACTCACGATATCAGCGACTTCACCCGATTCCCAACGCCTGACGAATCCCGTCAAGAAAACAGCTGCTTCCAGCTCATCAACGTCGAAAAATCCTCGTCCCACTACGGCGAACGCGTGCCCGTCTATGTCACCTTCCACAAGGAAAGCAACGTCCTTTGGGCTCAAAACACGCTCGTGATGCGTCCCGTGCCCGGTCTCCAGATGCACCCGGGCGACAAGCACGTCGCCATCGTTCAGAATTGCCTCGCCACAAAAGGCCACAAAATTGAACAGTCGACAAAACTTACTCAGATCTTAAAACAGACGGCACCAAACAGCATCACCAAACATACCAACGAATACGTCGATGCCCTCGTCGACCTCAATTATGACCTCTCAAAAATCGTCGCCTTCACAGGCTTCGATACCATGGACATCGTCGGCGAAATGATGACCATCGCCAATCACCTCAAAGGAAAAGGCTCATTCATCACAGATCAAAACGGTACGGCAAAAGGCACTTACACCAAAAAGTCGTCCTACGGTTACTTCTTTGAAGGCTCCTTCAAAACCCTCAACTACATGGAAGGCACACGCCCATACAAGACACTCGGAAGCGGTGAGATCGTCATGACACCTGACTTCCAACTCGTCAACGGCGCTCAGTATGAAGAAGTACGCTTTGGTATCTCCATTCCGTCGGCTGGTATGCCCAAAGATGGCTATCCCATCATCGTCTATGGTCACGGAACAGGCGGTGACTTCGAATCACACTGCACAACGCTCGCTCCGGGCTACACCAGTGAAGGCAACTGGCTGCTCTACAAGGGCGTCAATGCTGCTATGATCGGATTTGACGGCGTTCTGCACGGAAAACGCGGTGATTTCACCAGCGACATGGACATGTACCTGACCTTCTTCCAGAACCCACTCGCCATTCGTGAAAGCTGGCGCCAGACCGTCATCGACATGCTCGTTCTCTACGACCTCATTGGGGACGGCAAACTCAAGCTGCCGAATCCAAAAGGCTCCGGCGATCCGATCACATTCGATCCCTCGTACGGCATGTATATGGGCCACAGCCAGGGTTCCCAGGAAGCTGGCCTATTGCTTGGCCTCTCAGGACAGATCAAAAATGCCTTCCTGTCCGCCGGTGGTGCCGGCATCATTCAGGCTTTCATGGATCTCGTCGTCACGCTGGAACTCAGCGGTTTTCACCTTGGTCCTATGACCGTCGCTGACCTCATCGGCACTTACTTCCTCGGCGTGAAATCCGGCGAACTGTCCATCGATACGTTCATCGCCAACCAGTTCGTCCAGCCGCTGCTCGACCCGATCGAACCGCTCAACTTCACCCACAGATTCATCAAAGAACCGCCTGAAGGCTGGCCATCCAAAAACATCACCCAGACTATCGGACTCCGCGACGAAAGCACGCCAAACCAGGCTCAGTTCGCCATGGCCACAGCCATCGGCCTGCCCACCGTCGGCAAAATGTTCGTCACATCTGACCACATGAAACTTGCTGGCCTCGACAAGCCCCAAGCCTCACCGGCCGCCAACAACGTCAAATCCGCCGACGGAAAACAGACCGTCACCGGTGGCGTCATGCAGTTCGACTACGATGGCTCGTCAAACCCGCACTTCGTCATCTACCGCATGAAAGACGCACGCGACACCTACCCCGCGTTCTTCAGCTCCGTCATAGCCGGTACCCCCACAGTCACCGTCGTCGGTGGACAAACGGGGCATAACAACTACGAATAGCCCGTCTTGCGTGCGGCTAAACACTAAGCCGTTATGATAAGATGACAACTAACCAGGTTGACAAATGGGAGCGCATGAACGCAAAGCGTTCGAAGCGCGTG
>JAZUKH010000218.1:0-1957 GCA_045643185.1 Myxococcota bacterium | reverse complement strand
GCTGAGATTTTGAATTTCTGGCCAGACAATGCTTCTCAGATAAGTTGTAATAGTGATCAAACTCGTGCCTGGTGAGCATGATGCTGTGGGGGAGACACTTATTAATGTGTCACTTTGCCGAGTTTTTCCTAAAAAATTGTTGGGCTCGTATTTTTTGTAAAAACATCATGTAGTAATGATTGAAATTGTTTGTTTTGCTCGTGAAATTGATTATCTTTTCATGAAGCCGCCCTCAAAAGTTTGATTCGCGTGTCGTGTCGTGTCAGAACACCAGCTTTGGTGTTGGCTGTGAGGCCATTGAATGCGGCACAATGCACACGTTGTGTGCGTCGTTAGACGCGAATGACAGGGAACGTCATGAAATTAAAGTCATATATTGTACGGTTGGTCGTGGGTGGATGTTTGGCGTGTTGTTCAGGCTTTGGCGCTGAGACAGCATTCGCTCAATCTCCGCGTTATGACGCCGTCATCTCGAATATATTTGGTCGTCAAGCACTCGTACCGTCTTCAGACCTGTCTGGAGATAGGCTAGTTTCGTTTCAGGAACTTTGGACCTCCGTGCTGGCGCTTCGTCCGACGAGCGCGACAACCGTGGTTCAAACGGAGGAAAGTCTTTGGCGCATCCGGGGATTGATGAACTCGGAACAAGGAAAGATGTTGTTGACGCTGTATTCGAAGTATTTGGAAGGCAAGTCGGCTGCGGCGTTGGGATATTTTGAGCAGGAGATCGACGAACTTTTTGGTTCACCCTCGCTGGATGCGTCATCACGTCTTCAGGTCTATGCGGCGATGCTGCCGCTTTTGGAGCGGCATGCGTTGGGCAGCGGCGACATCGTTCAGTTCAAAAAGCTTCAGTCGACAGCCCAGACGCTTCAGACGCATGGTTACGAATCCGAGCAATCGATCCGCTGCACGTTTGTGGCGGATGAAACGACGGTGTCGTGGATCCAGTTTTCGTTCGAACAATGGGCGTCTCAACAGTCGTTTGAAGCGAGTTACGGCGTTTCGGATGTTTTGCCGTCCGGTGAAGTGAGTCTGTATTGCGAATTGGTGGCGCAGGACGGCGCGAATGCTCAAAGTCATGCCTCGCACTCGTTGATCCATGCGATCGATGCGCTTCACCAGTCATTGATCTCACGTGATCAGGATGCGATCGACGCGTCGGGGAACGCGTTGTTGTTGACGATGAACCACACGCGGGATGACCGCGGCTGGGCCATGCGCGTGAACCCGACGTGGCGCGATGAAGACACCGAAAAGCTCGTGTGCATGCTTCAAACCGTTCAACTTCAGCTGCTTGGTCAGGACCGACTGGTTTTGGCGTCACGTTTGGACGAAGCAATGAAGACGTTGTTCGTGGGCACGAATTTTTACGTGCGTCTTGCTCGTTTGCCGAGCTGCCAAAACCGGTTGAAGGGAAGCTTTCAGTCGGTGCTTCGCAGCGAGTACGAGGCGCGTCAGCCAGCGTATCAGTGGGTGACAGAGCATTTTAGCGAGAAAAAGCGTTCGAAGGTCGACACGGCGTTTTCGAAGTGGCTAAAAAAGGTCAAACCCGATGTGGGCAGATTTCGTCGAGCTGTGGCATCATTTACCGCACTGAGTCTTGGTGATGTGTCTCGAGCCGCGAAGTATTCCGAAGACATCACGCTCAAACTGAATCGAGCGAACAACCCCCAGATCTATGGATACGACCTGGCTATGTCTTATGCGCGGCACGCTTCGCCGAGTGACGAGGAACTTTTGGCCCGTCTTGACGCACTCGCCTCGAAAACGCCGACGCACATGTTTGATTCGGTGACGCTGGCGATGCGATTTATGAGCGCGTCTGAGCGGCAGTCGGCGGTGCGTGTGGTGAGGCAGTTTAGCCCGTCGTTGGCGCCTCAGGCTGCGGCGATGCTCATGGCCGTGGCTGCCGACGACTTGAGCACGGCGCTTGAGGATGAGCTCAAAAAACAGG
>JAZUKH010000217.1:0-6540 GCA_045643185.1 Myxococcota bacterium | reverse complement strand
CATAGGTCAACGCATCCAACAGCATGACGCGCAATGCCATCCAGTCATCCAACTTGGTTTGTTCTTCCACGGCGAGGAAGCAATAGGCCGCTTTGGAATCCGTTTTGATCGCACACAACTTACAGAGGTCGCGAATGCGCTGCCGGATACTGAGACACAAAAAAAAGCTGAAGTGTAGCAACAAATGGTGATAGATACGCCGGCGGCTGAAAGGCCTGAGTAAAACACGAAACGCGTTTAAGGAGACATAACGAATGATCATTGCAGTGACAGGGGCGACGGCAGGCATTGGCTTGGCTGCGACCAGACTTCTTGTGAAACGAGGCGACACGGTGCTTATGGCCTGTCGAAATCAACAAAAGGCTGAACAAAAGCGAGACGAGATCGCCAAAGAACTTGGTTTGAGTGAAGAAAAAGGCCATGAAGTCATGAAGATCGTAGCACTCGATCAGGGAAATTTCGACTCTGTCAGACGAGCTGCAGAACAGATGAAGACTTTGGGCATTCAGAAGCTTTACAATAATGCTGGAGCCATGTTTTCTGAATGGGGACTCAGTGCGGACGGATACGAGCGGAACATCGCCACGAACTGCATGGGACCGGTATTATTGGCTGAATCCCTGATGGATTGTGAGACCCTCGACACGGTTTTGTATACGGTCAGCGTGTCGTGTAAAGTGGCAAAGATCGATCAAACAGCTTTTTTGAACACAGAACAACCCAAATACACGCGTTTGAGCAATTATAGCACTTCGAAATTAGCCCTGTTTTTATATATTGCGCGTCAATGCGAGTTAGATCACACCAACAAACGCATCGTAGCACTCGATCCAGGGGTTGTGAATACGAATATGATTACTCAGGAACGCTGGTTTGATTCACTTGCGGATATCTTTTTTAGACCATTTATTAGAAAACCTGAAACGGCCGCTGCAATTGGCATTCGAGCCCTAGATGATCGTGAAGATCATAAACTATACCGAGGAAAGAAAACCTATTCTTTTCCAGGATTTATCGTAGACCATCCGCTTAAAACTTGGGTCTATGAAACCGTTCATCATGTGCAAAACGTAAAGCCTGAAGCCTAGGATATTCTTTTTTGCCTGGCTGATTTGATATAATATTTTGCGAAAAACAGCCAGGCTGCAACTCAGTTCGAAGAAAACCGACATCGCTCGCGTTTTTTCTGAAATTAGTAAAAATCAGTTCAAACTCAAGGCAAAAAGCCTTAAACTGGGAATGCTGTGTTCACAAGTGTGTGACGAAATTCAAGCAAAACGGAGGCAACATGCTCGAATCCATTCAATATAAGCTTATTCCGATCGAGGACATTCCCGAACAGGCTCGCAAAGCAGTCATGCCGGAAACGCCCCTGCCGCTGAAAATGATGGCTGCGAAGGGCTTGATGCCGTTAAGCCCCACGCAATTGCTTTGTGTTTGGTATCAGTTGTCTTTGATGGGGGATGAAGCGATCGTCAAGACGGTCGAAGAAACCGTGGCGAGTTTTGACACGAACATCCTTAAAGACATGGCGACGAGCGAAAGCCCCGTCGAATGGCTCGACTGGCTTTCCAAAAAGACCAAAGATGACAGCGTTTTGGAAGCGCTCATTTTGAACCAAGCCACGGATGACGCGACCATCATGGATATGGCTGCCGTGGTCAATAAGAGCCTCACCGATCTCATCGCAAACAACCATGTGCGTTTGCTTCGTTCGCCCGACATTATTGAGAAACTCTATTTGAACCCGGCAACGCGTATGGCCACCATCGACCGCGTGTTAAAACTCGCTAAAGAGAAAAATATCGAGTTGTCTGTGCTTAAATCCGCACAAGATGCCATGAAGCTGCAAGAAGAAGCCAACGATGAACCAGGTTTGTCGGACGAAGAGTTCGAAGAGGTCATCGCGAAAGCCGCTGAAGAAAGTGCCAAAGAAAAACCGGCCGAACTGCCGCTCCACGACATCAAATCGCTCGACGAACAGGAATCTGAACAAACGGAAGAAGGAAAACAACGTAAACTTTCCCGTCAGCAGCTCATTGACCGGATGAATGCTCCCCAACGCGTTCGACTTGCCCTCATGGGCTCCCGCGAAGATCGAAATATTCTGCTCCGCGACACGCGACGAATCGTTTACATGAGTGTGATCCAAAGTCCGAAGATGACGATCGGCGAAGTCGGCGGCATCGCCGCTTCCAAATCCATGCCCGATGACATCATCGGCTACATCGCTAAAAGACGCGACTGGGTCAGAAGCTATCCGATCGTCGTTTCACTCGTCAATAACCCCAAATGCCCGCTCGGCGATGCGCTGGCATTCCTAAAACAGCTTCGCGTCAATGACCTCAAGTTCCTTATGAAAAGCAAAAGCATCTCGGCCACGCTCGTGCGCCAGGCCACCATGCTCTATCGTGCCAAACAAAGCTAACATCAACGCGCCGCAGCCACGTCGTAGGCTCTGCCAGACGAGGGGGTAGCGGCGTATTTCGTTTTTTGTAGAGACGGGTGGTCAACACGTCTCTACAAAAATACGAAATAGACGCGTAGGGGGAGACTTCCCCCACATAAATAAAACAAATATATATTATTAGAAATTCTAATAATAGAATAACGAAATTAATAATTATTAACCCTCTTTGAAAGTCAAAAACAATGCAAACCATATCTCCCATTACTGAACAATTGATCGATCTTGCGCTTACAGAAGACCTTGCATGCGGCGATTTCACGACGGATGCTATTTTTACCGAAAAAAATAACGCCACGGGTTATCTCATTGCCAAAGAAGATCTCGTGATCTGCGGTATCGGCATTTTCGAATATGTGATCCGTAAGATCGAAGACAGAACCCTCGGATTCTTTCAGCCTGTCACCATCGATTTTCTCGTCGAAGACGGTGAAAAAGTCACAAAAGGCACTAAGATCGCCGAATTTTCTGGGTCGACCATCGTGCTGCTCAAGGCAGAACGCACGGCTCTCAATCTTTTGCAACACATGAGCGGCGTCGCGACACAGACGCGCAAGATCGTCGAAGTGCTCGGCCCAAACATCAATTTGACGAATACGCGCAAAACGTTGCCTGGGATGCGCGAACTGCAGCATTATGCCGTGCGCTGCGGCGGCGGACATAGCCATCGCTTTAACTTGGGCGGCGGCGTTATGATCAAAGACAATCATATCGCGGCGGCCGGCGGCATCGAAGCGGCTGTCAAAAAATGCCGCGACTACGCACCGCACACGCTCAAAATCGAAGTCGAAGTCACGAATCAACAGGAAGTGGCCGAAGCCCTCAAAGCCGGCGCAGACATCATTATGCTCGACAATATGAGCCATGATGAGATGATCGAAGCCTGCAAAATGATCGGGGATCGCGCCATCGTCGAGATCTCTGGCAATGTTACGCTCGAAAAAGTTGAACAAATCCGCGACATTCCCGTTTACTGCGCGTCTTGCGGGGCGCTCACGCACTCTGCTCACGGTGCGGATATCTCCATGCGCATGGAAAATATGCCGCGATAGCTATACGTCGACTTTTTAGGCTTTTTGTACAATGGATTCCAAATTATTTACGCCCGTCAAAATTGGTCCGTGCGAAATTAGAAATCGCACGATTCGTTCCGCTGCTTTCGAAAATATGTGCGTCAAAAACGCACCGTCCGAGTCGCTGTTTAACTATCATACCGCCGTCGCAAAAGGCGGCATTGGCATGACGACCATCGCTTATGCCTCGATCAATCAAAGCGGCCTCTCCTTCGAAGGACAGTTGTGGCTGAAAGAAGATATTATCGACGATCTCAAAAAATTGACGGACGCCATCCATGCAGAAGGCGCAAAAGCTTCCATTCAGATCGGTCACTGCGGCAATATGACGCATCGTAAGACCTGCGGTCAGACGCCCGTCGGCGCCTGCTCAGGCTTCAACCTCTATAGCCCCACGTTTGTCCGCGGCTTGAAGGTCGAAGAGATCGATCAGTTCGTCGAAGATTTCAGAAAAGGCGTCGCCATCGTCAAAAAAGCCGGTTTCGATTGCGTCGAGGTCCACGCCGGTCATGGCTATCTCATCAGCCAGTTCCTCTCGCCCTACACCAACCACCGCAAAGACGAATACGGCGGGTCGCTCGAAAACCGCATGCGCTTCATGGAACGCGTCATTAAGGCTGTCAAAGAAGAAGCCAATGGCGAAATCGGCATCATCGTCAAAGTGAACATGCACGACGGTTTCAAAGCCGGTATGCAGCAGGCCGAATGCCTCGAAGTCTGCAAAAAATTGGAATCGCTCGGCGTCGATGCCCTCGTCCTGACCGCTGGCTTCGTTTCACGCGCGCCGATGGAAGTTATGCGCGGAACCATGCCGACCAGAACCCTTTCCTATTATATGGATATGAAAGAATTCTGGTGGCTGAAAGCCGGTATCCGCACTTGTGGGCAGATCATGATCCCTGAAGTGCCCTACAAAGAAGCTTATTTCCTCGACGATGCCAAGGTCTTCCGCAAAGAACTCAAATTGCCCCTCATCTACGTCGGCGGCATGAATTCAAGAAAATCCATCGACGAAGTCCTTAACGCCGGCTTTGACGCTGTTCAAATGGCGCGCGCCCTCGTGCATGACACCGATTTCGTCAATAAACTGCGCGATGGTGATGAAAATACCTGTTCGGGATGCAATCACTCTAACTATTGCATCGCCCGCATGTATTCAAAAGAAATGAAATGCCATTGTCATGAGACGGAACCCATTGCGCCTCAACTCGTTCGCGAAATTGAAAAATTAGAAGCGAAATGGGGCAATCGATGAGTGACATCAATCCGGTAACTGAATCTGTGCTGACCGAAAACGCCCAAGCCGAAAGCGTTCAAGCCGAAAACGTTCAAGCCGAAAGCGTTCAAGCCGAAAACGCCCAAGCCGAAAGCCTCCAAGCCGAAAGCGTTCAAGCCGAAAGCGCCCAAGCCGAAAGCGTTCAAGCCGAAAGCGTTCAAGCCGAAAGCGTTCAAGCCGAAAGCGTTCAAGCCGAAAGTCTCCAAGCCGAACCGACCTTTTCGCCGCTCGTGCCAGCGCCCAAAGAACCGCGTTGCGCCCTTATTACAGGCGCTGCTTCCGGGATTGGACGCTGCGTCGCCATCGAATGCGCCAAAAAAGGCTGGCCACTCGTCATCGTCGATATCAATCAGGAAGGACTCGATAAGGTCACGGAGACGCTGCGCTCTGAATACAACGTCACCGTTTATCCTTTCGTCATCGACTTGTCGACCGACGATGCGCCTGAACGATGCTTGGACTTTTGCGATAAAAATGGCCTGGAGATCGACTTGTTGGCCAACATCGCCGGCGTTTTCATCTTCGGGCCGCTGCTCGAAGCCGACGTCAAAAAAACGACGCTGCTGCTCAATCTCCATGTTAAAACTCTAACGCGTATGTGCGTGCTCTTTGGCGAACGTATGAAACAACGGCGTTATGGTTATATTATGAATATGTCGTCCATGAGCGCCTGGATGCCCATGCCTGGCATTTCCACCTATAATGCAACGAAATCATACGTTCGCAGCGTTTCGCGCTCGCTCGGCTTTGAACTCAAGCCATGGAACGTCAGCGTGACCGCCGTCTGCCCCGGCGGTTGCAACACGCCCCTCATCAAAATTAGCGATAAGCTCCGCAAACTCGCCGTGAATTTGCGCTTTCTCATGCCCCCTGAAAAGCTTGCGAAGAAAGCCCTCAAAGCCACGTTGCGCAAGAAAACACAAACCATTCCAGGCTTCCTGAACCACATTTTTACCGCGTTCATCATCCTGATCCCCGATTGGCTCGTGTTCGTCGCCATGCGCTGTGTCCCGCCCTATAAACGCTTTTTCCCTGAAAAAGAAGCGAAGGACAAAGCGTAAATTATCAACTGAGCCCGTTGCCATCGAAGGCAAGACGGGCTCGGTTCACGTCGTCCGCACCATGCCCTTGTTTTGCGCGCGGACAGCTCAGCTTCGTCGTCCTCGTCGTCGATTTGCCCAAACTGGTCATGTAGGTTTAGCACCTACAAACTCGTTCGCCCAACGGCCCCATCATAAATATGTGTCGAAGCGACGAGTTTTTCCTAAAAAATCTTTCGCAGCTGACGAATTTTGGTCAAGACGTGGCAAGACAACGCAGTCGTCGTCGATTTGCCCAAACTGGTCATGTAGGTTTAGCACCTACAAACTCGTTCGCCCAACGGCCCCATCATAATATATGTGTCGAAGCGACGAGTTTTTCTTAAAAAATCCTTCGCAGCTGACGAATTTTGGTCAAGACAGACCAAGCTTTGTCGTCCTCGTCGTCGATTTGCCCAAACTGGTCATGTAGGTTTAGCACCTACAAACTCATTCGCCCAACGGCCCCATCATAATATATGTGTCGAAGCGACGAGTTTTTCCTAAAAAATCATTCGCAGCTGACGAATTTTGGTCAAGACGGGGCCTAGCCAAGCAAAAGAAGTGTGTTTTAGCCAGGGGGGAAGTGGGCAGATTATCGTTTCAAATGCATAAAATGAAGAAAGACCGCATCAATCCGGTGTA
>JAZUKH010000216.1:0-25175 GCA_045643185.1 Myxococcota bacterium | reverse complement strand
GAGCGACGCCGACAGCTTCACTGCGGCTCATACCTGGTCCAGAGTTTTCACCAGCGCTGTTTGAAGGCGTATTGGCTGCGAACGGCGTAGGTTCGTTATCACTTTCTTTATTGGAATCATCTTCGACAGGATCTTCAGGTTCTTCTTCATCCTGTTTGTCTTCTTCTTCCTCTTCGATTTCTTCAGGCGGCTGAATGAGGGCTTCAGCAAAGCGGGATGTCGTGAGGATACGGTCGATCATGAGGGCGTCGACACGGTCAGTTGCGAAGAGCATGACCGAGAAGAGAGAGAAGTGAAGGAGGAAAGACGCGACGAAGCTGCCGAGCATACTCTGGCTGACGCCACCGAAGAACGGAAGTACGATCATGTTCGGTGTGGACATGTGAACGAGAAGTGCCACATCGCCGAACTGAATTTTTGCGCGGGTCATACCATCGATCGAGATGGAAAGCGCTCCGTTGTTTACGACGCCGTTGACGGATGCAACCGTGATGCCCTGGGCATCATTGGGGCGAGCATCGCGGAACATAAGTTTCTCGAGACCGAATTTTTTGGGGTCGACGACGAGGAAGCCGTCGTAGTCTGTCGAGAAATGGAGTTTCCAAATGCCCCCATCGTTGATGAGCACGAGGCGGGAACCGCCGAGGCGTTGATCTTCGATACCGAAATCGACTTTGCCATTGCCTTCCGTGCGGGAACCGATGGTGATCACCGAACCGGGTTTATTTTTGTATTCGCGGAGTGAGATGACCTCACCACGCCAGAGCAGAGCGACTTCGAGTTTTCCGTTGCCGCTAGGGCATTTTTCGGAAAGAAAACGGCGTTCGAAGCTGACCGGACGTTTTTTACGAATAATTTTTTTAGGCGCCGCTGAGGTCGTCGCGGTTGCAGCCGCAAAACCGCCAGCGGCTTTATTGTTGGCGAAACCGCTGCGAGCAGCTGGATTAACAGCGGCTTTGGGCGCAGCAGCCGCTGCAACTTGTGCAGCAGAGATACGGGCTGCTTCTTCGGCAGCGTTTGCGGGAACTGCGGCCTGAACGTCATTCGTAGCAGCAGGCGCTGGTGCGTCAGCGGCCGGGGCTCCTGCACCCGACATGGTATCGCTCGTCACGCGAACGTTCACCTTGCCAAAACGCAAAACCGAACCCAGCGAGAACGTTGCTTCTTTGCTTTTTTCGACCTGGCAATCGCCGATATACGTGCCACCAATGCTACCACGATCTTTCACTTTGCAGGTCATCGCGTCGAGCACATCAATCGTCGCATGAACGGGACCGACACTGCTGTCTGTGATTTTAAGGTCGTTTGTCCCTAATTTACCAACTTTGATCGTAGTTTTTTCGGACGTAACGATCTCGGAGACGCTGCCGTCCGGGCTAAGGATTTCAAACTTTAACACCGTTTTCTCCTTACAATTTTACTGCGGCTACTTTAACTAACACCGTGAGACCGATGCTTAAAGTTCGTCAACTGTTTTGCGCATTTCGTCTACGAAATCTTCGCGTGCCTTAATCAAGCTTGACAACTCGTCTAATTCCTTGACGTTAATGTTTGAAGACGTCGGCATCATGAGATCACCTTCGATGTGGTCGTCCTCGAACACGATCTCCTTGACCTTGTCGTCTTGAGCGAAAGCAACGCTGCTAGCCAGCATTAAGCCAACAACAACGCTAAAGCTAATGAGTTTTTTCATGTTCAAGCTCCTTTGGTAGCAAAAAAATCCCCCCACTAGAGGTCAAAATTACCATGAATTAGCTTTTTTTTCAAGCAAACATTCTTGGCAATAGGTCTTGCGGAGGGCTTGGCTGGGGCGTCGAACCGGCACGGCCCGACGCTCACTGTTTTGTGTAAAATAGAGATTAGTTGCCCGCTGCTTCGGCTGCTTCCATTTCTTTCTGGAGGCGTTCGAGCTCTTCCATCTCTTTGCGCATCTTTTCGGCTTCTGCTTCAGCTTTGGCTTTACGTGCCTTCATATCGTCGATCTGAGTAATACGGAGCTTTGCTTCTTCGACACGACCGGGAATGATCTCTTGAGCTTTGGGATTGTTCGAGAACTGTACCCACATTTCACGTGCTTCATCGACTTTCTGATAGTATTCCTCATACAAAATAATCAGGTTGAATTGGGCTTGTGGGTATTCGGGGTGGGCGTTCATGATCTCACGATAGATCTTTTCGGCTTCATCCAGGCGGTTCAGCGCACGAAGTGCAACCGCTTTGGACAAATAAGCTTCGATGTTGTTCGGTTCGATCTGAAGCACTTTTTCATACATTTCGTATGCCAGTTGGAAGTCCTGAACGTTGAGAGAGATACCAGCCACGTTCAGCATCGCCGGAACGCTCTTGGGATTGAGTGCAACGGCTTGTTTGAATTCAGCATTGCCGAGTGAAACTTCGCCTTCAGCCAGGTAGATCAGACCAGACGTGTTGTAAATCGCGGAGAGGTCTTCAGGCTTATAGAGTTTGATGTCGTATTCTTCTTGGGTAATACGGCCAGCATCGAGTTTTTCTTTCAACGCAGCATTGTATTCGTCGAATTTCAACTTTGCCTGCGTGCAGACCAGTCGAGCCACTTCAAGGCTGTTCATCAGGTAGTAGATCGCGCTGAGGTTTTCGTAGCAATAAATGTTGTTCGAGTCACCCGCAAGTGCGCGACGAATATAGGTAACAGCCTTGGCAAATTCATCATAGGCTTCTTGATCCTTGATCTCGCCCTTGGTTTCGTTACCTGACATAGAAAATTGTTTTTCTACGCCGCCGCTGTGTTTTTCAAGAATCTCTTCACCACGGTGACGATAAATCATTCCCATGTTGAGGTTTGCTTCAGCATTGTAGGGTTCGATACCATTTTTGTCATCGATGACTTTGAGCAGGGTCTTTTCGGCGCCCTCAAGGTCGCCCTCGGCGATCTGCATGCGCGCGATGTTGACGATCGGTGCAGCCATGTCGGGACGCATTTCGCTCGTTTTTTCATAGGCTTTCTTGGCTTCTTTATTATTACCAAGACGTTGTTGGAGCAAACCGATGTTGTAATAGGCTTCCGCAAAGTTTTTCTCTTCGTCGGCCGCTTTTTCGAACATCGTAATGGCCTGTTGCGGGTTGGTCTTAGAAGTTTTGAGGGCTTGTTGGAAGTCGTTGAGGGCATTTTCGTTGACGGCATTACGTTTTAAGGTGCCGTCTGCGTCGACTGACATGGCGGATCCATCTGCGGCCGTTTTGGTCGATTTGTCTGAAGTACTGGAACCGCAGCCGAGAAGACTGCCGCAACAAAGAGCCAGAACGCCCATAAGGGCAGCACGTCTGAATTTAGAATACATAGATTTCCTCATCTGTATATATGAGAGATATGATCTCTTATTGAATGCATAAAATCCCGGATGCGGTTATCCGCATCCGAGTACCAGATAAGCCCGAATTATTCGGCCGGCGTGGTTGCTTCGCCAGCGGCTTTGGCGGCGGTAGCTTCGTCAACAGCCCCGTCCATAACGACTTTACGTTTTTCACGGGTGACGTTACCACGAAGTTCTTCGAGGTCTGTATAGAGGGCACCCGTGTGATAGGTTTCGATCGTTTTGTTCGGCTTGGCCTTGACTTCCGATGCGGAACGATACTCATCCGGACGAAGGTCAAAGAGTCGTTTTTGCGCTTCGACTGTGTATTCGCTGAACCAGCCAGTCTGAGCAGCCGTTTGGACGGCTTTTTCGTAGAACTGGATAGCTTTTTCTTCGAATTGACTTGAGAAATCGAGGAGCATTTCGACGTAGACAAGTTCAACCTCTTCGGGCAAGCCAGGCGGTGTCGGTGCTTTTTCGATCTGTTCGGCAACGTCGTCGAACATCATACCGAGACGCGTGAGGGAGGCAAGACCCCATTTGGGGGAATTGAACTTTGTAATGACTTCCAGGTAGATCGGGGAGGCTTCGTTCATCTTCTCGCTCTTCTTTTTGATCTGCGTCTGGAGGTATTGCTCGACTTTTCTCGGTGAGACGGACGGGTCGGTGAGTTTGATGTCGAGGGTTTCTTTGAAGAGAGATTCACCGCGCATAAAGCGGGCTTCAGCGGCTGCGTTACGTGCTTGATCCTGATCCACGGGGTCCGCGTCTTTGATCCATTTCTGGACGCTGCTGGAAGCGTAGTCATTTTCAGCCTGTGTGAACCATTTTAGTGCTTCTTTGTAGTTTTTCTTAGCCCAGTAAGCTTTCCCAATGTAAGTCTTGGTCGCGATGGAGCGTCCCGGCGTTCCGTTTTTAGCGTAGTTACGGAGATAGTCGTTGAAACGATCGATTGCGGAATCGTATTGTTTTTGGTCGAAGTAGATACGACCTGTCTGGAACTTGAGCATCGACATTTCGTTTTTGTCTTTCGGGAACATTTTTGCGAAGAGGTCGAAGTCTTCAATGGCTTTTTCGTATTCGCCGAGGCCGGATCGGAAGACGGCGGCGTTTTGGAGTGCGTCTTTGGCGCAAGGATCTTTTTTGGGTTCAGCGCCGATGGGCATACATGCTTCGCGATCATTCGGGAATTGTTTGACGAACATCTCGTAGAAACGCGCTGCTTCGGAGTAAACGGCGAGGCTGTGGTAGTTGGATGCGATGGCGTACATGGCACGCGGGGCGAGTGCGCGGGTGTTTTCGTCAGTTTCGCCGCTGGTCAAGAGTGCGACACGTGATTCGATCGCACGACCGATCTCGGAGCCATTTTCCCAGGCGAGTGAGGCGTTCCACAAAGCCTTGGCGGCATCTTCGCTGCCTTTGTGGCGCGCGGCGAAGGATTCGTAGCAGTGAGCCGCGTCTTCCCATCGTTTTTTCTTCTCTTTCTCTTCGCAGAACTTGAAGTCGAGGGCTTCTTCGTAAGTGTTCATGATATCGATGAATTCGGGCATGAGCGGCGTGGTGTTGGCCATGAATTCATTATTGCTTTTGAGTTCGGTGATGGCCTTGCTCATGCCTTCGTATTCGCCTTTGACCTTGTAAGAGTCGAGGAGGTAGTTGGCAGAGTAAACCGCGAGTTCGTGTTTCGGATTCTCTTTGGTGATCTCGAGGAAGAGGGGTTTTGCTTCGTCGAAGTGGTTGTAGTCGAAGTAGATCTGAGCCGCCATGTATTTCGCGTTAATGGCGAATTCAGCCGAGGTATCGATCTTGGCGTAACGTTTGGAGGCCTTAATGAAGTTGAGACGGCAAGCGGCGATCTCGTATTCGGGATAGACTTGTTCTTCACCCGGTTTGGCTTCCGGCGTTTCAGGAATATCAGGACAGGCCGCTTTATCGGATTCGGAGGTGCTCTTCATCAATTTGTCATAGGCGAGGACGGCGCCGTGAGCAGCGTCTTTGCTGAATTCGCCGTTTTCATTGATCTCGAGTACGCGATCATAGTACTTGGCAGCTTCAGCAAAGTTGCTTCTGAAGTACGCCATATCGGCGTAGTAGTACATAATCTCGTAGTTATCCTTAGCCTCGGGGAAGTTGTCGAGGTAGGTTTTGTAGATCTCGAAAGCGAGTGAGTAGTAGAGCGGGTTCTTTGTTGTCTGATAGGTGATGTGATAGAACTTCGCCGTTTCACGGGTATATTCTTCGAGTTTGTCATAAGAGGACTTGATGGCTTCGGGCGTTGCGCCATCGAATTTTTCGTCACGTGCTTTGACGAAGAGCAATACGGTACGGTTGATTTCCTGAGCCGTTGCAGCCGGGTCACCGAGGCTATCGACGTTCAGCATGATCTCATACTGATAATCGACGATCTTGAACTGCCCCATGTTTTCTTTGATAAGGTTGTTGTAGACGTAAATGGAGTCAGCAACGCGTCCGCCTTCGTTGTAAAGACGAGCGAGACGTTCCATCATGTCGTTGACTTCATTATCGTCGGCAGCAAAGGATTTGAAGTATTTACGGGCATTTGCCGGTTTTGCATCTTCCCACATGCTGTAGGCTTTTACGAGGTCCTTGAGGGCTTCTTTGCGCATGTCTGAGCGGCGTCCGTCAGCAGAAGCTGCGTCGGCTTCGCGGATGACCTTTTCGAACTGGGCGAGTGCTTTTTTAGGCTCACCAAGGTTGAAGTAACACCAACCCATTTTATACATAGCAAAGGAAGCAGAGGAGGTCGACGGATCGATACTGACGACTTTCTGATATTGCTGAAGGGCCAGCGGCATGTCTTCTTCGATCGTGAAGGTGTATTCAGCCATACCTAGGAAGGCTTCAGCGAGGTATTTGGAGTTGGAGTGTTCACGAACGATACCGCTGTACTGTTCGTAAGCTTCGCCAGCGTAGCCCATTTCGGCGAGGTTGAAGGCCATGTAGTAACGGATCTTGTCGATCTGTTCGTAATCCGGGTGATATTTAATGATCTCACGATAAAGCTTGAGCATTTCATCACGGGCGGAACGGCTGGTCTTGGCGTCTTCGTCTTTTTTCTTCAACCATTTGTCTTTGGCCGCATTGTCGCCTTTTTCTTCGGCTTCGTAGGACGCATTCAAATCGTCATAGGATTTGAGGTCATAGTATTTTGCTTTTTGCCAAAGCATGTCACCGAGACGTTCCATCAATTCTGGTTTAGCGGGATCGTCTTCGTCAGTATTTTTAATGCGGAGCTGGATCTTTTTGATAGCGGAGGCCTGAAGTTCGATTTTTTCAGCTTCCGCCGCGTTTGCAGCCATTTCGTCCGTTTCAAATTTAACTTTGGGGCCTGCGCCTTCTTCCTGTTCGATCGTTTTACGTTCTACAGTTTTGCGTTCAGTGTTACCCTTAATCTCGACCTGTTTCTTTTCAGCGAACGAGGTGTCCTGTGCGAAGGAGGCTACCGGGGCAAACGCACACATTGCTGCAAGCGCGCCGAGGAACCATCGTATACTTCTTCTGCTCATGCTTTTTCTCCATACAATATAAAAGAACGTCTGATCTTGATCAGATAGACGACACAAAAATACAACGGTTTATAGCACACCGCTTTTGTGAACGCAATGTTACCGAATTTAGGTAATTTCGGCGCGTTGCAGCGCAGCTGAGTTGCACGCACACCTTCGGTGCCTAAGAAGTGGCAATCAGGTATTTATGCCTCAACTAAGCTGTAGCGACAGTTTTACTTTTCGTAGGATAGTCGTAGTACTCTGCCACTTTTCGAGTTAGATTAAATGACTTGTCTTAGCCTGTATAGAGCTTGTTCAGATTTCCATTTCTGAGGAGAGTCATATGAAAATCAGTTTATCTTTTGCGTAGTTTGTGCAGCGATTGTTGGTATTATCGTCTATTTTCTGACGAGTTCCAAACCGGATACTGATGAAATGACCCAGGCTCAGCGACAAGCATCTTATGGTGATTCGGATTCAGATTTGCCTTATGACAGTTCACTGAGTGGACGCGTTACTGACGGGCTCACGCATAATGGCCTTGAAGCAGATGTTGCGCTCACTGATTTGAATATGCGGTCTCAAACTGCGGCGTGCAGTAGCGATGGCTTCTATTCGTTCGACATCGACCATAGAGATTACAGAGTTTCTGCAACATTTGATGGTTATGTTGCTCGTGGAAGGAACGACGTTTCGTATTCTGTCAAGCTCGAAGCTGGTGACGATTCATTCGTTCAGGATATCGAACTTTGGCCGGAGGCTAGACTCATTGGTCGTATCACAAATGACGGCGTTGGGTTTTAAGCGGATGTTAAACTCTCGTATGTCAGGGATGCATCGGAAGCTCAGAATTATGACTTCAAGACGGTTACAGCCGGCGACAACGGCGAGTTTTCGTTTGATATGGCTTATGCCGGAACCGCTAAAATAGCTATTACTGCTAAAGGATTTGGAGGATGGGAGTCTTCTTTAACCGAGCCGCGAACTTGCCTTCGGCTTCGGACAAATCGCGCCCGCTCGCCCTCATCTCAGCCTGCTTTCCTTCGGCTTCGCTACGGCTGAGATTTTGGCTTTCTGACCAGACAAAGCTTCCTCGGCTGAGAGGTGATTCCCAACCACCTTATTTTTTTGAAAAAACCTGTCACGTTTTTAGTTATGCCTGGCAATATATACTGATGGGGGAATGTAATAGCACCTACATGTGGGTGTGCGAGCAATAAGCTCGTCGAGCATTGACGTGTGTGGGGGCAGCTGGGCGAGGGCCCCGCCAGGAGAAGGGGTAGCGGCGTATTTCGTTTACGAAATAGCCGCGTAGGGGGAGACTTCCCCCTCCCCCAAAAAATAAAACTAATCCAAGTGAATGGATTGGGATTTGAAGGTCCTGCGGCTGCAGATGAAGTAAGCCAGGACGACGAGGGTGCCAGTGATGACCCATGAAATAGGATAGGCCGTCATGAGCATGTCAAAGTCGTGATACTGTTTACAGATCGTAAATACCCAGAAAATACGGAAGATGCAGGTACCGAAGATCGTCAAAAGAGCGGGCACGAGTGAATGTCCCAGGCCACGGAGCGACGCGCCAGTGATCTCATAAGTACACGTGAGACACTCAAAGAGCAGGACGTGGGTCATGCGGCTGACGGCGTAACTTGTGATCTCAGGGTCGTCCGATATGAGGTTGAGCCAGAAGTCGCGTCCAAAGACGAACATGGCGGCGACGAGTTCGCATGCAAAAAAGCCGGAAATGAAGGCGTAGCGCAGAACTTGTTTGCAACGTTCGAATTGTTTGGCACCAAAATTTTGGCTCACAAACGTGGTGGCGGTCAGCGAGAATGCGCTGGTCATGAAGAAGGCGAAATACTCGTAGGTCAGGGCTGCGGTAGAACCACCAGTGCCCGCAGAGCCAAAACTGTTGATGGCGGACTGGATGCAGACGTTTGAGATCGAGAACACAACGCCCTGAAGACCGGCAGGCAGGCCGATCTTGATGATGTCGAGAAGCGGACGCTTGTATATCGCGAGTTTTTTGAGGTCGATGCGGATCCAGTCATCCTCGTGGGTGAGCAAATGTAGGATGAGGACGGCATTCAGGATGTTGGCGATGAAGAGCGCGATGCCGACGCCGTCGATGCCCATGTGGCACGGAATGACGAGGATGATGTTGAGGACGGCGTGCAGAATCCCCGTGGCAATGAGGATGTAGAGCGGTCGCCGCGTGTCACCGGCACTGCGCAGGATCGATGCGCCAAAATTGTAGATCAACAGGCACGGTACGCCTGCAAAGATGTAGCGAAAATACCGCGTAGACAGGTCGATGATGTTCTGGGGCGTATCGACGAGTTCGAGCAGCGGACGCGCCAGTACCATGCCGACGACGAGCATGACGGCGCCCGAGAGCATCGCAATGAGGATGGCTGTATGGGACGCCTGTTGACAGGCTTGCTTGTCGTTTTGGCCGATGTAGCGTGCAATGACGGCGTTGGCACCCACTGAAAGCCCGACAAACAGGTTTAACAGCAGGTTGAACAGAACGCCTGTGCTGCCGACGGCTGCAAGGTCTTCGCTGCTTGAAAAGCGACCGACGACGGCGACGTCAACGGTAAAAAAGAGTTGTTGAAGAATATTGGCCGTGGCCAGCGGCAAGGCAAAGCGCCAGATCTTCGAGAAAAGCGGCCCGTTAAGCATATCGATCTGGTGGGCCTGGTTTTTATCATTCGGTTTCAATTTAACATTATATATATGTGTGGCGGACTTCGTCGTGATCGTAAATCGTCCGTCGATGAGAATTAAGGTGTGGCGTTAAAAAGCCAGGAGTCCTGTGAGACGATGGCAGCATTCATATTAATGTCTGTTGCGAGGAAATTTTTATCGTATTGGAACGGTTTTGGACCCATCACATAGGCGTTGAGTTCAAATTCGATCGTATTTGGGCCGTATTGGTAGGCCGCCTGTTCGTTCGTTGGTTCATAATTGACGAGTACAGGATAATCAGGGGCTTCGGGTGAGAGCTTGGGAAGGTTCAAGCTCTGATCGGCCGTCGGCACGATGATCTCCCATAACAGGTGGGAGCGTGACGAGCCGATGTCGCTGTTCAGAATTTTGTTGTGGATCGGCGGCGTCATGTAATTGAGTCGGATGATGGTCAGATCGGTCTTTTGCGGCACCGACCATGCCATCGGTCCGGTGAGGGCAGGGCCAACGGCGTCGAATTCGGCTGACACAGGACGTTGCGGGCTTGTGGCGTCTGGCAGATCCAACCAGTCGTTGGCGCCATACATCGAGATCGTTTCGCCATCGGACGGGTGTTTGATGATCGTCGAGATGCCCGGCCTGTCAAAACCTGACACGGCGGCGCGTCCGGCAAGTCCAACGACCATGGGATGCGCTTCAAGATGGTATTTTTGCAGCGTCGGGTGGTCGGCGCGCGGGTAGCGCGAGACCAACGGGTTGCTGAACGAATCAAAGTTGTATTTCGCGTTGACGTCGAGAAAGACTACGCCTTTGCCCGTATTGATCATGGGCAGGATCAATCCAGTCTTGAGGGGTTCACCGGTCTCGGGATCGACAGGCAGATCGCCAAAATAAATGTCGTTTTGCACGACATCGCGCGTTAAGTCGATGTCGAGGTCAATCTGTACATCCTGGTTTTGACCGGCGCCGATCTCGATCTCCGTGATGCCGAGGGCTTTGGGCTCAAAACTTAGTCGATAGGGGTTCTGTGAGGCTTCAAAGATGTTGCCGCCGATGCCGGCGAGCGCAAAAACGAGGTATTTGCCTGGTTGAACGCCTGTGATCTCAAAAGTCGATTTCTCAGGGTCAGTCATATTGGCGAGGACGAGGTTGGGCGGAATGGCAAAGTAATTTGCCACGACTGAATTTGCGTCAGGCGGTAGCAGAATGGCGCCCGTATTCATTGAGCTCAGTGGCGTATTACGAATGCCCAGTTGGACGATCGCGATATTGAACTTATCAAAAACATTAACATTCTCGCTTGGAAACGCTTCGACGCCACACTCGCCCAAAAAGCCGCGCACCGTGCCGCGCACCGTGCCGCCATGCGTATTGGCCTGGTTGAAGGGAATGTCGCGCTTGTGAATGCCGACGCTGATGACGCGCGCATCGACTTTGGCGAGCGTGATGTAACGCGCGCCGGAGGCCCCGGCGGTCAGCGTGACGGGGCCGTTGAGCCGGTCGTCGACGATGTGAGCCCAACCGCTGTCGTTGGTGTGCGCGATGATCTGTTCGCCCGAAGGCAGGTCGATTTGAATATACGCGTTGCGATACGGGGTGAGGTCGCTTGCCGACCAGTCGAGTGAAGAACCGTCGATGGCCATGACCCACAGCTCGCCGCGCATCGACCCTGATTCGGCATAGATGCCCGGGTTGATGCCAGGCACTTCGAGCGTCAGGGACGGCGTCGGGTCGTCTATGTCTGGTGGCGTGATGGGATCCGGTTGGTCGGGCTTGTCGGGCTTGTCGATGGGCTCGGTCGAACCAGTCGGGGTAAACGTCACCGAAAGGGCATGCACTTCGTCGCGTTTCGTGCCGTCTGCGTTGAACGCTTCGATCTGGATGATCGCCACGCCTTTTTGCGTGCCGACCACGTCGAATTCATAGACGCCAGTGGCCGGGTTCGTTGCATTGAGGATCGTGCCGGCGCTCGTTTGGGCTTTTAAGACCACATTTGAGAGCAAAACGCCGTTTTGGGTCGCAACGGTGGCGCGGATGCGCAGCCGAGATGCTGCGTCGGTATTCTGCGTTTCGACGATCTGTGCTGAGATCACGAGTTGCGGTGCTTCACACGGCGCCGGGTCTTCGGCGTCGGGCAGTGTGTCGCCGTCGGTGTCGCGATTGAACGGGTCTGTGCCCAAATGCGCTTCCTGAACGTCGCTCAGCCCGTCGCCGTCGGTGTCCTGACCGAGCGTTTCAGCCGTACAGGCTGTGGCAACGAAGCTGAAAAGCAGAATGGAATGACGAAAAAGTGACTGCATGCGTGTGAACAAGAATAAAACTGGGTGTCTGTGCCCAAGATCGGGTTAGAAGTTCAAATAAACCGAGAGATGCCACGAAAAGTCGAAGCCATCGAACGTGATGTTGGGATAGCCCGTATAACCTGGCAGGACATCGTATTTTTCCATTTCTCGGCGTTGATAGATGCCGACCATGGCTGCGGTCGAAAAGCCGACCTGGCGCGGGCTTGACAGCCACTGCTCGGGAAGCCAGGCTGTGATGCCTGCCGAAACGGTGGAATGCGAGGCGTCAAGTAGGTTGAGCAGGCCACGTTGTGCCGGGACGGGCGTCGTTTGCCACGCGTAACCGAGCATGACCGTGAGTGTGTCGAGCGGCATCCAGTCGAGCGACGTGGCAAGGTGCCAGGTGTCGTGAAAGTCGAAGGGCAGGCGCTCGGACTGAGTCAAGACTTGGTCGTTTACGTCGAGCAGTTCGACATTGGAAACGGACGAAATATCTTTTCGATAGTGTTCCAAGCCGAGTTCGAGGCGCGCTTTGAAGCGCGCGAGCGGCGTGGGCGCCAGGTCTGAGAAGTCGTAGGCTGCGCCAATCGTGAAGCGGTCAGGGTCGCCAAAGTTGACGCCTGAAAGCCGTGCATGGATGCCACCGATCTGGTCGCTCACCAGGACGTTGGCTGGTACGGCATAATGCGTGCGGTTGGCTCCGCGCCAGGTGAAACCGAGCGACAGATCGGGCACTGGATCCATCGCGAGCGAGACGATGGGGGCAACATTATAATCTATGTTGATGAGCGTCTGATTGGCATTTTCGTGCGCGAAATCGATGTTGACGAGACCTGTGGCGTGTGGTCCCAGCGTCATGCCAGCGCCGACGGCGAGCGTGCGCCAAAGACGGATCGCTGCCGCGGCCGCCACTTCGACGTGCCGAACCGTCGCATCACGTTGGATCACGCGGGGGGACGAAGGCACAGGGTTTTCGATCACGTAAAGGCCGCTCGTCGGAAACATTGCAGTCAGTCCCAAAAACAGGCGGTCGGAGAGCGATCCGAGCGGAATGCGGCCAGCCACGGCAACGCGCAGCCCCACAAACGTGTCCAACCCAGCATCCTGGTCATCGATTTTGAACTGGTCATCCGACACAGTCAGGTCGAGAACGGCATCCACGTTTTGGGCAAACGACAGGCGGGCTGGATTCAACAGCACGGCATCGGCAGGCGAAACGTCTGCAACGACGCCGCCAGCACGTCCAACCGTCGCTGACGAGGCTCCAAAAGCATCCGTGGGAGCTGCTTCAGCCGCGTTCGAGCCAAAAAGACCCAATAACACCAACGCGGCAAACCAATTCTGAGGGCGATGACCAAATTTCATGAAGGCATTGTCCGATCGTTTCGAGCACGGCGCCTTTTTTCACACTACGAAAAAAAAAAGGCGTCTTTTTTTCTTATAAAAGCGCCTGATTCTGAAGGGCATTCAGCGCTTTGATGCCTTCAAAACCAAGAGCGTACATGTCGTTCAACTTGTTAGCCGGCAACAGTTCGCGCTCTGACGTCGCCTGGAATTCAATGACGTCCCCATCAGACGTGGTCACGAGGTTACAGTCGATGTCTGCGCTCGAGTCTTCCACAAAATTCAAGTCGAGCAACAGTTCGCCTTTGACGATGCCGAGACTGATGGCTGCCACCTGGTGAATGATCGGATTTTCTGTCAGTGTGCCGGATTTCATCAATTTTTTAATGGCGAGTGCGAGGGCGACGTAGCCACCGGTAATGGATGCCGTGCGGGTGCCGCCGTCGGCTTCAATCACATCGCAGTCGATCGTGATCTGGCGTAGACCGAGTTTTTTGCGGTCGAGCGCCGCGCGCAGACTGCGACCGATCAGGCGTTGAATCTCCTGGGTACGCCCTGCGCCAGCCACTTTTTCGCGCGTCATGCGTCCATTGGCACTCGCCGGAAGCATACTGTATTCCGCCGTCAACCAGCCCATGCCCGCATTTTCCAAAAAGGCCGGCACTTTTTCTTCGACGCTGGCCGTGCAGATCACGCGCGTGCGGCCGCACTCGATCAGGCACGAACCATCGGCCGATGAAATAAATCCAGGAATAATGCGGACGTCGCGGATCGCATCCCAAGCGCGACCATTCAATCTTTCGTATGTCATTGCGATTTCTCCTTCAAATGCGTGGCTGGACGAATAAAAACTCATTTTCGCCCGTTCACACCGCAAAATTGCCCGCGCGTTCTAGCGCACATGCGATGCTTTTCAAACATAAATATTTAATCGTTAATTCCATTGGATTTTTTAGACCAAATGTGGTTAGAAACATTTATTTATGTGGCAATTCTGCCCAAAATTGAATGAGGTCATTGATGAAACGCTCATTATGTAAAATATTGTGTCTTGGTATGCTTGTGTGTTCAATGGCTGCTTGTTCAAACAGTCCGGAGGCTGTCTCCAGAACATGCGATAAACTTCTTGAAACGTCGCGTATGACCGATAATTGCGCTCAATTGGCCGAAAATCTTCAAAGCCAGATCGTGAAATTGAATGATCAGGTCACGGCAATTGAAGATGTCCAGGATGCGCAATTACAGCAGGAATATGTGAAAGCGCTTGGGGCCTGTATGGTTGCCACTTTCGAGATCAAAGCTGGCCCGTGCGGACAAAATGAAGATGTCGTTAAGGCGCTCGAAATCATGGACAAACATAAGTAATAAGGCGTATTTTGGGGCGGCGCCTATTGCTGGCGCAATACGGCGCACGCGCGTCGCTATCGCTTTCCAGACGCGCAAGACACGTCTGGAAAGCGATACGCGCCGCCTTATATGAACTCATATTGAATGGCGGATCACCGGGTTCGTTCGCGATTTCCGTGAGCCAGAGCTCACGGTTTTTTTGTGTCTCTCACGACTGAGTGTTTTTTTATGCAAATCGTTGGAAGAAGTAACCTACATACGGCTAAACGTATTGTTTTGAAGATCGGTAGCGCGGTTTTGACACGTGCTGAAGACAAATCGCTCGACCGTGGCGTATTTTGCCGCATCGTCGAACTCGTCGCGGAATTGCGCCGTGAAGGTCGCGAAGTGATCATTGTGTCAAGCGGCGCCATCGCACTTGGACGCAGTATCATCGGCTGTCCTCGCCCAGACCGTGAGAAAAATTTGCCCACGCTTCAGGCGCTTGCCTCCATCGGTCAGTCGCTGCTCATGGATTATTATGAGAACGAGCTCGTCCATTACGGCCTGCACAGTGCGCAGATCCTGTTGACGCGTGCCGACCTCGAAGACAAAGCGCGTTTTGAGAATGCGCGTCGCGCGACCGAAGCCATGCTCGAAATGGGCGTGGTGCCCGTCGTTAACGAAAACGACGCGGTCACGAACGATCAGATCCGTTTTGGCGATAACGACACGCTTTCTGCGCGTATGGCCGTGTTGTCCCGGGCTGATCTGCTCGTCATCATGAGCGACATCGATGCGGTTTATACCGGGAACCCAAAAGAAAACCCCGATGCGCGTCGCATTCCCGAGATTCGTGCCGAAGACCCGTCCCTCGACGAATTCGCCGGCGATTCTGCGTCGGATGTCGGCACCGGTGGCATGATCACAAAAATTTCGGCCGCCCGCATGTGCGCTCGCCGCGGCATCGCGACGCTCATCATCAAAGGAAAATCGCCCAAACTCGTCCATCGCGCGCTCTCGGGCGGCGATGTCGGCACTTTGCTCTATGCCGATGAACCCAGATTGACGCTTCACAAAACCTGGATCCAGACTTTGTTGTGCAACGGACGCATTTATTGCGACGAAGGCGCTGCCAAAGCCATCGTGTCTGAAGGGTGCAGCTTGCTGCCCAAAGGTATTACGCGCATCGAAGGGCATTTTGACCAGGGCGAAGGCGTTGAGATTGTTGATCCACAAAACAAAGTCATTGCCAAAGGCATTGCGGTCTACGACGATGCGGATGTGCGAAAAATTGCTGGTCATCACTCCAAAGACATCGACGATATTCTCGGTTTTCACGTGCTCGATGTCGTTGTGCATCGCGATGATCTCGCGCTGCTCTGATTTCATCATGATGAAACGCGCAGAAAAGCTGCGCGTTTCTTTTTTTGGCGTCTAAAAGGCAAAATATGGCGTGTTGGACGAGATCTGGGCTGATCGCCCTCGCTGCGACCGGGCTGTTGGGCGGGTGTGCGGACTACGAAAGCGACTGGGCTAAGCGCCCCTATGCCGTGTTGGAGGGTGAACTTGCCGATGCGCCCGGTGACGAGGCGACAGTGATGATCGCAACCATCATTGGCGGCGTTCGACATCCGTATTGCTCGGGCGTTCTCGTCGCGCCAAACGTCGTCTTGACTGCGGCGCATTGTCTCGGCAATGAAGCTGGGTTTGACTTTGACTATCAGTGGCAGCACGAGGCCATCAAGGTCGTTGAAGGCTTGTCGGGCTTGTCGGACGAGGCCGTCGTTCACGACGCTGAGCTTGTCGTGCGTCACCCTGGCTATGACCATGAACTGGGACGATACGCTGACCTGGCTTTGTTGTGGATCAAAGATAACGCAGTCGCTTCGCCATTGCCCTGGCTGCGTTTTGCAGACTCGGCGCTGTTAGACCAGGCCCAGAATTATACCGTCGTGGGATATGGCAACGATGCTGAGCAGAATTCAGATGTGCGTCTCAAAACGGATATGCCTTTGATCCGTCGCTGCCTGATCACTGAAAAACAGGCCTGTATGTTGGAATACGGGAATCAGGAAAACACCAGTGTGCCGTCTGGCTCGCTGCTCTTCAACATTGAAAAAGGTGGACCGTGTTTTGGCGATTCCGGAGCGCCTGTCTTCGTGCAACGTGAGGAACAACGTTGGATCGCTGGCGTGGTCTCTGGTGGGGACACGGCGTGCGCATACTACACGATCGGTACGGATGTCTCGGCGTTTGGCGCCTGGATTTCGGATGAAATTGAGCGCGCCGGACAAGCTGGGCGAGCACACGACGATTGTTGCGCTCAAACGCGTCGTGCGCCGCATTCTGGGGCGGCAAGTCTAGTTCTGGCTTGCATTCTGGGGTGGGCGTTATGCCGACGCCGTCGTGGGGCAAAAAAAATGTGAATGCCCGTCGACAGGGTCAGCACGTTTTTGTTGGGGAATCTATTCGGCTGGCGTCGGGTCGGCACAGTGCTGCTTGTCTTCTGCGCAACCTGACTGACAGGTTTGGTCGGTCTCCCAAACGCCTTCGACGCACTTTTTGACCGCGTTTTTGTCGCAAAACACGCTGTCGTTTGTGCATTCCCCACAGAAGGTGCCGTTGACATTACATGAGTAGCCGTTGGGACATTCAGTTTTGTCGCCCCAAAAGCCGTCGGCACAGACGTCAAGCATGCCAGCGTTCCCCTCGTTCATGCAGCGACGCTCGCCTGTTTCACATAAGGTTTCAAGCGTGCAGCCCGTCATGGCGAATAACATTAAAATAAAGATCCAGATTTGAGGTTTCATTTTCATAATTCAGTTTTGTGAAGGGTGAGAAAAGTGTGGCATGAGCGTCATGCCACACAGATCATGAAGTGGATCAGGTATTATCGTTGCCGGTCGATTTGCAGGTCGGTGTCGATTTGCGACAACCGTAGTGGCAATACTGGGTGACTTCCCAGGCACCGCTTTTACAGGTTTGTACATTGCCATTAAAGCAGGATACTGTGCCGTTTTTACAGGCGCCGCAACCGGTGCCGCTGCTGTTGCATGAAACCGTTCCGCACGAAGTCGTTGAGCCCCACTGGCCATCGTGACAGGATTTGACCTGGCCGATATTGTTAGAGTTGCTGCACCAGGTCGCGCCTTTGCTGCATGACGGCGCGGTGTTGATACAGCCAGTGTTGGCGTCGTTGCAGCCGTATGGACACTGGTGATCTTTCCATACGCCGTTGCTGCATTCCTTAATGGCGCCATTGCTGCACGAGCTGCTCAAAGAGCCATTTTTACAGGAACCGCAACTGGTGCCATTGCATGAGACGCTTCCGCACGAAGTCGTTGAGCCCCACTGCCCGTCGTGACAGGATTTCACCTGGCCGATATTGTTCGAGTTGGTACACCAGGTCGCGCCTTTGCTGCACGACGGCGGTGTGTTGATACAGCCATTGTTGGCATCGTTGCAGCCGTATGGACACGGGTGACTTTTCCATGCGCCGTTTTGGCATTCCTGAATGGCGCCGTTGCTGCACGAGCTGCTCAAAGCGCCATTTTTACAGGCGCCGCAACTGGTGCCGTTGCATGAGACGCTTCCGCACGAACTTGTAGCGCCCCACTGCCCGTCGTGACAGGATTTGACCTGACCGATATTGTTCGAGTCGGTACACCAGGTCGCGCCTTTGCTGCACGACGGCGGTGTGTTGATACAGCCATTGTTGGCATCGTTGCAGCCGTATGGACATGGATGATCTTTCCATGCGCCGTTGCTGCATTCCTTGATGGCACCTGAGCTACAAACGTTGTTGTATGTGCCGTCTTTACAGACGCCGCATTCGGTGCCGCTGCTGTTGCATGAGTCGCTTCCGCATGAAGTCGTTGCGCCCCATTGACCATCGTGGCAGGATTTGACCTGGCCGATACCGTTAGATTCGGTACACCAGGTCGAGCCTTTGCTGCACGACGGCGGTGTGTTGATACAGCCATTGTTGGCGTCGTTACAACCGTATGGACACGGGTGTTTTGTCCATGCGCCGTTGCTGCATTCCTGAATGGCGCCGTTGTTGCACGAGTTGTTTAAAGAACCGTTTTTACAGACACCGCAATCGGTGCCGCTGCTGTTGCATGAGACGTTTCCGCATGAAGTCGTAGCGCTCCATTGGCCATCGTGACAGGTTTTGACTTGGCCAATATCATTCGATTCGTTACACCAGGTCGAGCCTTTGCTGCACGACGGCGGTGTGTTGATGCAGCCATTGTTGGCGTCGTTGCAGCCGTATGAACAGATATGTTTTGTCCATTTGCCGTTGACGCATTCCTGAATGGCGCCGTCACTGCATGTGCTGGAAACATCTCCGTTTTTGCATTCACCGCACATATTGCCATTGCAGGATGCATTGTTGCACGAGGACTTGGTGCTCGTCCACTGACCATCGACGCAGGATTGATACTGACCTATTCCGTTGTCGTTGTTGGTGCAGAGCGTAGCGCCTTTGTTGCACTTGCGTGGGGTGGTCAGGCAACCGGTGCCGTTATCATTACAGCCATAAGGACAGGTATAGGAAGTCCAGGCACCGTTGTGACAGATCTTCGTCGTATTGGCTGTGCAGATGCCATTATAGGTGTCATCTTTGCAAACGCCGCAGGCGGTGCCGTCTTTGTTGCAAGACTTGTTGACGCAGGTTTCGTTTTCAACCCAGATACCATCGTGGCAGGCGTTGGCGCGGCCAATACCGTCGTTTCCGTTGTGACAACTATTCTGGGATTTGCTGCATTTGGGGGCTGTTTGCAAACAGGCTGTATTTTTGTCATTACAGCCGTACATGCAGGACATTTCGAATTGCCAGACCGCGTTTTTACAGGTTTCCTGACGATCATTGGTGCAGCGGGTCTTGCCATTGAGGCATTGACCGCACTCTTTGCCGTTACAGGAGGCGTTGACGCAGTTTTCAGCCTTGTTCCAGTCGCCGTTGGCACAGGTCTGCATGTAGGCGGAGTTACCGCTTTCAACGCATTGACGCTCGCCGTTTTGGCAGACGGGCGGCTTGGTGACGCAGGCTGTGCCCGTGTTGTTGCAGCCATACTGGCACTCAGCCTGGACTTGCCAGTGTCCGTTGACGCAGCGTTTGGCATAGTTGTTGGTGCAGATGACTGCGTCATTTTTGCATTCGCCGCAGGTCGTGGCGTTGGCGCAGGAAGCGTAGTTGGCGCATGGTTGGCTTGTGCTCCACGAGCCATAATGGCATGATCGGTAAACGCCGTCGGTGCATTCGCTCTGTCCGTCGGTGCATTCAGGCGGTGCCGCACAGTCATTGTTGGTTAGATTGCAGCCGTAGCCACAGGTTTGTGTGAACGTCCACTTACCGTCCTGACAGACGTATTTGCTGCCGTCGACGCAGCGTGAACCGTCGGTGCATTCGGCCTCATTCGATTTGGCGCATTCTTTGCCGACGCTGTCACAGCCCAGGTCGCACGATAGGCCACGACTCCAGTGGCCGGCATTACAAAGGTACAGTGCGTTGTCTTCACACTTGGTTTCGCCGCTTCGACATTCGCCTTCGACGTTGCACGCTAGGTCATCACTGTCACAGCCAAATTCGCAGAACAGGCCTTCTGACCACGCGCCGTTTTCGCATACATACGCAAAACCCGATTCGCACTTTTGACTGCCGTTCAGGCAGCCACCGCAGCTTTCGTTATGACACGAGACGGCATTATGCTGCGTGTCCTGGCAATCACTGGTGTAGAGTTTGCCCGAAACGCAGTGGGAATACGTGCCTTTGTGACTGTGCGTGTCGTTGGTGCACGAATCCTTGTCGTCTGCGCATTCTGCGCATTCCGTGTTGTTTTTGCACAGGTTCGTGTCGCAGGTCATCAGGTTTTCCCATTTGCCTTCGCTGCACAGCATGATGACGCCGTCTGTACACAGCACTTCGCCGTCATCACAGGTTTCCTTGCATTCGCCGTTGGAGCAGATCATGCCTTCTTCGCAGTCGATCGGGTCGAGCCACGTGTTTGCGTCGCAGGCCTGAACGCGGTTGGTGCCTGCGCACTGGGTCATGCCGTCGGTACACAGCGCACATGCGGTGCCCTCGGCGTTACAGCCGTAGGCACACGTTTCGCTATTTTCGAGCACACCGCTGCTGCACGTCGAAAATTGACCGTTCAGACACACGTCAGTCTCGCACTCTTTGCAGCTGATCGTGTCGCTGTGGCAACCAAATTTGCAGTCGACCGGTTCGCTGAAGGCACCGTTCTCACAGACCTGCTCCTGGTCATTTTGACAAATTTTTGTCGTATTGGTGCACGAACCACAGAAAAGACTTTCGGCATCACAGGAACTCGGACATGTGTCCGTATTTTCGTCCCAAAAGCCGTCGATGCAATATTCCAAAATGCCTTTGTTCGCGTCATTGTCCATACAGCGCATCGTGCCGCTCGAACACAGGGTTTCGAGTGTACACCCGGTCATGGACGCAAGCGCGGTGAGAATGATCCAGATTTGAGGTTTCGTTTTCATGTTCAGTGGGGGGCTAATAGATCAAGACGCTGCGGGCGTAGCCGCAACGTCATCGTTAAGTTGGAAAGTGAAATGAAACTTAATTAGTTGGGATCGGTGCCGGAGGATCGGCAACCAGTGCCGTCTTTTCGACAGCCATAAGAGCATGAGCTCGTGCTCCATGCGCCATTGGTGCACGTCTTGTAGCTGGAACCGGAACATGATTTGGAGCCATTCTTACACTCGCCGCAGGCTGTACCGGCTTTGTTGCATGATTTGGTGCTACAAGACGAGGCGGAACCCCACTGACCGTCGTGACAGGATTTGACCTGGCCAATGCCGCTCGCGTTGTTGGAGCAGGAGGTTGCACCTTTGGAACAGACTGCTGGACTGCCTAAGCAGCCACTGCCGTTATCGGTACAGCCATAGGAACAAGATTTCGAAGACCATGCACCATTGAGGCATTCCTTGAGTCCACCGCTGTTGCAGTTTCCGCTGATCGACCCATTCTTGCAGCTGCCGCAGGCGCTGCCATGGCATGAGACGGAACCGCATGACGATTCGCCCGTCCATTGGCCGTTGACACAGGACTTGTGCATGCCGATACCACTCCCGTTGTTGGAACAGGAGGTTGCGCCCACGTTGCAGGCTCTGGGTGAGCCTAGACAGCCTTTGCCGTCGTCGGTGCAGCCATAGGAGCAGTATTTAGCGCCCCAGGCGCCGTTTGAGCATTCTTGGAGTCCGCCGCTGTTGCAATTTCCGCTGATCGCCCCATTCTTGCAGCTGCCGCAGGTGCTGCCATGGCACGAGACGGAACCGCATGAGGTTTCGCCCGACATCTGTCCATTGATACAGGACTTTTTCATGCCGATACCGCTTGCGTTGTTGGAGCAGGTCGTCGAGCCTTTGGTACAGGTTGCCGGACTGCCCAGACAGCCACTGCCATCGTCGGTGCAACCATAGGAACAAGACTTGGAAGACCATGCCCCATTGACGCATTCTTTGAGTCCGCCGTTGTTGCAGTTTCCGCTGATCGCGCCGTTTTTGCAGCTGCCGCAGGCGTTGCTATGGCACGAGACGGAACCGCATGAGGTTTCGCCCGACATCTGTCCATTGATACAGGACTTTTGCATGCCGATGCCGCTTGCGTTGTTGGAGCAGGTCGTCGAGCCTTTGGCACAGGTCGCCGGACTGCCCAGACAGCCACTCCCATCGTCGGTGCAACCATAGGAACAAGATTTCGGAGTCCACGCGCCATTGACGCATTCTTTGAGTCCGCCGTTGTTGCAGTTTCCTGTGATCGCGCCGTTTTTGCAGACGCCGCATTCATTGCTATGACACGAGACGGAATTGCATGACGTGGTGTTGCTCGGCCATTGTCCGTCTTTACAAGTTTTGAGTTGACCAATGCCGCTCGCATTGTCTGAGCAGGTGGTTGCGCCCACGTTGCAGACCCTGTGTGAGCCCAGACAGCCTTTGCCGTCGTCGGTGCATCCATAAGAGCAATATTTAGCGCCCCAGACGCCGTTTGAGCATTCTTTAAGGCCTCCGTTATTGCAGTTTCCTGTGATCGCGCCGTTTTTGCATTCGCCGCAGCTGGAACCGTGACAGGATGTGGTGCTGCATGACGTGGTGTTGCTCGGCCATTGTCCGTCCGTGCAGGTCTTGAGCTGGCCGATGCCGCTGCTGTTGTCGGAGCATTGAGTTCCGCCTTTATTACAAACTGGGTGACTGATCAGGCATGCCTTGCCGTCATCGGTACAGCCATACGAACAGCTCTTGGATCCCCAAATGCCGTTGTTGCACTCTTTGAGTCCGCCGTTGTTGCAGTTTCCGCTGAGAGTGCCGTTTTTGCATTCACCGCATTCGTTGCTGTGGCACGACACGGCATTGCAGGACGACTTGGTGCTGGACCACTGACCATCGACGCAGGACTGATACTGGCCAAGACCGTTGTCGGCATTGGTGCAGAGCGTTGCGCCTTTATTGCACTTGCGCGGGGACATGAGGCATCCGGTGCCTTTGTCATTACAGCCGTAAGGACAGGTATAGGACATCCAGGCGCCATTGTTGCAGATCTTTGTGGCTCCGGCGGAACAAATGCCGTTGTACATGTCATTTTTGCAAACGCCGCAGGCGGTGCCGTCTTTGTTGCAAGATTTGTTGACGCACGATTCATTTTCGACCCAGCTGCCATCTCGGCAGACATTGACGCGTCCGATACCGTCGTTTCCGTTGGATAAACAATGCTGGGACTTGCTGCAGGAGGGCGGGCTGGGTAAACAGGCTGTGTTTTTGTCATTACAGCCGTATGAGCATGCCGAAGCGTATTCCCAAGAGGCGTTATTGCAGTTTTCCATGTGGCCGTTAATGCATCGCGATTTTCCGTTGACGCACTGACCGCACTGGTTGCCGTTGCAGGAAGCATTGACGCAGTTTTCAGCCTTTTTCCAACCGCCGTCGGCGCAGGTCTGCATGTAGGAGGCGCCGCCGCCTTCGACGCATTGACGGTCACCTGCGTTGCAGACTGGGGGCGCGGCGATACAGGCAGTGCCTGTGTTGTTGCAGCCGTATGGGCATTCAGCTTCGACCTTCCAGTGTCCGTTGACGCAGCGTTTGGCGTAATTATTGGTGCAGATGACCGCGTCGTTCTGACATTCGCCGCAGGTTGTGGCGCTGGCGCAGGAGGCGTAATTTGCGCACGGCTGACTCGTTCCCCAAGTGCCGTAGTGGCAGGCGCGGTAGATGCCGTCGGTGCATTCGCTCTGACCTTCGGAGCATTCCGGCGGTGCGGCGCAGCCATTGCCCGTCAGGTCGCAGCCATAGCCACAAGTTTGTGTGAACGTCCACTTACCGTCCTGACAGACGTACTTGCTGCCGTCGACGCAGCGTGAGCCGGACGCGCATTCGGCCTCATCTGATTTGGCGCATTCTTTGCCGACGCTGTCGCAGCCCTGGTCGCACGCCATGCCACGGCTCCAGTGACCAGCGTTGCACAGGTACAGCGCGTTGTCTTCACACTTGGTTTCGCCGCCTCGACATTCGCCTTTGGTACTGCACTTCAGGTCGTCGTTGTCGCAGCCAAATTCGCAGAACAGGCCATCCGACCACGTGCCGTTTTCGCACACATACGCGAAGCCTGATTCGCACTTTTGACTGCCGTTCAGGCAGCCGCCGCAGCTTTCGTTATGGCACGAAACGTCGTGGTGAAGCGTGTCTTGGCAGTCACTGACGTATAATTTGCCCGAAACGCAGTGAGAATACGTGCCTTTGTGACTGTGCGCGTCGTCGGTACACGAATTCTCGTCGTCTTTGCATTCGGCGCATTCCGTGCTGTTTTTGCACAGGTTCGTGTCGCAGGCCATCAGCTTTTCCCAGCTGCCTTCGCTACAGAGCATGATCACGCCATCCGAACACAGTATGGCGCCATCGTCGCAGGTTTCCTTGCATTCACCGTTGGAGCAGATCGTGCCTTCTTCGCAGTCGATCGCTTCGAGCCAGGCATTGCCGTCGCAGACTTGGACCTGGTTGGTGTTGGCGCATTGCATCATGCCGTCGCTGCAACGTGCGCAGGCAGTGCCTTCGGCGTTGCAGCCGTAGTCGCATGTTTCGTTCTTTTCGAGAACGCCGCTGTTACACGTATAAAAAGCGCCGTCCCGGCACACATCGGTCTCGCATTCATTGCAGCTGATGGTGTCGATGTGACAGCCAAACTCGCAGTCGACCGGTTCACCGAAGGCACCGCTCTCGCAGATCTGCTCCTGGTCATTCTGACAGATCTTCGTCGTGTTGATACACGATCCGCAAAATAGACTGTCTGCGTTGCACGAGCTCGGACACGTGTCCGTATTTTCGTCCCAAAATCCGTCAATGCAATATTCCAGAATGCCCTTGTTGGCGTCGTTGTCCATGCAGCGCATCGTGCCGCTCGAACACAGTGTCTCGAGCGTACAGCCTGAACTCAGACTTGCCGCAATCAGTAGAGCAAAAAGACGTTTGTTCATACGAACCTCCAGGTCAAAGCCAATATCGAGGGCTTCATTCGTCTTAAAATCGAAATGGGCGTCCAATTTACGAAAAATTCCGAGCATCTATATACCATAAAATGGGTGATTTGTGAATTTTCGGTTACAGCTTAGCCGAGGTGCCCGCGCGCCTTTGTCGCGCGGTGTTGCAGCACACACTGGTCGAGG
>JAZUKH010000215.1:0-24416 GCA_045643185.1 Myxococcota bacterium | reverse complement strand
CGCCTGGCAGGGCCCAAAACCTCGCTCAAAAGCTCTTATACGCGGTGAAATGACACTCGATGGTTGTGTTATTGTGTTCTGGACATAATTCATGCGGATACTCATTCGGTTGTACGCCGATGCTTTGCATAACGGAGCTATGCGCGTAAACGCATGGCTCCTGCAGGAATCACGAGAACATACCCAGTCGGATGCTGCCGCGATGTCGTTTCTTTAACCATGTTCACAACGATCGCGCAGCTGGATCAGCGATCCGGGGTTTTAAGCCCATACCGGTGACATACGCCATTAAATGGTCGGTTCGTCACTTTGACGCACAAACAGCATATAGGGCTCGGAATCTGTTGGTTCCAGCAGACGTAATTCGTTTTCAACCAGGGCGATATACGTGACCCAGCCGATGGGGTCGCCGGTCTCGCTAAGGTGCAGGATCGGTTTGTTCGTCTCATCCGTGGTGAGTTCAAAGTTGCCTTGGTTGACAACGCCTGTCGTGCCATTCGAACGAAGATAGGTGAGACGGTACGTGCCGCTCACGTCAAACGAGAGCGTTCTGCCCGCATTATCGCCCTGACCGAGCCAATTGCTGGCGATCAGTGTGCGTTTGATCGTTTCAAAATCGGGTGCATCCATGGTGTCTGTTTTCTCCTGGGTTGGGAAATAGATTCTGATTGGGTGTGCAAAACGAGACCGGGCGCGTCGATGGGACGAATTCGTCTGTTTCCAGGGCTTTGGACTGTGCGTCGTGTTTCGTGATCCTCCAGGGGCGTCCAAGGCGTCGACGGTGGATGATGATTCGTCAGCCTGGTCTTCGCCGCTAGCCTGTTTTTGGCAGTTTGTCTTTTCTTCGCAGTTTGTCTTTTTGTCGCAGTTTGTCTTTTCTTCGCAGTTTGCGCTTTCAACGCTGTCAGGGGAGCCAAGCCAGGTGATAAGGCCTTCGTTTTCGACGCATCCGACAAGGGCGATATTCAAAGCCATGGCGCATTCTAACATAAGTGATGAAACTCGATTGAACATAAAACCTCCGTGTTTTGTGGGGCGTTCAGGCGACGGGCGAACGCGTCGTTTGGGTTGTTCGTTGGTGTGTGCCTGACGGGGACAGGCTGGAACACAACCGTTGGGACAACGGGGCGACTTCAGGCTCGTGGGTGGCTATGAACGCGCTGAGTTTTGGACGAAGGCTTTTTTGCCTTCCTAAAGAATTCCCCATTCGTCGTCAAAATGTGACATGTTTTTTTCACTTTTTTTTTAGGTGCATTAAAAGAGCGGCATCCAGACATGGGTTCCACGTTTCACTAAGTGTGTGTGGGTGCACATATTCTGTGTCTGAAACGTAAAAAATGTGGACATGGCTATGGTTCGGTCAAAACTGGCTAAGTCATCTGTAAGTTGCGTTTAGACTATTAATAATGGTGTTGTTGGGGAGAAACAGGCGTGTTCAGTTTGAAAATAAAGCATGTGTTGCTCGTAAGCCTGGGTATGGTTTTCTTTCTGACAGGTTTAATCGCTTTTAGTGGTTGTCATCGTTCCGAACGTGTTTCGGAAGCGCCGCGTGTGGTTGCCTTAACGCCGTCGCTTGCTTCGGCCGTGTTGAGTGTGGATGCCCGCGTGGAACTGGTGGGGGCGAGTCAGTATAGTGAATGGCCGGAACGCGCCGCACGCGTGGCATTTTTGCCGACGCCGGCGCCGATCGAACAAGTCGTGAGCCTTAAACCGGACCTGGTTTTGGTGCATCCGTCCGATGTTCAGTTGATCCACAAGCTCGAGCAGCTTCACCTCAACTACGTGGCGCATGGTATGGACACATTGGCAGATATCGAATCGACGTATTTGTCGTTGGGCACGGCGTTGGGCGAACCGGCCTTGGGACAGAGCGCTGTCGATGCGCTCAGACGTGCGCTGAATGACGCAGTGCCGGCCGAGCAAACTGGGGTCGACTTGCTCGTCGTGATCGACGTGTTGGACGCGCGCATGCAGCAGCTTTATTTGGCGCAAAACGCGGCCTTTTTGGCGAGCCTGCTGGAACGATGTGGCGCGCATGTCATCGCTGTAGATGAGGATAATTGGACGAGGATCAGCGCTGAGAGCCTGTTTCGTCTTGATCCGTCGGCCATTTTGTTTTTGAGCCCTGACGCCGTAACGGGGGAACAACGGCGTGAGCTGTTTTCTAAAATTTATCGTGACTTGAGTGCGGTGCAGCAAAACCGCGTTGTGTATCTCAATGAGGCCTCGATCAGTCAGCCGGACGATCGACTGCCTAACACGCAAAAGCGCCTTTGCGATGCCATTCGCTCGCTGAAGTAAGATTTTGGGAAATTTCCCCACCTTGCTCCACAACCGGAAATAAGGGCGTAACGTGTTGAATCATAAGCATTTTTTGACGTCATAGAACATGGACGTCGGTGATGCGTTTGAGGATCACGTTGGGGGAAAGTACGTGCATTTTTTAGAGAAAAATAGTGTGTAGGTCTCATGAAAGTATTTCGAGAATAATTTCAAACCATTGTGTGGTAACGAGTTTGATGATGTTTCTCGAAAGGTGAAAAATTTGCTGAAGTGAAAATCAGTTTTGACATCAAGTGGGGAAAAAGGCATACTTTGTGGGGTCAAGTGGGGAAAAATCCCACAACTTTTGAGGTATACCGTGAGTCAATTTTTCAGAGGCACATACGAACACACGCTGGATGCCAAAGCCCGCGTGGCGGTTCCCAAGAAATTTCGTGAGGGATTGCTTGGTGTGCGCGACGAGTATGTCGGTGAGGAATTGATTGTCACGTATGGATTTTCTGGTCAGCTCTTTGTTTATTCGAGCGATGCGTTTGAAGATTTCTGTCAGCGTTACAGTGCGTTAGACGGCGAAGAAGCCGATCTGCTCGACCGATTTTTCGGGGCTTCGGCTCGTGAATGTCCGCTCGATGCTCAAGGACGTATTTTGATTCCGCCTGCCATGAAGAACTTTGCTGGTCTCGAAAAAGACGTTGTCTGGGTCGGTCAGCGAGGTCACGTTGAGCTTTGGAGCGCTTCCCGTTGGGATGAAGCCTTAAAAATGGTTCAGCAGGGCGTCTATGTCGCCACCGCTGAGCGCATTAAACAGGCCTACAGCAAAATCAACTTCAATAACTAGCTTATCATTACAAACTGATAAGATCTTTGAAAACCGAATCATAATTCATCTGCATAAGATAATCGTTTTTTTGTTGTCATCATGTTTGAATCATAAAAAACCTAAAAATTTGACAAAAAATATCTTGCAAAAAAAAACGAATCTGCGTATAAGCCGCGATGTGCTGAGGGAGTTATCCCCCCAACGGCGCGAGCCATGGATGGCGTCATTCGCATGAATGACAAAAAAGTGGTGACAAGGATGTCTTTAGGATCAGGATGATCCACACTTAATTGGGCAAGGATGCCAGAATTCGGCAAGGATGCTGGATTCGCCGAAAAGAGTCACATGATGTGAAAACCTCTTTTCAAATTGGGCGGTTTTCCGCTTCGGCAGAAATATCGCGGAGCAAGGATGCTTCGAACACTGGCAAGGATGCTGGACAAAACAGGGAACGCCGCCGCGTTCCCTGTTTTGGTTTTTGGAGGGTGCCCGTCGTTAAGCTTTCATCGCCTGCATGATGAGTTTTGGATCGTAGTTCGGTCTCGGGGAGTTCGCTTCCCTTTTGCCTCGACGCTTAGCTTCGATTGACAAAATCACTGAAGTGTTTTTTTAACAGCGGTTTGAAACGGGGAGGCGATGGTATAACGTGGCGCAGTATCGTTGCACCTCGTCTTCGCCCTGTTTACGTTCAATCGTCCATGATTTGCTTGTCTGATGATGTTTTGGACGCACGGAGGTATGACCGGGGACAATTTTTTTTCAATGATTTGAAAAAAAATGTCACGTTTTAGCTGCTTGTGGGGAATTGTATTGCATAGAAAATCGGACGTGTTTTCCGTCCACTCGCTCAAAAGGTACGAGGTGCTACTCCATGCATTGCAAATCGAGTATTCATGAACGTCAAGTTATCCCAAACAGACCGCCGCCATAAATATGGGATAAGCTAAAACTATTTTCGTTTGCCGAAGGCGAGTGTGGGAACTCGGTCGATCGAATGACGAACGCAGTTTTGGTTGAAAATAGGAACAACCCTAGTTCATAGGCGCAGTTGAAGATAGCGGTTGTTTGGCTAGTTTTGACTTCGTTCACCCAAACAGAGCAAACAGCCACAGAGTTTTGGCGGATTTCTTTGGAATTTTGAGCCAACCGCGTGCGAACGATCGCACGCCAGGTGACGATGTTGGTTCGAAATTCGATCGAAGAGCGTTGAGGGGAAAGTGCACCCTTACGTAGGTCTTCGGAAAAAACCGTGGCGGTGGTGGACAGGGGGAGGGCCCACGTGATAGCCCGTATTGCGGCCTGCTGGTGGTATGGCATGAATTGGTGGACGTTTGACGGTTTTGATGTTGGCTGTCCCATTTGATATGCCCGTGAGTCTTTCCGTAGCCTGTGAATTTTATCGCATCCTGTGAGATTCAGCGCATCCTGTGAATTTCAGCGCATCCTGTGAATTTCAGCGCATCCTGTGAATTTCAGCGCATCCTGTGAATTTCAGCGCATCCTGTGAGATTCAGCGCATCCTGTGAATTTTATCGTAGCCTGTGAGTTTTGCCGTAGCTGTATATTGTTGACTCAGCCGGAGGTACCTGGGCGCCTTCTGCTCGGAGGAAAACTGATGGGCTTGATGTGCGTCAAACAAGCTTGTCTTAACTTTGGTATCGACGGCGACGGATATGCCAGCACCGGTGTTGCCGGTGCGCGACTTTGTTATTTGATAAAGTCTGTCGTGCCTGGCTAACACAGAAATAGCTCAGGTAGTTTTTGCAGTGGCTTTGAGGCTTTTATAATCTCGTGCGGGAGATGGACCAAATGAACTTCAACTTTTGCACTTAGACGCTGAACAATATTATCAAGTAACTGGAATATTATGCGTGTTGTAACATTTTCCGGACGCGTGTGATCGTGAAAGAAAGCCACGTTAGATGCCGAAATCATCGAGCAGACACTACCTCAAATCACTGTCGAAAAGCCAGAACCGACCGCCGAGGATGCCATCGCGCCGCAGAGCAAGGCCGGGAAGCTGTGGGCGAGAGTGAAGGCGGAGGTGGAGAAGGCGAGAGAACGTTCAAAAGGCATTTGGATGACAACAGGATCAACGAAGCAGAAAGAAACAAAACCACCGTATCAACCGACACCTGATGAGTTAAAGAAAATCGATTCGATTACTTCTCTAATTGAAAAAGCAAACGCTGAGCGAGATGGTGAACCCATCATTAGAAAAAAGAAGATGCTGGATGAAAACAGGGATATTATTACAGAAAGCCCAGCACCAGACAGCCTTAATACAGCTCGAAGCATAGCGCAAAAGCTGGTGACATATAGTCTTAACGTGAATCATCCTGTTGGAGGCAACAAGGCGATATTATTTGAGGCTCTGTTCGGAATTACAGTCGATAATCCACATGAGTTAGTAAAACTATTGGTCTTCGATTTTGAAAATGCCGCAAAAGGTGAGAAAACTGAAAACGGACAAAAATACGTGCTTTTTACCAAAATAAACGCTATTAGTGGTGAAGAGAAGACTGTTAAATCGGTCTGGATATTAAATAGAGATGGGATATTGAGGTTAGTCAGTGCCTATGTTGTTTAAGGATGGAAATTCAAAATTCATCGAAAATGAGTGCGTTATAGCCGCGACTGATTTGAAAAACGGTATCAAGCGCGGTGAAATAGGGACTGTTTGCCAAGTTTACTATGACAACACTTATCTTGTGGATTTTGACATTGACGAAAAACGGATCATTGATGTGAATGAAGATGATCTACTTAAATACGAAGCGTGACGGAAAATGTGGACAAGTCCAGACGAAATCACGATAGAGCGACAGCCCGGCTGACTGGCCGGGCATTTTTTGTTAAGCATCTACCAGATTCCTTCTGTTTCATCTGGTGCGATGATGTCATCTGGTAAGTCTTCAGCGAATTCAGACGGAAACTCAGCCTCCCAATAATCGTAGAGCTTGTGAAGCTGAGCCTCTGTCAATACGAACAAATATTCATCATGCCAAGTGCTGATAAGCTCTGGACGGATCTTGATCTCTTTTCTGATGTCGCTTTCGAGGACCATCAAATAACGTTTTTTGAAATCGCCATTTTCAATCAATCGGTGCGGCTCATAACCAAATTTGTGTGAAAAGTCGTGAATGTGCTGATCCATCGCTATTCCTTATCCAGGCATATCCAGCTTTTGCGTGCATGGTTCATCGTCGATAGGCTTGTAGCGTTCGTCCTTGTTGAGACGCCAGCCGCAGACGTCATCGAGCGAAATCCAGCCATGCTCTTTTGTGTATAGCTCAAGTTGGTTTGGTGTGTGCAGCCTGTACATGAGCCGCTCCATGATGCTGTCTAGCATGTGGATGTATGTCGAATTTCTGTGATCGTATAGTTTAGCCATGGTCGCGCCTTAAAACGGGATGTCTTGGAACAACTCGGCAACGTTGCCGATGCGCGCGTCGGCGTCAACTTCCTCCGATCCATCCGAACTGCCGAAGTGTGACTGTTCCGGTCATCGACTGGGAAGACGAGGACCAGTGGGATTACTCCAACATCGAACTCGATGACACAGAACTCGCAAAAATAAAGGCCAATGATTCTGAGCCAGTTATTCGACGCGCAGAGCAGGCCGAAAAGCGCGAACAAATCGAGCGTGATTTCGAGGTCAAATCCAAATCTTTCGTCAATAAATGGCTCCCAGCAGGTGCAACCATTGTTGACCCGATAGGGATGGATTATGAACGAGCTGAAAAACACGCGGAAATGTATTATGAGGAAATACGACACAAAAGGACGGATGTTGAAAAAATATCCAAAAATACTGGTATTGCAGCCTCAGAGATACAACGAATTAAGGAATACCTATTCTTGGACAAACATGATCTTGAGGAGAACGGATATCGAAGGTTTTTTCCCAATTTTATGATTGCACAATCATGGCAGCGCATAGAATCCGGAAAAAATATTCAGTCGCATGACTTGACTTTACTGCGTCATGAGGTAGAAGAGAAACGTCTTATGGTTGAGGATGGATTAACTCAATCTGAAGCGCATTTGAGAGCTTGTGAGAAGTATAACTACCCACAGGAAGCAGAGGCTTACTATGATTCTCTTAAAAAACATAAAAAGAATGGCAATATGGATTGAAGCTATGTACGTCGAAGCATATCCAGAGCCAAAGGATGATGATTGGGGATTCATTCGTTTAAGGCTGACTGATGGTGGACGTATTGAGTTTAAGAGGGCGAGTCTTGGTAGTGCAGGTGTTGCGGCGCAAGCATTGTTCAGTTTGTCTAAATTAGAGATCGTTCCTGAGACGTATCGTTGTATGTACTATTGATTTTAAAGCCAGGCCTTTTGGTCTGGCTTTTTTTGTTAAGCATCTACCAGATTCCTTCTGTTTCATCTGGTGCGATGATGTCATCTGGTAAGTCTTCAGCGAAATCGGACGGAAAATCAGCCTCCCAATAATCATAGAGCTTGCGAAGCTGAGCCTCGTTAAAGACGAACAAATATTCATCATGCCAAGTGCTGATAAGCTCTGGACGGATCTTGATCTCTTTTCTGATGTCGCTTCCGAGGACCATCAAATAGCGTTTTTTGAAATCGCCATTTTCAATCAGCTCATCAAAGAGACTCGTGACGTCATTGAGAACGGTTTTGCTCGCAACAAAGGCGCCGTGGACATGGCCACCGATCTCATGGTTCGCATGAATGTATGGGGGCAATTCAATGTTGCGTGGTTTTGCGCGAAGCGTCATGCGAGTGTCTGGGGGGGATGCTGGGATTCGCGTATGGCATAAGTCACATCTTTAAACTTCGACTTATCTAGACATCGTGAAATAAAAAAGCCCACCGTTTGAGCGGTGGGCTTTGGAAAATCGATGACTCAAGAAGCGGTCAAGCGAGTGAGGTGTTGGAATTCGTGACTATTTGTCACGAATTGGGCTTGCTTTGATGCTGGTCTTGCCATTTTTGAGGTAGATGGTGAACTTAATGTCTTTGCAGTTATAGGTTTTAATGAGCGATGCTTTTTGTGCAGCCATGTGCGTGACGAACTGTTCGCAATTGTATTTCTGTTCTTCGCCATTTTGACGTTGCATGGCGGAGTATTCGGCATACAGTTCTTTGAAGTACTCGGGATCAGATTTGAGTCGGATATTTGCGCGCGAGCCTGTGAGGCTGAAGATGCCGGATTTTGACATGGAGCGATTGAAGTCGAGGGCGCCAGACTGACTGGGTGAGGCGTTGGCGTCACGCGAGACGACGGGATTGAGTTCTGAAACGTCTTTGGCGCGTTTTTTGGCGGCTTCGAGCAGCGCGGCGGCGCTGAGACCGGAATCGCCAGGTCGTTTGGTGGCAGATCCATCGGTTGTTTTGGCGCCAGTCCAGGAAGGAGAAGGTTTGAAGGACGAATCCAGTTTTTCCTGTTTTAAATTTGGAATGTTGCTATCCGACGGCTTGGAGAGGCTCGGCACCGGTTTCATGGTTTCGGTCGACGACGGCGCGGACGGGGACGACGAGTAGATCGGTTGAGACTGGGTGAGACGCGTCGAGTTTTGAATGCCGCCAATGCCCATGACTGTGGATTTAGGCTGATCGACTTTTTTGATGGGATTGGTGAGGTTCACGGAAGGCGTGTAGACCGCAGGACCAACGGCGGACATGCTGTTGAGCGTATTGGCATCGGATTCATTCGTGTGACCGGCTTTGTGGATGCGGGTCGTTGGATTGAACGTGCTCTGACTGACGCCTGTTTTAGCCGGGGTCTGCGTGTAGGGAACGGCGGCATCGCTCAGTGGTTTGAGCAGGTCAGAATCGAGTTTACCGGACGGCACTTTGGGATTGCTGTTTGACGAGGTGTCGGTGAACAGCGAGTCGAAGCTTGCAGCAATTTCATCCCAGCCATCTTCGCCGAGGGAAGAAAGGTCGCTATCGAGATTAGCGAGTTCTTCGATCTCACCGATGGATTGCGTTTTGATCGCCGGGTTTTTACCAGTTGTGGTCTTATCCGCCGCTTTAGTTTTTTCGTCTTTGACGAGGTCGTTGATCTGTCGCGTCGGATTCGGGGCGCTTTGGGGTGTTTCAGCGACAGGCGTGAGATTGATCTTGCTGGAAGACGAGTGCTCGTATTCGGGTTGGGGGGCAGATTCGACCATGGTGTGTTCTGGACGGTTGGCCGAGGCGAGCTTGTCTTCGAGAAGTTCTTTTTCGGATTCGAGCTGCTTAATTGCGAGACTGGATTCTTTGAACGTCTTTTTGGCGTAGTCAAGTTGCTCTTTGAGCTGGGCATTTTCGCTCATGATACTTGACATGGAATGCTCAGAAAGATCTCTGTCCTTGATGAGGTCATCGACCTGGTTTTTGAGTTTTATGGATTCGAGTTCCGAGGCTTTTGCAGCTTCTTTAAGTTTTTGTATCTCTTCGTCGTTTTCCTGAGCGTGATTTTCGAGGGCTTCAAGGTCCTCTTCTTTTCGACGAGTACAGACGATACCGATAAGGATGACGAGAATGCCTGCACCGAGTGCGAAGATTCCGTGCGCAATCACAGAGATCTGTTTTGCTTTTCCAGGATCTTTGATCGTGGCTTTATTTTTGTGTCTTTCTGCAAAGGTGTTGTTATTTGTAGCCGTGGTGTTGTTGGATGCAGGTTTTGGGACGAGCAGGGCACAACCATTTCCGAGGTCGACACGGAGTGTATTTTGGTCATTGAGTGCGTCGATCCTGTTATTTTCGCAATCGTTTGCGTGGAAGGCTGTATTTGCGTCGATTTGTTTGTCAGCGCAGGCGATCTTGGATTCTTTGGAGGCGATCCGACAGGCATTTGTGCCGGTCAAGGTGAGATTTTCAGCGTTTAAAACGGCGAGGCATGCGGTTTTTGTATCATTGGCACAATACCAGTGCCAGCTTTGGAGAAGGTTGTCGGCAATGACAGACACAGAACCGGAAGGATCCTGTTCGTTTTGGATGAGGCTGAGCGCATTTTTGGCATTTTCGTCGTCGGTACTGGCGATGAGTTTTCCGTCAGCGACGTTGATCATGGCGATCTGTTTGACGTCTTTGAGTGATTCGGCCTGTGCCAGGGCATTTTTAACGGTTTCGATAATGTCCTGCGTAGGAACGGCGACGCGGTTGACATCGAGATTGGGTGCAACATCGGGTGTCGCGATCTGAATGCGCGGTGCATTTTGGGCAGCGTCAGTGAAATGATCTAGTTGCGCCTGAACAGCGACATTTGCCAGCGTTTTGAGAGCTTCGGCATGAGAGGCCTTCAGTATGGCCATTTCGCTCGTCAAATCGATGTTCTCAGCCACCTGATCTGTCGTCTGTTCGTCGACCGTATTCACGCTGACGGCGCTTGCGGACTCGTCGGCGCTTACTGGTTCCGGTGCGCGCATCCAGCCCATGACGGCGGCGGCAGCTAAAACACCGGACAACACAATAAAAATATTACGCTTCATCTCCAAAGACTCCTGTTTTTTATGCGCTAAAATCGCCTATTTTATTTTTAACAGAGAACGCTATTTTATGGAAGTAAGTTCATGTTATGAGAAAAAAGTGATAATTTGCTGATACACTTGTTACAAGGCCCCTGCCAGGGGAGGGGGTCGCGGCGTATTTTCGTGAAACGAAAATAGCCGCGCAGGGGGAGACTTCCCCCTCCTGCAAGCCTCCTCTGGATCGTATTAGAGGATGAGTCTGTATTTGATGAGGGTCTCCTGTGTGAGGCCTGTGCTGCTTCGGAGATTTCGTTGAACGATGCCGATTCCTGGTTCAAAGAATCGGTCTTCTCGGCCTTCTTCGATGGAGCCGAAGATGTCTAGGACGCCGTTGAAGGTGCCGCTTGGGAGGACGAGTGGATTTTCGAGTTTTTCGCGGACTTCGTAGCGATTGTAGTTGGCGCGTCGTCCGCCGACGGTCCAACGGTTGCCGGTTTCGACTGGGAAGACGAAGAACGGCGTCTGTTTTGCGATATAACCGAGCAGGTAGCCGATGTTGTCGGCGTTGTTTCGGCAATCGCGTGCGCATGGGAAGATCATTTTTGGGGTGATGAGCCAGCTGAAGGTTTGTTTTTCAGCGCCGTCGAGTAAGGTATTTTGGGCGTCGACGGTCGTCCGTTCGAATGTGACGATCCAGAAACCGTCGTGATGGGCGATATCTGTGACCATGTCGGTGATGGTTGTGTTGGCGTCTTGGACGGGTTGTCCGTTTTCGTCGATTTGGGGTGTGTTGGTTGTGTGGGGCTGATCGACCTTATATTTCCAGAAGTTTCCGACTTCGAGTGGGTATGGGTAATGCTCGCTCGTCATGAGTTCATTTTTGAGGTACATGCCGGTTTCGAGAAAGGTGCGGAGTGTAGGGTCGAGGTCGATGGGTTGTGCGATTCGCCAGCCCTGAGCGGTTTTGACGATTTTTGGAACACGGATGGAGAATATTTTTTCTGTGCCGACGAGTTCGATTCGGAGGTCGTTTCCCCAATGCTGCATGACGTCATCCAATTCCGGATCGGCGACTTTTCCGGCGAGATTTCGTCCTTTTCCGATTCGAAACTCAGCGAGGCGCAGGCGAGTGGAAAGGGTGGTCATGGGGTCTTCGGAGGCGAGCTGTGGGGAGAAGAGGGTCCACATAAGCTCACTGTCTTTGAGGATTCGAGCGCTTTCTGCGGCGGCGGGTTCAGCTTTCATGTGAACGAGTGCTGCGAGATCGTCGGGTGCCACGAACATGGTTTCGTATGCTTCGCGATTATGGTCGATCAACGCGTGAAAGAGCGCGTAGCCCAAGTCTTCCGGGGCAATGTTTATGATCGACGTCTGGGGCTGTTGCGCTTCGTCTTCGCTTGAAGGGGGCAATTCGGTGTAGATCAGTGGTCGTAGTGGCGGCTCGTGGTCGCTCAATTTGCGCTCGCACGCCATAAAGATGCAGGCTGCTACACACAGGCCCAGTATGAAAAGAGAAAAGCGAATTTTTGACATGTTGGCGTATCGAACCCATCCCTGACGCAATTTTTTTGAGTCATTCGTCCGCCGAAGCGTGTTCAGACAATTTATATACATACCACATTTGATTGCTAATAGGTGATATATAATGCTAAAAAGGTGCGCCTTAAATTTTGTCGCCGTAGAGGTAGATTGAGGCGTTTTGTCATCAAAAAAGGAAAATTGAATGATAAATTTACAGAATGTAACATTTGGTTACAATGGAACCGCTGGACACATGGTTTTTACGGATCTTTCCCTGTCGATCGAAGCGGGGCATATTTATGGCCTTTTGGGCAAGAACGGCGTGGGTAAGAGCACGCTTTTTCGTTTGATCACCGGCGTGAATCCCGCGACGTCAGGAACGGTCGAGACGATGGGCTTCAGCCCGTTCGAGCGTGATCCGAAAATGCTTTCCGAGATTTATATGATTCCGGAAGCGCTTCCTGAACCGCCGATGAGCATCGCCAAATTTGCCGAGCTCTATGGCGTCTTTTATCCGCGTTTTGATCTTGAAAGAATGATGACGTTTTTGTCGACGTTTGAAGTCGATCCGAATCAAAAGATCTCGAGCATGAGCCTTGGGCAGCGCAAAAAGGCAATGATCGCTTTCGGTCTGTCGACGAATACGCAAATTTTGCTGATGGATGAGCCGACGAATGGTCTGGATATTCCGAGCAAGCGTATGTTTCGCGACTGTCTCGAGCAGATCAAAAGCCCTGATCGCGTGATCATGATTTCGACGCATCTGGTCCGTGATCTCGAAGAATTGATCGATGCCGTTATCGTCGTGCATGACACGAATGTGGCGCTTTGTGATACCGTCAAAAATCTGACGGCAAAATATCATTTTGGTGAGATCCAGACGCCTGAGAATGCGATCTATTCGGAGCGTGTCGGCGCCAATTACTACGGTGTGACGGTCGTAAAAGAAGGCGAACAGCCTGATAAACGCCTGGATCTTGAAGTCCTGTTCAATGCGGCCATTTCAAAATGCATTTAATTTCATCAATTGGGTATAAATATGGATCAGGAAATTAATTGTAATTCTCAAACCAGTACGGATTTCCAGGCAAGTTCATGGTCCTGGAAGCGTTTTCAGCAGTTGATCAAGCTGTCTTCCAAACTTCATATCAAATCTGTTGGTCTGAAGGCTGGGGTGCTGTTTGTCGTGACCGCTGTTTTATTAGTTTTATGTTCTCCCTCAGATACGCCGGATAAAGTTGAATTAGGCATTAAATGTGTTGCTTTTCTCTTTTTGGCAACGCTCGCTTTTTTGTTTGCCATTGTGCTGGGCGTCATGGAGGCCGGGCGTGCATTTAAAGATTATAATTCGCGCGAATCTGGGTGGCTTGCCGTGCTTCTGCCTGCTTCTCGCCCTGAAAAATTCTGGTCATGTTTTATGTGGTCAGCCATTCTCGTGCCCTTGATCTATCTTTTGGCTTCGGGCATAGCGATCTCGATCCCATTTATGGTAAATTCTAATTTAAGTTTAGATGCGTTTGATATTCCAAGTAACATCCGTTCGATGTTTACCCTCGAAACGAGCGTTATTATTTTGGCATTGTTAAGTGCTGTTACGGGATGGATCGCGTCTCAGAGCGTATTTTTTGCCGGAAGTGCCATTTTTAAAACCCATCCATTTTTGTGGACGACGATCATTGTTATAGCATTTGGTATGATCTCATCCAATTTGTCGGCGATGGGCGTTGAACTCGCCCCGGATAAGGTGCTTTCCAATACTATGGTGCAAGAATTGAGTGACAGTGCAACGGCCAGCAGCCTGGTGTCGATCGGATTTAATGTGGTCGAAGCGGCGATCGCGCTTGTCGTGGGTTGGTTCTTTTATCGCAAACGCACGACGCTGAGCTAAAGATCAATTTTATATATTTTGAGGGGAAAGTCTTCCCCTACGCGGCTATTGGCTTTCGCCAATACGCCGCGACCCCTTCGCCTGGCAGGGCCTTTGACCTGGTTGATTTGTTTTGTAAAAGGGTTAAAACGCTTGAAGGGGAACAGGCTTGTCTATATAATGTTTGGGCTTATTTGCGCCAATGGGGGCGCACTTTTTTTGTGAGTAGGAAAATGTCCAAAACAATTCTGGTAGCACTGGGCGGCAACGCCATCAAGCAGGCCGACGACAAAGGTACGGCGGAAGAGCAGTTTGCGAACGTTTACAAGACGTGCCGCGAACTCGTGAAACTCATCAAAGCGGGTTACAAACTCGTTATCACGCACGGAAATGGTCCGCAGGTCGGCAACCTTCTGATCCAGCAGGAAGAAGGCAAGAAGCTGGTGCCTGACATGCCGCTCGACGTGGCGGGTGCCATGACGCAAGGTCAGCTCGGTTATATGTTTGAACAGGCGCTCGGCAATCTTCTTCGTGCCGAAGGCATCAAAACGCCCGTTGCAGCGCTCGTTAACCAGGTGCTCGTGAGTGCGGATGATGCGGGTTTCAAAGATCCTACCAAGCCCGTTGGCCCCTTCTTCACCGAAGATGAAGCCAAAGCTATGGCCGCTGAAAAACCGGATTGGGTCATCAAAGAAGTTAAGCCCAAAGAAGTTGCGAAACGCTTCCGTCGCGTTGTCGCCAGTCCTGCTCCGATCGATAATACCGAGATCGAAGTCATCCGCAAGATGATCGATTGCGGCATCATCGTCATCGCCAGTGGCGGCGGTGGCGTCCCCGTCGTTCAGACCGCCAACGGACTTCAGGGTACCGCTGCCGTTATCGACAAAGACCTCGCCGGTGCCAAACTTGCTGAACTCATCAACGCGGATGTTTTCCTCATCCTCACCGATGTCGATCACGCCAAACTTAATTACAAAAAACCGGATGAAACCGACGTTAAAGAAGTTACCCTCGCTCAGATGAAAGAACTCGCGGCTCGCGGCGACTTCCTCAAAGGCTCTATGGGCCCCAAAGTCAACGCCTGCATGAAATTCGTTGAAAACGGCGGCGCTCGTTCCATCATCACGTCGCTTGACCACGCCTTCGATGCCATCGATAATGGCTTCGGTACCCAGATCATCAAGTAATTGATACGTCACACGTTCGTTGTGACAGGTCTGTAAATCTGTAAAGCGCCTCATTTGAGGCGCTTTTTCATTTGGAGACGACTCACCCCATGATTGCACTATACTATGCCATGCCCAAAGAAATCGATTCCTTGCTTCGCTCTGAAGGCGAAGCTTTGATCAACGACGTTGCGGGCGTAAAGTTTTACCAGATCCGTGACGGTGTCATTGCGTTTGCTGGCGGTGTTGGCAAGGTCAACGCGGCTATGGCGACGCAACTGGCGATCTCGCTTTATCATCCGGAATTGATCATCGATATCGGCGTGGCCGGTTGCTTCAAAAATGTCGAGATCGGCACGCTGATGCTCGCTGACAAATTTGTTCAGCATGACGTCGACACGACGGGCTGCGGCGATCCGATTGGACTTGTCAGCACCGTGAACGTCGTTGAATTTCCGACCAGTGATCTCGACAAAGCTCAAAAAGCCATGGACAAAGCGGGTATTGCTTACCTGACTGGTACGGGCGCGACGGGCGACTGGTTCGCCAAAGCTGGTGAACGCGCCGCGTTTGTGCGCGACAACTTCGATCCGCTCTTCATCGAGATGGAAGGTGGCTCAGTCGCCCAGGTTTGTTTGCGAAACCAGGTCAGATTCATGGCGATCAAGTCGGTTTCTGACTGCTTGTTTGGTAATGACAATTATGATTTCAACTTTCCCGAAGCGATCCGTCATCTGAATTCACAGGTCAGCCGCTTTTTAGAGGCTTATTTGGAAGGAAATAACTAATATGGAAAGAATAGCCAGTTTTAATGTCGATCATAATGTTTTGGTGCCTGGTCTGTATTTGAGTCGTCGAGATGGTCATGTGACGACCTTCGATATGCGTTTTAAAAAGCCCAATACCGGCGATCTGCTGTCCAATGCGACGATGCATTCGTGTGAGCACATTATGGCGACGTTCCTGCGCAATAGCGAAGCTAAAGACGCCATCGTGTATTTTGGACCGATGGGGTGCCAAACCGGGTTCTATTTCTTGTTTGATAATACTAAGTTGAGTGATGCTCAGGCGATCGACTTGCTTAAAAAGACCGTCGCGGCTGGTGCTGTGTACGACGGTCCGATGCCTGGTAAGAGCCCAATTGAATGTGGTAACTATATCAACCTCGATACGGCGCTTTCGCGCGAGGCCCTGACTTATTACAGCAACGTGATCCGCGACTGGAATGTTGATAAACTCGTTTATCCCGTTGCCTAGTTGATCGAATAAACCACAAAAAAGCGCCGCAAGTTGCGGCGCTTTTTTTGTTGTTGGTCAATCGTTAATTCACATTGTCGGGGTTAAGATCAAGACCGATGGGATAGCCATACGAGCTCATGTTGTAATAGCCATAGCTGTAAAGTCCAAAAGGCTCGTTGCTGGACATGTGGTGAACGCCCGGCAATACTTTGAGGTATTTAACATAAAACTTGGTCTTTCCGATCTGTTCGGGGGTGATCACGTAGTCCGAGTCACTCAACTTTTTGGAATCGTAAGTGAGTTGCGCAGATTGTGGCGCGATGATCGTCAAGTAGTGCTCATTAAACGTGGTCGGGACCATGAAGTCATAGTCGGAACGATACTGTTCGGTTGGTACCGTGAGCAGGAAAGAAGGATCGCCGATGTTCGTGCCATTGTATTGGTATTTGTTATAGTCCTGGCTTGGCAGGAACTGCCCGACACTGATCGGTTTGTCGGCATTGATTTCAAAAGGTATGCGTGATTCAAAAGCCGCATAAGTTTGTCCTGCATTGAGTTTGATCGTTGACGGAATGCTGGCGCTACCATTGTGGAGGTCTTTGAGTCCCGTTGTGAGCGTGATCGTCGTGTTATTGTCACGTGCTGTGATGAGCCAAAAATCGCCAGCCTTTCCACCGGTGTAGGCGCGTGCCGCAAGGTAGGATTTGCCCCAGGCTTGTGTGGGGAAGAGTTGTTCTTCAAGGTGATCACGACAACAACCTGCCGTGTTGTCAGGCACGTAGCTCGAACGGGAACCGCCAAATACGGCGATGTTTTTATCGGCGTTGATAATAGTTCCCGTTTGATTGTATTTGGCTTCACTGAGTTTCGATGAATTTCCAACGGGTGCCATGAGTGTCAGCACTTCAAAGCGATTGAGCTTGTACGTCGTTTTTTCGCCTTTGGGTAGGGCATCGACCGTGCGTGTCGTTGCCGTGGTCGAAGACGTGACCTTGATGGTCGCCGTTTCGGTTTTTGAAATATCTGACGAGGTCGTGACGGTGACATTGGTCTCACCAGGTTCGGTGGCGATGACTGCCAGGTAGGAACGGTGGTCGTTGAGTTGGTCACCGCTTCCGGATTCGCTGATCCAGGTCATGCCGATGTAGTCTTTTCCGAGTACGTTGGCGGGCAGGAGCAGGGATGCGTCGTTTGAGCGGGCATCTGGATTGCCGAGCGGGCTGAATTGATAGGCAGTGACCGGTTTGTCAGAACGAATTCGGTAGGCGTTTTGTAAAATGCCTGAGCCTTTGCACATGTTGAAACCGGTGTTGTTGAGCTCGATCGGTACGACGTCGTGTGCTTTGATCGTTTTTGTCTGGACGGGCTTTGCGGACGTGTTGGCGGCTTGCGCTTTGTCGTATATGTAGACATTGACACTCGTGTCGTTAGGATTGCTGATAACGAACGTGTGGTTTGAATATGAGGAGGTAATGAGGTTATCGATGTAGGCCCCCCAGTATTCGCACCCGATATAGGACATTTCGCCGGCTGCGAGGTCGCATTCAGAGCGGCAGACTGTGTCGATCTTGCCATCACAGTCGTTATCAAGACCGTTCAGGTTTCCATAGATGTCGCAGGAAAGCGCTGACGGATAGACACCGCCCGTACATGGTCCCCAAAACTGTCCGGAATCATCACAGATTTGTTCGCCAACCTGGCAAATGCCTTTGACACCTTTGGAGAGGTCATTGGGATCGACGAGGTTGGCCTTTTCACCGCGCCAGCACATTTGTTTGGATTTGGGTGTGCAGATACAGGGCTTGGTTGATTCGCAGCCGTTGGCAGCATTGCCGTCGCAGTTATCATGTTGCGCATCGCACTGGCAGGCCGAGTTGATACAGGTTTCACCCGTGTTGCAGGTTTTGCCACAGGCACCGCAGTTTTGGGCGCTCGTTTTGGTGTCAATACAGGCGTTGTTGCACTTGGTCAGTTCGCCGCACTGAAGTTCGCATTTGCCAGAGACACAGGCTTCGTTTTCGGCACAGGCGTGCAAGCAGTCACCGCAGTTGTCGTGATCTTCCAACGGGTTTATGCACTTGCCGTAGCACAGCAATTCGTCATTGGAACAGGCGTTTTTGTTCGGATCGTCAGGTGCGTCGCTGGTTTTGCATTCCGCTTCGATGCACTTTTCACCCTGTTTGCACGCATGTCCGCATTCGCCACAGTGTTTTGCGTCACTCGTGAGGTCGACACATTCGCCCCAACACGCAGTTTTTTCGATGTTATCGGGATCGTCTGGCAACACCGTTTCGTTGCAGTTCGTTGGGTCATCGTTGCACGTGCCGTTTTCGCACAACTGGTTGGGGGAACAGGCTGTTTCGCAGTTTCCGCAGTGATGGGCGTCCGTTTTGACGTCCGTACACGTGCCGTTGCAGTCAATTTGTTCGTTGGGGCAGAGCATCGGGCATTTCGACGTAGCTTCGCAGATGCCGTCGTTGTCGCAATCAAATCGACCGCTTTTGCAGGTGCATTGTCCAGCTTTGCAGTAGGTGCTGTCGTCGCACGCGGTTTCGCAGTTGCCACAGTGTTCGGCATCCAAGTCGAGGTTGACACAGGTCTGGTTGCAGAGCGTGTAGTTATTGCCGCACTTGACGGTGCAATGACCATCGACGCAAGTTTCATTATCGTGGCACGTGATCTTGCAGTCGCCGCAGTGGCGTGCGTCGGCTGAAAGCGAGACGCAGTTGCCATCGCACCAGGTCTGATTGCTGCCGCACACGGCAGAGGGGCTTTTGCAATCGCCTTGTTCGCAGATCTCATCAGCTTCGCACGCGTGACCAGCTTCGCCGCAGTTCAACACGTCGCTGTTAAAATTGACGCACACGTCGTCCAAACATGTGTAGGCACAGCACGAATGACCACATACGGAAAGCCCTTCTTCGCATTTCACGATATTTTTAGTCTCTTCGTCTGAACAGGCGGAGGTCAAAAGGACACAACAAAACAAAGCGAGGCACTGCGTCGTTTTTATTGTTCTCATATTTTTTGTCTGATCCTTATTAAAAGTAGCGTTAGCACAAAAAAGACGAAGTAGTTTAGCACTTTTAGGCGATTTTAGGGGCTGTTTTGTGTCAGGATAGCCAGGTTTCGTAACGTTGCTCAGTGGTTTCAGGTTCTGCGATGAACTTGTCGAATTCGAGTTTCAAACATTGTGTGAGTCGGAAAAAGACCTGACCGTAGAGTTTGACTCTGGTGTGGGTGGCGGCGAATGAGTTGAGGTGGTCAAGGAGGCAGGTCGTGGGCTGATCGCATGTCGGTGCGTGGAACAGGTTTAGACCGATTCCGAAGATCGCGCAGTGCCGGTCCTGAATAGGACGATAGTGGGTTAAGCATCCGGCGATTTTTTGGTTATCAAGCATCACGTCGTTGATGGGTTTGATGTGGGGCTCTGTGTCCGAAAAAAGCCGCAGCGTTTCAACGACGGCAAGTGGGGCGATCCATTGCATGGCGTCGAGGTAATCCATGGGAACAGGTCTGGTCGTCTCAAACTTGGCGCATAGGAACAGGTTGTGGCGATAGGTCAGCCAAGCTCGGGCGTTTTGACCGTGAAAGCCGCGTCCGGTCATGGCGAGTGTGACCATTTTGTTTTTGGGCAGCGGCGTCAGGTGAACCAACCGGTCGAATTGGGATGCAGGTGCCTCGTTTTCGGCAAAAACGAGGTAATCGTTCAAGTGCCTTTTGACCGTCGCACGTATTTCGCCAGCAAAGGGACGATCGAGTCCGTTCATGATGAGAATGGCCATGGCGTTCTTTTTACGAGGTTGAAGACGGCGCTGGGTCACAAGCACATTTTGGGCGTGAGCACGACGATACCGGCGCATTGACCTGGTATGAATTCGCATGTGTTGAGGCGCGTGACGTGGTCGAAGTGGTTGACAAAGTCGGTCTCGTCGGTAATGGGCAGCGTGCACAAACTGGTTTTGTAATGGCACGGGATCGTGGTCGTGGCGCCCAGTCGTTTGGCGATGTCCGCAGCGAGCGTGCCGTCGATGGAGTAAAAGCCGCCGCAGGGGATGAGCGCGACGTCGATGTGGCCGAGCGGCGCCAGTTGGGCGTTAGTCAGGCACTCGCCGCAGTCGCCCATGTGGAGAAGACGAACGCCGTCGGCTTCGATCAACTTCATGTCGACAGCACCGCCAAATTTGGTGCCTTCAAACTGGTCGTGCCAGACTCGGAACGAGCGGATCGAGATACCGGGCAGGTCGGCTTCGTGGCGCACGATGACTGACTCGCCTTCGATATCGCCGGTATAGTTGTGATCTAAGTGGTCGTGTGTGATCACAACCACGTCGGCGCGTGTCATGAAGGCGGGGTAGTTAAAACGCCCTTGAAATGACATGCCCTGATAGGGGTCAATGACGATGATTCGTCCGTCATTCAAGGTGATGCGAAACGTAGCGTGTGCGATAAACTCAATTTTCATGTCTATTCTGGTTGAAAAGGTCGGGCACCTGGACGGGCGAGGCCGTCAAGCGTGTGAAAAAAAGCCCGTCATTTGTAGAAATGACGGGCTAAGGAAAAAAGTTTAGCGCATGGTGCGAGTGAATTCGCATCATACAGCCTTGTGTAGATTACTTAAGTTTTTCACCGTGGAAGAATCCCTTGATGGCATAGCCACCACCGATGGCTGTGTTGACATCCCAAGAGCAGCGAGACGTTGTGGAACCCTTGGTAAGGATGTCGTTAGCAGTGTAGGCGCCTTCGTCGGGCTTACCGATCTTGGAGATGACATTGGGATCCTGTTCATCGTCGGCGAAGAGTGAGCACTTGTCAGACGAGATCATGAGGGCATTTTCGGTTGTAGCGTTAAATTGGTTGAGGCTCGTTGTAACGGCGTCTTCGAGACGACCAAGACCGTTATCGCCGCAAGCGAAGTTGGCCGCGACGTTAATGCCGGCAGCGCCTAAGCCCACATCGCTAGCACCTTTCCAGATCAGGTTCAAGATCGCTTCAAGGCAGCGTTGACAAGCGTTAGTACCGTCGTTACTAATCTTAAGTTGGGCGTACTTTTTGGTATCATCGTCGGTTTGGGCGTTTGAACCATCGCATTTCGATTTGTTCTGGCATTTGGTTTCGTAATAGTTGACGACTGTTTCGAAGAGCACTTTGGAGAGGAAGGCTTTGATATACTGCCCTTTGTTGAGTGTTGGGTCACTTGAATAGTCGAGTGCTTCAGGCAGTATCGTGCCGAAGACGGCCGCATAGAGAATGGAAGCCCATTTGAAGGTGAGGGAGTGGTTGTTGATCGAAAGCAGTGCATCGGCGGTGGCATTCGGGGATTTGGTCATGATGCCGTTCCAGGTGCCGCTCATCGTTTTGCTCGTATCTGTGCCGAGTTTATCTAACATCATTCGGCGGCGGCATGTGGGTTTGCCGTTGGCATTCGTTGATTTGCCATAGGTATCGAAGCATTTTGAAAGTTGATTCGTTTTGGAGTCTAACAAACTCCACTGGTATTCGAGTTGGAGGTAGTTTGTTTTGACGTTTGAAACTTTGCGTCCAACGATGTTTTCTGGGTCGACTTCAAACTTGCCGCTGAATTGCATATTTGTGACGAGATCGGAGATGTCCGGGGCAATCGAGGTTAGAACCGTGTACCACTTGTAGTTGTCGAGCAGGCCTTTGAGGAAGTCAGAAAGGACCGGAATGGCGATATCTTTAATTCCTGTACCGAGGATGTATTTTGAAATCCAATCGGGCATATCGGGAATATCGTTGAGGCGGTTGATGCTGTTTTGCCAGATGAAGTAGACGAGCGTTTGGACAGGATCTTTAAAGAGATCGACGAAGAATTGGATCCAGTCGCCTGCGCCCATGGCTTCAACTTCAGGCAGGTTTTCGATCTTGCTATATTTATTGGGGAAGCCGCTCGTGAGGTCGAAGTTTGAGATAATCTCGTATTCCGTGTCGAATCGGAAGGGGATCTGGGCGACATCTATTTTGATCGTCTGACCGGCTTTGGATTTATTGAAGACTTCAGAGCAACCGTAGGCGATGACATCTTCACCAGCAAAGGCTGCGGCGATGATGAGCTGATCACCATCGGCTTTTTCAAATTCGACGTTCTTTTCAGTGTAGATCGGATTGCTAGAATCGCTCGTGAATTTGCTACTAGGTGTGGGGAAGCTTTCCTTAACATTGGTAAAGGCTGTGCCTTGTTCAAAAACGTCACTGCTGGGGCAGGTAAGCGATTTACTGATGGCAAAATTGAGTTGGGTGACGTCTTTGATGCGTGAACCGATCGTATCTTCGTAGGCATCAAGGTAGTTGAAGGCGAAGTTGACGGTGTAGTTGGGGGCTTCTCCGACTTCGACGAGGACGTTGAGTTCTTTGTCACCAGCAGTCAGAGTAATGGAGGCGGTGCAATTCATGTCCATGGCGATGATGGAGGCTGTCGCGTTACCGGTTTCGTCGGTACGAATGATTTCCCCACCATCCGGTGAAACGCATGTAGGGTTGCTCGAGGCCACTGTGATTTTAAAGCCGTTTTGAGGGCCATTCAGGCCTTTATAATTGACATTGATCTCACCTTTGGATTTCTCTTGAGCAAGCTGCATGGTCGGTTCACTTATTAGCTCAAAAGTAACCTCACCCGAGGGATTCTGTCCCTTAACGCAGGCATTATTTTTGGGAGTGTAGCCGTTATTACAGGTGAAGTTGCATTTGCCTTCGGTACAGGCATAGATTGCGTTCTCGACGTGACAATCTTCGTCGTTTTGGCATGTGGTGTCAGTGTTGTTTTTGGTAGGCACGCATTGGTTGCCTTCTCGCGTGTAGCCGTCGACGCAGTCTTGATACTGACAAGTATTGTTTTTGCAGGTGTAGGTTGCGTTGAGTATGCCAATGATGCCGGCGCAGGCAATGGTGTTATCAGCGGTGCATTCGCAGCTTCCTGGTTTAAAGTCGCAGGAACCTTCGTCGGAAGTTTCGGTCGCATCGTCGGCGCAAGCGCAGGCTAAGATAGAAAGTGAAAGCGCAGAAGCCCAAAGCAAACGTTTTTTCATAAATTTCTCCATTGGGAAAGGGGGGGAATGTAAAACACGTCAAGAATTATCCGAGCGCCGTTTGATAAGCGCACGATTTTCGGACGCGCTTAATAGTTAATTTTGGTCGTTTTTACAAGATAACCAGGTGTGCGGAACCTGGTCAAAAAGCGATTGCGCGGCGTATCGCAACGCGATAGCACGCGCGGCGTGCCGTATCGCAGATAGGCACGCCAACAAAAAATACAAAAAAAACTTGCCGATTTTTACTTGGTGTACAGATTCGTTTGCCGTTTTGAGCGTGCCGATAGAGGCTATCGGTACTGTCCTTCCAAAAAGAGAGAATTATGGCCAAAGATTATTACGAAATACTCGGCGTTTCTAAGGATGCCGACGAAAAAGAGATCAAGAAGAGCTACCGCAAACTTGCCATGAAATATCACCCCGATCACAATCAGGGTGACAAGGAAGCTGAAGAGAAATTCAAGGAATGTTCTGAAGCTTATGAAGTCTTGAGCGATCCTGAAAAACGCCAGATGTACGATCGTTATGGCGAAGAGGGGCTTCGCAATAGCGGCTATGCTGGTGCGGGCAATATCAACGATATTTTTGCACATTTCGGTGATCTGTTTGGTGGAATGGGCTTTGGTGGCTTTGGCGACCTGTTTGGTGGCGGCGGCGGTCGTACCGGCGGCGCGCGTCAGGGCGAAAACCTTCGCTATGACCTTGAAATTTCGTTCAAAGAGGCCGTTGAAGGCACGACTAAGACCATTAAGGTCAATCGTAGCGAAAAATGCGAAGCCTGTGATGGTTCGGGTGCCGCCGAAGGCTCCAAAAAAGTGACGTGCCCGACGTGTCGCGGTGCAGGGCGCGTTCAGATGCAGCAAGGCTTTTTTGCCATTCAGACCACGTGTCCGAAGTGTCATGGTGCCGGCTCGACCATCGACAAACCCTGCACGAAGTGTCACGGTGAAGGCCGTGTCGAGAAAGAACACGAGGTTGAGATCAAGATTCCCGCTGGTGTCGAAGATGGTACGCGTCTCAGACGCCGTGGCGAAGGCG
>JAZUKH010000214.1:0-25250 GCA_045643185.1 Myxococcota bacterium | reverse complement strand
TAACGACATTTACTCACATACACCTACATGTAATTATAAAATAAAAAATAAAAAACAAGGTATGTAAAAGTGGTATGAGTGGGTTTGAAATTGATCAAAATTTTGTGGATAGCGGCGAATGACGCGGTTTGAGTGGAATATAATTCAGAATTTCTTGTGATTGTGAAATTTAATGCAAACCGTCATCATAATGGGAATAAAAGTGAAAGTGTGAATTTTTGACCGTTTACAGTTTGTTTAATATGGAATAGAAGCACCTAAACTTGTGCTCGATTTAGAGCACGTGCGTTCAACAGGCACAACCTGGGGAGAAAAATGGTAGTGACAAAGAGAATGGCGACAGTTTTGGCTGCGGCGGCGTTGAGTGCGAGCTTGGCGTCATGCACAGTTGAAATGGAAACACAAGATTTGAATTTTGAGAGCGGCATTCGTCTGACGGTCATTCATACGGGAGATATTCACAGTCGACTTCTTCCGTATGACATGGACCTGATGGCGACCGACGAGCGCATCGGCATGACGCAGGCGAACGAGCCGTTTGGCGGTATCGCGCGCGCGGCGACGGTGATCAAGCAGATCCGCAATGCAGCTCAGCACAGTGTGCACGTTGACTCGGGCGACGTATTTCAGGGCGCGCCGATCTTCAACGAATTCGAGGGTGAGCCAGAAATTTTGGCGGTCAACCACATTGGTATGGACGCCTTTATTATTGGTAACCACGAATTCGACTTTGGTGCATCGAACCTGTACGACAAGCTTGCGAAAGCTCAGTTTAGTGTTTTGGCCGCGAACTATTTGTGGCGCAACACGCAGGGCACGCAGACCGAGCCGTTGAAAGAAATCGCTCGTCCGTATGCGATCATCAATGCGAATGGTGTGAAAGTCGCCGTCATTGGTATGGCGAACTATTCGAGTATGTCTTCGATCACGTATGGCGACAACACCTACGGCATTACGGTGCTTGAGAACATCGAATTGGTTCAGAGTTATGTCGATCTTCTCAAAAACGAAGCGAACATTTTGACGATGGTGACGCACCTTGGTCTTGGCGATGACGAAGACGTGATCCGTAAGACGACGGGGCTCGACATTGTTTTTGGTGGTCACCTTCACGTCGTTCTCAACCCGCCGAAGAACATTCCGGATGCCTCGGTGGATGAAATGGGGAATGAGACGCCGAAGATGGTTCCGCTCGTTCACTCAGGCGCGTTCATGAAATACGTGGGTTATTTTGATGGCGTGCTCTATCCTGACTACATGATCCGTCCGGAACGATATCCGAAATGCCAGAATGGTCAAGGCGATTGCAATGCACACGACTTGACGCTCGTGAGCCATACCTACAAACCGATTCCTATTGAATCGACGCTGGCCGACGATCCGGATATGGAATTCGTCATTGCGCCGTACGAAATGGAACTGGCGCGTCGTCTCGATCTTCGCAAGATCATTGGTTATGCGCCCCAGAAGCTGAACCGTTTTGGTTCGAATGGCCACGATTCGCCGCTCGGCAACTTCCTGGCTGACCAGATGGTCTTCCGTCAGCGTTCTGAAACTGACTTTGGTGCGACGAACTCCCTTGGTATTCGTACAGACGTCAACCAGGGCCCGGTTACGAATGACCAGTTGTACAACGTTTTCCCGTTCCCGAACACGTTGACGACGATGACGCTTTCGGGTACCGAAGTCTGGTCGTTGCTCGACTACAACACCTATCGTTCGATGAACCGTGGTTGCCAGAGCCAGCTTCAGCTTTCCGGCGCCCGTTATACACTCGACTGCCACACGGCCAAGAGTGTCGTCGACGATTACCTCGATGCCGGTTACCTGTTCGACTATCAGTATCGTGTGGATGCGTTCAAGAAACTGTGCGGCGACAAAATTGTGCCCGCGACGGCGGATACGCCCGATTACTGCATCCGCGTCGATGCCGATGGCAATAAATGGTCCGATTACAGCAGCGTCCATTTTGCCAAAGACATCACGTTCGTGCGTGGTTCCTGCGAACGCGAAGATGCGAACGGCCGTGCCTATGGCGACGAATCGCTTTGCCACTATACCGACGCTGAACTTGGCGAAGGCAAGGGTATTACGAAGTGCGAAAAACTTACCGACAGCGAGTCCGGTGATCATTACGTCTGCATTGAAATGATGCAGCCGCAGTGGTTCTACAAGTTCTCTACGAACAACTACATGGCTCACGGTGGTTCGGGCTTCTCGACCCTGAAATACAACACGACTCAGGCGGATACGGGCATTGAACTTCGTGCCGTTTCGATCGATGGTATCGAAAAAATGCAGTCCTGCTATGACCGTTGCACCGAAGACTTCTGTACGCAGCTTGATGCCAAGGGCAACTGCATCGCTTCTTCGTTCCCCGAAGACGATCCGCAGCGTGCCGGCTACAAACTTTATGGCAAGTGCAAACGTCTGCGTGACTGTAAACAGGACACCATCGAATACGAGAAAAAATGGTGTAAATCGCTCTACAAATACAGCGAGCAGGAAGTCTGCTTCGACAAATATGCGGATACGAGCGATGGCACGGCTGGTTCAGCCCAGTGCATCGGTTTGAAAAAACAGACGGACTTCGATCTCTGCCTCATTCAGAACTATCCTGATTGCGGTAAAGCCTATAAATCTGACGACATCAAAAACTGTTACCTCGCGTACGAAGCCAAGTTGGGTTATTGCCAGAAACAGGGCAAGACGGCTGAGAATGCGTCCAGCGATTATTCAAAATGTGCCGACAACTTCCTGCCGAGCATGCCTCAGTGTGCCGGCCTCAGCGCGGTCAGCGAGTACGATCAGTGCGTCGCCGATGCCGAAGTTAAGGCTGAAACCATTTGTATGGACATCGCTTGCTTCATTGCCAGCACCGACGGTCGTCAGAATTCCGTTCGCCCGCACACCCGCTTCGATGACGAAGCTGCAGCGTCTGCACCGGTCGATTACAGCTCGTTCGGCAACGGTGCCGCCATCATGGAAGCTCTCCAGGATGCCGGCGAAGACGCTTGCTACTAATTAGGATCATGGAGGTATATGTATGAAAAAATTTAAATCGATGCGTACCTGCATGGTTTTGGCGAGTATTGCTGCGTTGGGATTGGGCGCCACGGCCTGCGTGGACGAACGTGTGGATGATCAGTATTGCACGCTCGGTGAGGATGGCTCGTTCGATTGCGAAGGCGATCTGTTCGTCAAATCCATCGTCGTCAAAACCGAACCGGTCTCGGGTGACCGCGGCTCTTTGAATAGTCCGCTCCCCTTCGTGGCTCCCCGCTGGAAAGAATGGAAGAGCAAGACCGAGTGCCAGGGCGCGGCTTCTGATCGTGAACCTGGTTACAAGATCAAAGTGGCGGCTTACGCCGTCAACGTTCACGGCAAGTACAATCCTAACTTCGCTTTTACGGGCAACATCGCGATCAAAGCCGTCCCCGGCGAATTGAACGTTACGACCGTTCCTATCAAAAATGGTTTGATCGGTGAGTGGAACTTTGATGCCGATGGTCAGCCTACGACACCGAAATCCTACCAGGAAGTCGAACTGCGTTTCGCTTATGGTCCGACCCGAATCTGGATCGAAGACGCGATCGAAAACGCTGTGACAGGCGTTCACTCCGGCCTCTTTGGCAATGGCGTGGCGACGGGCGTTTCCGAGGAATATGTCTTTGATCAGCAGACCATCCATTCGATCCAGTACAACCCGGATCAGACCGATGGTATCACGCCGCTCCTCAAACAGTTCGGTGAGATCAAAGCTCGTAAAGGTCACGACCTCGTCGTTTCGAACGTCGTTTCGACGGGGTTCTACATCACCGATATGGTCTCTGACGACTCGGGTGATCCCCAAGATTACAACTCGATCTTCATTTATTCGTATTCACAGCCTGCCCGTGTTGACATCGGCGATCGTATTTGTGAAGCCTCCGGCGGTATCGCTGAATTCACTGGTATGACCCAGATGCAGTTCCCGTCCTGGGGTATCCAGAACAAAGAACGTTCGACGGCAGAAGATACCGACCCGGCGCCTGAAGATGGCGATACCGGCGCTGGTTCCTGCTGGGATCAGGAAACGGGTAAAACGCGTCCTTGTACCGATGAAGAACTCACCAACATGGCTGAGATCGTCGACTGTTGGGCAACTTATTATCCCGAACGTGCGGCGGAATGCACCGATGATGCCCTCGACCTCGCCTACGGCGCTGGTACCGAGGCTCGTGCCACGGCTAAAAAAGCTTGTAAGAAAGAAAAAGAAGATTTCGCTTACATCGACGTCCGCAAAGAAGAACCGAAGCCCGTCGATTGGCGTCAGCTCTTCTGCGGCAGCGATGGTAACAACACCATCACGGCGGCTGATGGCAGCGTGACACACGGCGACCTCGTCTCCTGTGAAAAACTTGAGGCGTTGGAATCTTCCGTCGTCGAAATTAACAATATCGACCTCTCCAATTACTTCATCGACTGCGACGATAACGGCAATGGCAAGATCGACAGCGGTACCGATGAAGCGTCCTGCCGTACAGAATGCAACAACAAACCCGGTTGTACGGAATACTCCAACCTCGACAGCTACGATCAGTGGAAAGGCAGCACCTCCAGCGATCCTATCTCGACCTCCGATGGCGATATCGTCATCTCCAGTGAGATCTCGGTCGCTAGCTCCTCGCTCATCGCCGGCTTCGATATCATGGAAGGTTGTTACACCTACACGGATAATGACCTCCGTAAACGCATCTATTGTCAGAAACGTAAAATTACGACTCTTCGCGGCACGCTCAAACAGGTTCTGCCTGGGTGCTATGCTGAAAAGATCAATACGATGTGTTGTCTCGCAAGTAGCGAATCGATCGTTATGACCGTCATTGAACCCCGTTTCGAAAGCGACCTGGTGCTTGACGAGGCATATAACGCTCAGGAAAAGACTGCGTTTGAAGAATGTCACAACAAGTGCTCAGAATTCAACGCTTTGACGGGTACGCCAGAAGAGAAAAATCAATTCTTCGCCTGCATGAGCGCCTGTTAAACATCGTTTGATCCGGGGCGGTCAGCGTTGACCAGCCTCGGCGTATTTCTTCGTATTTCTGATAAGTTTTTCGAGTTTTATTGAATTTCGGGATAATCCCAAAACCACATAGGAGATGCATTTATGCAGTCTAAATTCATTCGTACGGCTCTCGCCACTCTCGCCGCTTCCGTTCTCTGTGCCCCGGTCGCGATGGCCGGTGATTTCATCGACACGCGTATCAGTTTCGTGTTTGGTGATGATAACCTCCTCGCCGGTCCTGGTGAAACGCTCATCAGCAGCCCTGAGATCGACTTCGGTGCCCGTGATGGCGTGTTCTTCCCGTTTGAGACGCTCAACAGCGCTGACTCTGGCGACGAGACACTGACGCACCTCGTTCTCTACAAAGAAATGCCGGGCTTTATCAAAAACCTGACGACCGATGCCGCGTTTGTCGCCCGCTTGGGCGTCCTCACGGAACCGGAGACGGGTTTCAGCGCCGGTGACATCCGTCTGCGTGACGATGGTTCGTACATCCGCGCCCGTTATTCCTTCACCGATGTCGAGAAAGATGAAAAGACTGGTCACACGCTCGATTCCGACCGTCAGCTCGAATTCACCTTCTTCCCGACCAACGCCGACCGCTTCCGCGCTGGTTACACCTATGACCTGTCTTGGGGTGGCAACAAGATCTATACGCAGTCCAAATCCGCGTTCGCTACGCCGGGTATGCGTCTCCGCTTCGACTGGGATGGTTTCTATGCCCTCGCTGGTGCAAAATCCACCCGTCAGCTCATTCTCACCAAGGATAAAAACGATGTCGAAAACCGTGAACTCGGTGCCTTCTGGGGCGGCATCTTCGGTTTAGGTTACCTCGGTAATATGTGGGGCGTCGAAGTCAACGGCGGTATCTTTGATGCCGGTCGTAACCCGAAACAGGGTATCCAGGGTGAAACCGTTTACTCCGGCGGCGTTTCTGCCCGTTTGAGCGCGTTCTCCAATGGGTTTGCGCCCGAAGCCTCCATCGACTATCGTCTCTATCGTAACAACGACGATGCCTTTGAAGCTTCCAACTTCTTCCTTCGTAAACCCAAAACGTATGATGAATTCACATGGCGAGCCTCTATCGAAGGTAACTGGTTGACCCAGACCCTCGGCGATCCGGACAACATCGGTTCGACCGAACGCATCAATGCCTTCGCTGGTGCCCTCCGCTCCGATATGTATGTTGGCAACCTCGCCATCAATATCGACTTCGTTTATCGTGACCTCTACTTCATCCTCTTCAACGTTCCTGGCCTCGATCCTTACTATGCTCTGCCCGATGGCGCGAGCTCCACGGGTGAGATCCTCTTCGCCGTTAAGGGTGAATATTGGTTTGAATCCACACACCTCCTCCCGTCCCTCCAGTTCAGCATCCAGAAACCGGCTTCCTACAAAGGCCGCATCTCTGAAACGCCGAATCCCACGGATCTCGTGAGTGGCACCCAGACCGTCGCCGTCATCGATTCCAGCACCATCATCTCCTTCCCCGAAGGTCGTCAGCCTGCTGCCGTCTACGGCGTGCAGCTCGCTCTCCGCTGGGATCTCTCCGACATGATGAGCCTCATCGGTGAATTCAACTACAACTACGATCCCAACCAGCTCGGACGTAAGAAAGACACCGTCGACTACACCGCTCAGTACTATATGCGCGATCCTCACGTCCTCGGCCTCTCCATCTTCGCTCAGGCTCGCTTCTAATCCGAGATCAGTCCTCGCTGATCATTTATTTCATTTCGCGTGAGGGGGAAGTCTCCCCCTACGCGTCTATTTGGCTGGCAAAATCGTTTCCATGTAGATCCGTAGCACGCTACGGATCTACATGGAAACGTTGCCACGCCAAATACGCCGCTACCCCTTCGCCTGGCAGGGCCTGACAACGGATTTATTTTGTTTGTTCCGTTGTTTGAGTTTCTTAGCGAAAATAGCTATAAATCATAGACGTAATTACTCTTTAGCCGAGTTTTCTGCCGGATTAGTCTTCTAGAACTCAACCAGGTGGAAAATTAGAAGCGCCGAGGGCGCGCGAGCAACTCGGTTGAGCAGTAACTAGGCGCATTCCATAATGCTCATTTGGTTTGATTTCCCACGTTTTTTTGGGGGGAGTGAATAGGTGCGATATGGCTATTAAAGTAAGGTCCTCAATTTTGGTTTGCCTGGGGCTGGCCTCCTGGTTGAATGCTTGTGTCTCTGTTGATCAGGACGACTTTCATGAATCACCGGATGTCATTGCCGCGTCCTGCGTGATCCTCCACGTAGGTTATGATAGCGAAGAGAATGCTTGCGTCGCGGCGAGTGCACAGAGTTGTAAGAACGTTAACCTCAAATATGATGCTGAGTTAAAATCTTGTGTCGCGGCTTCTAATGGCGATGGTCAGCTAAACTCAGAAGTCATCGCTGCTTCCTGCGTGATCCTCAACAAAGGTTTCGATCCCGATTCGGTATCTTGCGTTGAGCCAAGTGAAAAAAGCTGTAAGGCGGTAGGGCTGGGGTACGATCCAAACGAGAAGACATGTTTTAATGCTTCCGATAGCCATGCTTGTTCGGACAAAATTGATTATTGCAAATCAAAACGTTTACCCTTCGATACTGAAAAGTGTCTCTGCCTTGAAGTGAACGAGGAAAATTGTCTTGCTTCGGGATACACTGAGGTTGACAAAGCAGATCCAACGAGATGTGAGATTCATTAAAGGCATTGACGAATTCGATTCGTAAAAAAAAGGGCGCATTCCTTGTGGATGCGCCCTTTTTTTTCACAAATTACACGCATTCTGCGTTATAAGGCGCGTCCGTTGCGCGCGGTGAAACACGCACGTATTGCTGTCTCTTACTGTTTTTTCTGAACTGATCACTCAGAAAAGACTTCGCAGCTCGATGAAACACGCAAAGATGCCTTGTTTGGGCTCGTCTTGGCGTGCGCGCATGGTTCTGCTTATTTGCGTTACGTTGCCTTGAGTTTGGATATTAAATTTTTGAATTTACGACAGGGGGAAAGGCTTCCCCTTCTGATGGCTGCTTTAGGCGCTTTCATGTCGATCGCTACGGTCGTGTTAGGCCGTACGCTCAGTGATGCGATCCTTTTATCTGTCAGACCTGCCATCAATGTCGCCAATTTCTTTATCTACTCAAGCATAGCGTTGATGGCCGTGTCGGTCATCTATTTCAGGTTGCTGCGCGCGGTCAATGCAGCCAAACTGAATGCCGGATTTTTGCTCCTTTTTGCCGCAGGCACGCTGGTCTTCGAGTCGTGTAAGACGACGAATCCATGGTTTGTGCACGCGTACGCGACGTTTTTGATTACGGCGCCCGCTTTGGGGAACATCATTGTCTGGAATGCGATCGGTGACGCGTTTAACCCTCGTCAGGGGCGAAGACTCTTTCACATCGTCTGTGCGTCTTCCACGTGTGGTGGCATCATTGCAGGGTTTCTTATTCCACCCATGCTTAAATGGCTCGGCTTCTCTTCGTTGCCCGTGAGTTACAGCATGATTTTTGCCCTCGCGACGATCCCCGTCGTGATTTTGCACAGAAATCGTCGGTCTGAACGCACCATCATGACCGTCGCCAAAGAAAAATCGAATCATTTCCTGCACGAGTTAATGGCAGGGGCCAACGATTTCTTTAGTTCGCCACTCATTCGAAACCTTTCGATCGTCTTCTTTTTGACCGCAGTGACGACCAATATCATCGATTTTTCGCTCAAATACTACCTGCAGACAAACTTTGACCAGAATGGCATTGCCACATTCTACGGGCATTTCAATGCGATTTCCAACACGTTCAACCTCATCGTTCAGTTGACGCTGCTGTCGAGCTTTTTGACGCGTTTTCGCACGCGTACGTTGTTCGCTGTGACGCCGATCGTGTTGCTCGTCTTCGCTTGTCCGTTCGTCTTCATCTACAGTGCCGTGTGTGTGGTGCTCATGCGGTTTATGGACGTGGCTTTGCGCTTTGTTATTCAGGATGCGGCGCGTGAGATCGCTCTCTCGCCATTGCCGCGCCTCTTGCGTAATCGCGCTAAGGTCATTTTTAAAGGCGTCATGAATCCACTGGGCGGTATTTTTGCCGGAATTGTGCTCAACGTGCTCGCTCCTGTGCTCGGAGCTCAGTACCTGCCCTTGCTCATTCTGCCTGTCTCCGCGACGTCGCTCTTCTGTGTCAGAAATCTTAACCGCTATTGTGCCAATCACCTCTTTACAGCGTTACAGAATAACGCTGCTAAGGAAGGCATTTTGGGCAATGAGATCGAACACGAGGAAAGCGAGGAACTCCCTGAATTTGACGCGCCTGAACAACTTGTGGATGCCGACGAAAATGTCCGTATGGCTGCACTGGACGTCGCTTTGACGCTCAAAAGCCATGATGAGGAGCTCGTCGCTACACCAGACATCCGACGCTATGTGACGTTGTTGTTGGCGCGTGAATTGCGTTTGGCTCAGGCTATTTTGATCTGCCAGAACGAGGCTGTTCAAAATGAGACGGCGCCTGTAGAAGATTTGTATGATGCCTATCAGGAAGCGATTCAGCGCCTCTTTAAAGGGCTCATGATCCTGTACAAAATTGAGATCATTGAAACCGTTTATCAGTCGCTCGCTTCGTCAAAATCATCGACGCGTGCTCAGGCGCTTGAGTTGCTCCAACTCACCATCTCGAACACTTCGTCGGCTTATGTGAAAAATATTCTGGTGATGTGCGACGACTTTGAACTCGCTGAAAAATGCTCGCGACTCAATGATCTGGAACGCATGTTGCCAGACGAAGCGCTCGACGTTCTTCGAGTCGAAGAGTCAAGACGTTGTCGACGACTCGTCTCAAAACTTGTCAAACAGTCTACGTCTTCCACTGAAATGGAGGCTGTGACGACAAATGAGTGCTCATAACGAAATGGGAATGATTCTATGACAAAAAACGCTGAAACGACATTAACGCCGCTTCTTCGCGTCAGAAAACAGGCTTCTGAAGAGGCAAAAACTGAGGTGTTGCAGAAACCCTCTGTGGCGGCACTTAAACCTTCAAATGGTCGAGAATGTGTTCTCGAAATAGAAGGCGGGAAAGATGTGTTTTATCGAGGTGCTTACGTGACGTCGATCCCTTTGCGTGGGAACGATATCATTGTAGGACGCCGAGATGTGATGGCTGGACAGTATCCTGATGTGGATCTCGCGAAATACCGCAAGGATGACCCATGCCTCTCACGTCGTCACCTGCGTATCTATCGTGATTATGAAAATACTTGGTATGTCGAGGACCTGTGTAACCACAACTCGACTTTCTATAACGATCTTAGGACACCGCTTAATCATGAGCGACACGAACTCAAAAATGGAGATCGTATCCTTGTGTCGATGTCTGTCGTGATGGTTTTTCGAACCATCTGAGCGCATTCGCAATGTGAGCAGTGTTGCTCGTCGAACGAGTGTGTTCACGCCTTCCAGTTCCTGTCACCAACGTCGCCCGACGCTAAAAACGAGTCTTATGGACGAAACGACTTTCCTTCAACAGATTTCACTCCATATTCGCGCGAAATACCCGCTGTTTTTTGTTGAAACGGCTGATGAAGACTGGATCTCAGAATTCATCAAAAGCGAATTTGGTACGACGTGTTCGGTGCGCGTGATCGAATCGCTCGTGAACGCGAGTTTTGATGCGCAGAGCATGAAACAGAGCATTTTGATCTGGAGTGGCGCGAACCTTGAGGATTGGCGAGTAAATGAAAAGGCTTTGCTGAAACAGGCGCGAAAGCTGAGAACTCAGACGACGTTGATCATGCTTGGCGAATCATGGAATGCATTGCCAGAAAGCTCAATCATGCCACCAGTTTTGCGCGCGCCCTTGCCTTCGTCGGTTGCGCGTGAAAACGTGGCACAACTGGCACTGGGCACGCTCGCTAAAGACGCAGCGCGGCTTGCTCGAATTGCCTTTGCTTCGGCTGGCATGACCCGTGCCCAGCTTTACAGGGTCTTGTCCAAAGCGGTTGCACAAAAACGCATCGATCCGCAGTTCGATGATTGGGAAATGCTGATCGTCGCTGAAAAAAAATCCCTCATGGCGCGCTCGTCCACCTTGGAAATTATCGAAGACAGGGCCTCTATGGACGAGGTCGGGGGCGCTGCTGAACTCAAAAATTGGCTCAAAGAACGAAGCCACGCTTTTAGCGATGAAGCGCGCGAATTTGGCCTGGAATCTCCGCGTGGCTTGCTTCTTGTCGGCGTACAAGGTTGTGGTAAATCACTGCTCGCCAAAGCCGTCGCTACCGATTGGCACTTCCCCTTGCTGCGCCTCGATATGAGCAGCATCTTTGCCGGAAATCTCGGAAACCCGGATGCCGCCCTCTCGCGCGCACTTGACGTCGCCGATGCGATGGCGCCTGCCGTCATTTGGTGCGATGAGATCGAAAAAGCTTTCAACGACGATTCCGATGCTACGACGCGTCGTCTGCTTGGGCATATCCTCAACTGGTTGCAGGAACGACGTTCAAAGACTTTCTTTGTTGCGACTGCTAACGATGTGCAGGCGCTTCCGCCTGAACTCATTCGAAAAGGACGATTTGATGAGATATTTTTCGTCGATCTGCCCGATGAGGCGGCAAGGCAGGAGATCTTTCAGATCCACTTGCGACGACGACATCGTGAGCCAGAAAAATTTGATTGCGAAAAACTCGCCCTTGAAGCTCAAAATTTCTCGGGGGCAGAGATCGAGCAGGCTGTCATGGCTGCGCTCTTTACCGCTTTTAATAAAAATCGCGAAGTGACGACCGACGACATTCTCGATGCCATTCAAGAAACTACGCCGCTCTACAAACAACGCGAAGAAGACATCAAACGCTTGCGAGAATGGGCCGGTGAACGTACGCGAAGTGCCAGTCAGAACGCTCGCATTTTGGGCTTCTTCCATTAGGTCAGGACTTTTGGCTTGGCATTTGCTTTTACGGCCGGTCTGTGGGCTGCAATAAGCCCCAAATCCGCATTGCGCGCCATGGTGCGCAATCTTTAACACGAAATTCACCTCGATAGGAGGGTACCAACATGAAACATAAATGCCTTTGTCTCGCTTGTTCCGCGCTCATGGCGCTCTTTGCAAATGCGGCTTTTGCGCAAGATTCCAAACCTGCCGCAGCCGCTCAACCAGCCGCAGCTGCTCAACCTGCCGCAGCAGCCCAACCTGCCGCAGCTAAAGCCAATACCGGTGTGAGTGCCGCAGCCCGACAATATGTCGATGCGATTCAAGCCTATTACGATGCGGCCAAAACCTACTCGGCCTCATTCACGCAGGATTATGTCACCGTCGATGGTGTTAAAAAGCCCTCTTCCGGCGTCGTTTGGTTCAAAAAACCTGGTCTTATGCGATGGGATTATGAAAAGCCTGAAGCTCGCTTTCTCATCAGTGACGGCAGTTTCTTCTGGTCATGGGAACCCGTCTATCGTCAGTACTGCAAGCAGGATCTGAAAGCCAGCCAGCTTCCCACTGCGCTCACGTTCCTCTCTGGACAGGGCAAGATTGAAGATGATTTCAATGTCGATCTCGAAAAAGTCGACGGGCAACGGGTCTCCCTTCGGCTCACGCCTAAACGAGCGTCCCTTTCCTATACAAAGATTTTGTTCGAAATACTCATGCCCACAGCTAAGGTCTACCGTGTTACCATTTTTGATGGTATGGGAAATTCAAACAAAATCACCTTTAAATCTCCAGAGATCAATGCTTCGCTTGATGATTCATCATTCAAGTTTGTTCCACCAGCCGACGCTACGCATATTTGCGAATAGGTATCCGGAACTCGCCCGCTTCATGTTCCCTGAATATCGCCTTGAGGCCAGTATGACCTTGAGGCGATACAACAACACCTATTTCTGGTTCACTCCCGTCATAAATCTTCGTGAGTGTGTCAAACAGCTCGATCTGAGCTTCTATATGCCCGTCATTGCGACCATCGTATTTTAAAAAGGTCGCAAGACGGTTTTTCTTTTTGCCAGGGGGAAGCGTCCCCCTACGGCGCTATTGGCGTTGCCAATACGCGCCGACCCCCTCGCCTGGCAAGGTCCTTGCTCGTTTTTTTGACAAATTTTCAAAAATCTTGTCACGTTTTTATATCGAGCTGGCAATATAATAGAAGGGGAATGTAATTAGACCTACATGTAGTTAATATCGCTCAGGCCTGTCTTGATACCTGGCTGTTTCGGCATTTGTTTCGTCGCAAGGCCCTTGTTCGATTTTTTTGACAAATTTTCAAAAATCTTGTCACGTTTTTATATCGAGCTGGCAATATAATAGAAGGGGTATGTAATTAGACCTACATGTAGTTAATATCGCTCAGGCCTGTCTTGATACCTGGCTGTTTCGGCATTTGTTTTGTCGCACGGTCCTTGTTCGTTACTGTTTGTATGGTTATTGATTGTCTGGTCAGAAATTCAAAATCTCAGCCGTAGCGAAGCCGAAGGCAAGCAGGCTGAGATTGGGGCGAGCGGACGCGATTTGTTCGAAATCGAAGGAAAATTCGCGTTCGCCGATTTCAAACGAAGTTTGTGTTGATTATTTTAACTGTTCCTGAGTTTTGTACGTAGTGTAGCATGTTTTAGCGAAGTGAGCTCTACACTGCCGACAAAATAAGGGCGTGGGGTAGGGGGTTCGCGCCCTGGCGAACCCCCTGCGTGCCGCAGGCCTAGGCCTGCTCAAAAACAAATTGTTCGAGAATAAAACAAAATGTGATCCCACCCCATCTGAGTTGTAACCCTGGCTCGTTAGTTTTGTGACAGCTCAGTTGACGAAAATAAATTCGTCGTGTGCAGAAAAATAAAACGCGGCGCGTATTGACCGAGCGTAGAGCCGTCCGGTTCGGACGGCTCAAGCGAGGGAGAAGCGACGCGGGCGCGGCGTATGAAATAGCCGCGCCTAAAAATCATAGTCTATTTTGGGGTTATGCCCATCTGAGTCGTAATCGATTTCCTCGTGAAAACGTCGATTTTACGTGCTATGACTGGAAAATCCGTCTAAAATTGCGCCCCTTATTGTCTTACGTGAATGTAAGGCATGTTTCAGAAAGGAGCGTTTGTGAATATTTCATCCAAGACCATGCGTATCGTTTTCGACTACGCCATGATGACGATTGGTAGTCTTATTGCCGCAATTGGTATCGGTGTCTTTTTAGTTAAGGCGAACGTCGTGCCCGGCGGCGTCACGGGCATTTCGATGGCTATCAACTTTGTGTGGGATGGCATCTCCGTGGGTACGCTGATACTTTTGTTGAATATTCCGCTCTTTATTTGGGGCGTTTTGGAGTTGGGAAACGCGTTTGGGGTAAGAACGCTCTACGGTTTTGTTTCTAACTCGCTGTTTATCGACCTGTTTCGTGGTGAATTCTTCAGGGATCTTCCGGTGTTCCATGGCTGGGCTTTACAGAATACCGATACGATCAACTACATGTTTAAGAACGATTTCTTCTTTTTCATGGCGATCGGTACGGTCCTGATCGGTATTGGTCTGGGCATTATTTTCAAGTTTAAGGGAACCACGGCCGGCACCGAGATCATTTGCGCCATCGTCAAAAAGCGTTTTGGTTTCAAACCAGGCATTACGATGATCGTCGTCGATATCTTCATCATCACGTTGGCAACGATCGTGCTTTACATGCAGCCACAGGGCGAGATTCCGGTCTTCGTGCTCATGTTCTACGCGCTCGTTTCGTTGTATGCACAGGGGATCATCTTCGACCAGGTCGTGTACGGCTTTGACTATGCCAAAAATATGTTGATCGTCAGCAGCAGGAGCGACGAGATCGCCAAGTTCATCATGAAAGAACTCGACCGTGGCGTGACGGCGTTTTACGCGCGTGGTATGTATACGAATAAGGACCGCGATGTCCTCATGACGATCGTCAGCCAGGCTGATGCACGTGCCTTGACTCCCAAAATTCGTGAGATCGATCCGAGTGCGTTCGTTGTACTCAGCAATGTCCATGAAGTCCTAGGCGAAGGCTTTAGAACCCGTGAAGAGGTCGATGTAAAGTTCATTGAACAGCGTCGAAAAGCAGAACTCGAAAAAGTCGCTGCTGAAGCTGCGACAAAGGCGATTCGTGCTGAACTGGCCGCTGACCAGGCCATGGCGGATGCACAACAGGCTCGTCAGCATGCACAAAGATTGCTTGCTCAAGACGCCGATTGCAGCGAAAAACACACTCAGGAAGCTCATCTTCATGCTGAACGCGCTGAACAGGCCGCACAAAATGCTCACGAAGAAGCCAGGGTGGCGCGCGAACGTGCAAAAATGCTCGAAGATATTGCTTCAAGTATCGAATCGTGCGTCAATATCGAGGATCTGCAGCCAGATGCTGACGAAATCGATAAAGTTTAGAAAACTTATGAGAATTCCTGATGCGTTTTGGCTATAAAGACAGATGGCGTTAACTGACGATATTCAGTCATAAATAATAGGTTGGAACATGTTGAAAATAATAGATAACAAGCTTGGTATCGCGTTGATCGCGTTGACCTTGTTCACTTTGGGATGTGCTAATACGGAGCGCCTCATCGAGGACGATGGGGAAAGTGGCGGTTCTCAGAACCAGAGCGGAAATGATGAGGATGGCGACGATACGGGCAATAGCGGTAAAGATTCTGGCAATGGCGACGATGACTCCAAAAACTCTGGGAATGAGTCTGGAAAAGGCGGTCAAAATTCAGGATCCAATAACACCGCGTGTGCCGTCGGCGCAAAACGTTGCACCGGAGGCATGCCGCAGGTCTGTGTCGATCATAAATGGACGGATAAAGAGGCTTGTACATCCGGAATGAGCTGTGTCGATGGGGAATGCGTTTCGGGAAGTTCATGCCAGGCGCCGCTCGTTCTCGAGGCCGGCAAAAAAGTTGAAGGTTCCACGCTCGGCGGCAAAGCCGAACACCTCGGAACAAAGTGCAACAACGCTTTGAACTCGACTGAAGGCGTCGTCAAAGTCGTTGTCCCAGAAACCGCTTATTACGATTTCGCTGTTGAAGCGACGGGACTCAACGACATCACTTATTACGCTTCACCGGTTTGTGATGGCGACGATATGGTCATGCCTAAAGATGCTGATTGGTGCGGTTATAACGCTACCTATGACGAATTCAGAACGCTGTTGAACAAGGGCGAAATGTATATGTTCATGGAACCTGCCACGGCGAACTCTGCTGATTTCTCGGTCGATTTCAAAAAATCCGCCAATCAAAATGGTTGGGAATGCTACAGTGGCACTTCGGTAGAAATCACGACGTCGCCGATCAATGTCTTCGAAGGTGCCTCGGGCATCAAGGGCGACACCTCTAGCAGCGATCTTTCTCACCAAAATCCCATGACTCAGTGCGATATCTACACTTCAACGGGAAAAGAAGTCGTCTACGCTTTCTTTGTTGATCGTCCGACCAACATTCGCGCAAAATTGACCAACGTCAAAGCCGTTGATCCCACTAAGACAAGCGCAAAATCCATTTTTTACGTCTCTGCCTGCGGTGGACCGGACATGAATGGAAGTGTCAATAAACAAAAAGGCTGGTGCAGCGTTAGCGATGCGACCACGAACATTCTCACGGCAAAAGATCTGACACCGGGCTACTATAATCTCATCGTTGATTCCGAATCCGGAAATGATATCAGCTTTGAGCTTGAAGTTAAGACCCTCTAAATGGCGCAGGATTTGCATCAAAAGCCGCATATTTTTCGATGCGGCTTTTTTATGGCACGCGTCAAAGGAGTATGACGATGAAAAAGTTCTTATTTTTGAGTTTGGCACTGAGTTTTGTGGCTTTGACTGGGTGTGACCGTGATCGTGAAGTCACGTGTGACGTAGATTCCTTTGTGATGCACTGCGAAGGGAGCGACCTCGTGACGTGCGAGGTTCAGCCGCGTTCTAAACGCGGTGTCCCGCGCATCGTCGATCAATACACCGTCAATGATGTCGTTTATGCGTGCAGCGAGGATGGCGACCTGGTCATCCAGAATGCCTGTCTTGAGAATGGCAAGATTGATGGTATCAATGCCAAGAATGCTTGTGGGTATTATGGCACGGTCTCTTGCGTTGACGGCGTGGCTGTCGAACGCGTCAACGAGATTTGCGACGATCATTATGCCGATTACCCGAATATCAAAAAAGCTGCAAAGTGCGATGGCAATAACTTAATGATCGAGTCCGAAGACGATTTGGTCATCGCGAACCATAATGCCATGTGCGATCCCGATAAGGGCGTCGTGGTCACATGCAGCGACGGACAGTTCGTTGAAAGTCAGTCACTCTGTCTGAATGGCGCTGCATGGACGTGTGCGCTTGATAAAGGAGCTTACGCACTCAGTGAAGTGAAATGCTCAGATGCTCAGTCCTGCGTTGACTTCGTGCGAAACGGCGCGCGTCAGGCCGGTTGCTTCGATAAAGCTGCGGTCTCTTCCGACTGCGGTAATGTCAAGGTGTTCGGAAGTTGCGATGCCGATAACGGACTCGTTTTCTGCTCAAGCGATGACGGCAAAGGTAAATTGCTGCGCATCGACTGCAACGCCGAAGGCAAGAAAAACAACGTGAACAAAGTTTGTGGCCTCGTCGAAGATAACTACGGTTACGATTGCCAGATCACGTGCGAAGATGCTGATGGCCAGGCTCTCACCGACTTCGGCAAATGCGTCGACAATACGCTTCATTATTGTAACCAACAAGGTGAGGTCGCTGAACCGATCGAATGTGCTTCCAGCACGTGCGCTTGGGACGACCATTATTACAACTGTATGGATTAATCAGATTATGAATTGGTCAGTCATTATGGCCGGAGGTAGCGGGACGCGCTTCTGGCCGCTCTCGACGCCGGAATGTCCTAAACAATTTCTTCGCTTGATGGGCGATCATACGCCCATCGGCGCTTGCGTCGAACGACTTCGCCATGTCGTGGATAACGACAAAATTTTGATCGTGGCGAGCCAAAAACACCGGGACGCGCTGTTTTCAGCGCTTCCTGACTTTTCAAAAGACCAGATCCTCTGGGAACCTGTTGGGCGTAACACGGCTCCCTGTATCGCTTGGGCGACCGAGACGATCCTGCGTCGCGATCCGGACGCCGTCATTGGCGTTTTCCCGTCCGACCATGCCATTGACGACGTCGATGCTTTTGCTGCCGCCACACGCGCTGCCTACGACGAAGCTCACGCCCGGGTTGTCCTTTTCGGTATTCATCCCACTCGCCCTGAAACCGGTTACGGCTATATCAAAATGGGCGATGCCCTTACAGAGCGCGCACACGTCGTCGCTCAGTTCTGCGAAAAACCCGACCTTGAAACGGCCAAAAAATACGTCGATTCCGGAAAATACGTCTGGAATAGCGGTATGTTCATCTATGATGCCCGCGTCATGATGGACGAGATCGCCACATTCCTGCCTGACTTGGCTGCCGGCGTTCGTCAGATCGTTGATCATCCCGAAAATATTGAGCATGACTTTGCGCGTCTCGTGTCGATCAGTATCGACTATGGCGTCATGGAAAAAACATCGAAAGCCGCCGTCATGCGTGCCTCGTTTGACTGGGATGACATCGGTACATTTGATGCCATTCGTCGCTACTTTGCTGCGGATGAACGCGGTAACGCCCACGTTGGGACCCGCGTCGATGTTGATTCTTCCAACACGTTCTCGTACGCAGCCGATGGGCGCATCATCGCCTCACTTGGACTCAAAAATATCATCATCGTTTCGACGCCCGACGCCGTGCTCGTCATGGACGGGGCTCGCGCCCAAGATGTGCGAAAAGTTGCGGATGCCGCAAAGGATCCTTCTGTTTAGCCATGTCTGATTTCATTCTCACTGCGATCAACGCGCGGTTTTCGCACACCTCAATGTCGATTCGTACGCTCCGCGCCAATATGGCGCCGGAACGCCATGACCGTTGCGAACTTGTCGAGTTCACGATCCAAAATGACCCCGTCGAAGCCGCGAACGTCATTTTGCAAAAACATCCAAAACTCGTCGGCATCAGCATCTATTTGTGGGGCGTTGCCTTTGCACGTCAGCTCGTCGAGGTCTTGCGCGCGGTACAGCCCAGTCTCTGCATCATCATTGGTGGCCCCGAAATTCAGGATGATCCTCAAAACCGAAAGGATCCGCTCTATCGACTCAGTGATTTCTGCATCATCGGAGAAGGAGAGATCGTCGTTGACGAAATTTGTGCAAAAATCGATCAAAAACTAATTGAATGCAGAAATGGCGATGAAGAACCGAATTTTGTTCGTGCAACCCCCGTCGATGTGAATGCACTTGTGTTGCCCTACGATGAATTCACGGACGATGATCTCAAAAACCGCGTCATGTATGTGGAATCGAGCCGTGGTTGTCCGTATCGTTGTGCATTCTGTCTGAGCGCGAACGACAAGCCGGTGCGCAATATTCCGCTTGAACGTCTGTTTCCGGAATTCGAAAAATTGATTCGTCGCGGCGCCCGTGCTTTCAAATTCCTTGATCGCACGCTCAATTGCTCGCTCGCCCGCACGCTTCAGCTGCTCGATTTCTTTTTGCCCTATCGCGACCTGGGCATACAACTTCACTTTGAGATGACGCCTCACGAGATCCCAGATGCGCTCATTCAGAAACTTGCTGAGTTTCCGGCAGCGGCGATTCAGATCGAGTTCGGTGTTCAAACGCTCAATAACGACGTCGCCAGGCTGATTCAACGCCGTCTCGAAGCCGATTCGCTGCTGAAGAACCTGTGTCGTTTGCGCGAACAGACCGGGGCGCACATTCATGCCGATTTGATCGCCGGTCTGCCCGGTGAGGATTTTGAATCGTTTGCTGACGGGTTCGAACGACTACGCTCAAGTGGCGTTCAGGAGATTCAGCTTGGTATTCTCAAACGCCTCAAATCGTCGCCGCTCGACCTTAAGGCTGAGGAATGGGGCCTCACGTTTTCGAAAATCCCGCCCTACGAGATCCTTCAGACGCGTGAAATGGCCTTTGGCGATCTCATGAAGTTTAAGCGTTTCGCCAAATTCTGGGATACGCTCGTCAACAATGCGAATTTTCCAAAAACCGTGGCGGCCATCTGCAAAAACGACGCATTTCGCGAGTTTTGGAAGCTGACCGACTGGATCTACGAACACGCAACGGTCACACAAGGCATCTCTCAAACGCGTTGGGTCGCTCTGCTCTTTGAATACATGACGACCTGTGACGGCTTTGCGCCGCAACAGGCTGCGTTGTTGATTATCGATGACTACCTGGCAACGCGCAAAGAGGACATTCCGCCCGTTTTGCGTCCCTATCTCCCCGAAGATTTCAGTATTTCTGCAACCAAACGTGCGAAATCCGAGGAACACGGTCGTAATCGCCAGGCGAAGCATCAGCTCACTGACCACGAATAAGGCGCGCAAAACCACGTCATGACATAACATGGCGTTTTGTTTTGGGGGAGGGGGAAGTCTCCCCCTACGCGGCTATTTCGTAATTTTGTAGAGACGTGTGGACCACGCGTCTCTACAAAATTACGAAATACGCCGCTACCCCCTCTTCGGCTGGGCTTGTTTTCAATTAACCAGTGTGTCATAGCGACACAAATTATCTTGACTAGATGAAAATTCGCGCGCCATGAAGGCGCGCGAGTGACGAATTGGAAGTAAGCGCTTAATAATCCTGTGGCTTGTCAACTGATTCGTAACACTTCATATTCCCCTTAGCTTGAATCCAAGCCTCGACAAGATTGACAACGTTGTCAATCTTGACAATGAGTTGAGTAAAAGGAGGAATGGCAGAGTTTTCAGAAAATACTGATGTTTGCCTTATAGCCAAACTCATAAAAGCGTTGGATCAATGATCGACTTCAGCCGAGTTCGCAATTAATACATCGCCTGCGGCTACACCGATATGCGCAAGCAAATCGATGGGCTGGTTGCAATGATTCAATTGCAGTTTGGTCGCAATCTGGATGAGGAGTCGTTGTTTCTCTTCTGTGGTCATAAGGCCGACCGTGTCAAAGCAATCTATTGGGATGGCACGGGCTATATTCTGCTTTATAAGCGTCTTCGAGAAAAACGCTTTCAATGGCCTAGAAATGAGAGTGAATTGAAGCATTTGACGCAACAGGAATTTCGTTGGCTTATGGAGGGGTTATCCATTTGCCAAAACAAAGCAATTAGTCGAGGCATGCCTGCAAAAATTTGCTAGGTACGAAAAAAGCCCCTTTTTATTGTCAAGACGTGTTGTTATTAAGCGCTTACTATTGAGCGACCATCCGTGTAGCGGCGTAGCGTGCTACGACGTTTCGTGCAATAGCCAGCGCGCCCACGCGTATTCGCAGTGCGAATAGCGTGGGCCACAAAATATCTATAGATATGATTAGAATGTGATAGAAAAGGTTGCGCTTTGGTGCGACTGCGATCGTGCGAGCAAATGGCGGAGGTAGAGCTATGGGACTTTATGTGAATCCAAGTGAAGCGATGCTCAGAGTTGGCATGAATTCAAAGATTTACGTCGATAAGTCGATGTTGATTCATGAGCTCAACAAGTTTGTCAATACGGAACAATGTTTTTTGTGCGTGTCGCGTGCGCGCCGCTTCGGTAAAACAAAATCGCACACGTGCGAGATCAAGCGATTTGTGAAAGACTAAAAATATTACTTTTATTAAAGTAAAAGAAAGGACTAAATCATGACTGAAGAGAATATTTTAACCGAAAAAACGGAACAGCAAGATACTTGCGAAGATATTGTTAAAAAACAAGCTGAAGAGAATAAGCAGAGCCACACGACAGATCCTATATTCTTTGAAAAGATTATGAACAAAGAGAGTAAACTGTTTGTTTTTGCACTCGTTTTTTCTATTGTAAATATGCTTGATGGCCTTATGGAAAGTATAAATCGATGGGAAAACGAGTCGTTGATCGTTGCGTTAGTTTGTCATGTGACTTTGGTGCTTGTTATTCCCATAATTCATGCAATAATCGTAAAGAAATTTTTAAATCAATTATCTAATGATGCAAGTGATATCAAATCAGTGAATAAGCAAGAGTTTTCGCTCTGGGCTGGATGGATAAGTATTTTTTCAACGATGTCAATTCCGATTTGGGGAATATGGTTTCTTGTAATTCCTCATGAAAGCCATGGAGGTGATTTGAATCTTGATGGATTATTATACTTTTTCTATATAATATTAGTTTTGGTGTTATATATAATCGGTTCAATCATAAGCTTGGTTCAAGAAAAACGTGTCATTAAAGCGAGTAAGTTAGGGAATGAATCGAGTTTTTCTGTAAGTAAAACTTTTAAAGTTAGCTATTTTTTGAAAATAGCGTGTATGTGTATTGTGGTTGCTTTAATTATATTATGTGTTAGTAATATATTCTTTTGATCATCCGGAATTTATAAGGAGATTTAGTCATGGATTACGAAAAACTACTGAATATTGCGCGTGAAGGCGTTAAACTGGCTGCAGAGAATTTGAAACGGTTATGGGACGTACCGCGTTGTGTTTCGATTAAAGGCGATGAATCGCTATTGACGCAGATTGATGCGGAAAACGAAAAGATTTTGACCGAATATTTTGCGCGTGTAACGCCTGAATTTGGTTTTTTAGGCGAAGAAACAGGGATTCATGCGGCGAAAAATTCGAACGCTCCTTATTGGTATGTGGATCCGGTCGATGGCACATCAAACATGGTACATCGTTTTCCCTGGGCGTGCGTGAGTGTCGGTTTAGTCGTAGCTGGAGAACCCGTAGTAGGCGTAGTGAACAATCCGATTCAAGGGCACGAGTTTTATGCAGCGCAAGGCCTTGGAGCTTTTTTGAACGGAGAACGTATTCACGTCGCCCAAAACAACGAATTTGAGCGAGCGCTTTTGGCGACGGGTTTTCCGGTTGGGCCGAGTGATAAGGAAATCGCGAATTACAAGAACTTTGGTGTGGTGTCGATGAAATGTCATTCGGTGAGAAGACCTGGTTCAGCGGCACTCGATTTATGTGGTGTCGCATGTGGTTGGCTCGATGGTTTTTGGGAGATTAACCTCAAACCGTGGGATACTGCAGCAGGTGTGATTATTGTTCGCGAAGCTGGAGGCGTTGTGACTGGATTTGACGGTGATAAATATGATCCGCATGACAAATATATTATTGCAACAAATGGTATTTTTCACAAAACGTTATCAGATTTAGTGAGAAAAAAATGGTTAATTATTTATAAAAATTGTTGCAATAAATGTAATAGTGCAAAAACGGCGGCTATTGGCAAAGCCAATAGCCGTGTGCCTGGCATGGGCACTCGCTTGGAGGTGAAAGTCCTCCGTGAACCCTAGTCGCGGGAATCACTAGCCAAGACCAAGGGCGTCCGTCGTGAGGCGGAGTCTGAAAGAAGGTGGAGGCAAACTTCCGACCTGACGACATAGAAACCACATATTAAGGCATGTACGTTCGGGCAAGCTGGCGGCTGACAGCAAACCCAATAGCGACTCAGGAGAATGTATGTGTAAATGTGGCAGGTACATGGAAGGAAAGCGATTGCTCTTACCCAGGGAGGTCTCGTCGGCGACCGAAAGGAAGCAGTAACAACGAACGACGAGAAGTCAGCAGAGGTCATAGTAGGCGAGAGCTGAAGGACCAAACAAAGTACTCAAACCAAGAACGGAAAGGTAACCTATGCGAAGAAACCAGAAGAAGGAGACAACTCCCCCTAGACGTAAGTTAAGCAGAGAGTGCTTACAACTACTCAAGGATGGCCAGCATGAGATACTGAAACGAGTCAAGGCGCGAGGAGCTAACACAGGCGAACTCATGGAACTGATAGCAAACAGGATAAATATATCCAATGCTTATCTCCAAGTTCGCAGAAACCATGGTAGTCATGGCATTGATGGCCGAGACATTGACGAGACCATTGATGACATGAAAGGAAGACGTGACGAGATACTGAACACGCTCTTGACTGGGAAATACAAGGCAACGCCCGTTCGCGGCGTTCAAATTCCCAAACCGAATGGAGGCGTAAGACAGCTCGGCATACCAACGGTTCAGGATAGAATAATCCAACAAGCGGTACACCAAGTTTTAAGCCCCATATTTGAGCCAATGTTCTCCGAATCGAGCTACGGATTCAGACCCGGGCGAAGCGCCCTTGATGCGGTTGAGAAGGCACGCACCCTATATAAACAGGGATACTGCTATGTTGTGGACATAGACCTGTCAAAGTACTTTGACACAATAAACCACGACATCCTACTCGAACTGCTACGCAAAGTCATACATGACAAAAGAGTGATACAGCTTATTAAAAGCTTCCTCAAAAGCGGAATGATGAGAGATGGCGTTGTTGTGAAAACGGAGGCGGGAAGTCCGCAAGGAGGGAACCTCTCACCTTTACTTAGCAATATCTATCTCACTCCCTTCGACAAGGAACTCGAAAGACGCCATCACAAATTTGTCAGGTATGCGGACGACGTAAATATTTACGTCAAATCCAAACGGGCAGCAGTGCGAGTAATGCAATCATGCACGCGCTTTCTTGAACATAAGCTTAAATTGCAAGTAAATCGCGAGAAAAGCCAAGTCGGTAGCCCAATAGGGATTAAATTTCTCGGATATACAATGCAGGAATGCTCTACTGAACTCGGAGAAGTACAACTTTGTATACATCCCAAATCAACAGAGCGATTCAAAGCCAAAGTTAGACAAATCACCAAAACAGGAAGTAGCATCAAAGAGGTAATACGTAGGCTGAACCAAGCAACAACAGGCTGGGTTAATTACTATCGTAAAGCCAACATGATGGTAATGCTAAAATCCCTCGATGGGTGGATACGTCGCCGCATCAGAATGTTGCAATGGAGGTATTGGAAGAAGCCCAAAACGCGACATCAAGAGCTCATGAAGCTCGGCGTTCGGGACAAGAGGGCGTATAACGATGCCTACTCATCAAAAGGCGCTTGGGCTTCTGCCTGCTCATGGTCAATGCATCACGCAATGACTAACGCCTATATAGGGTCACTGGGATATAAAACGCTTGTAAGCATATATGAACGTTTTAATCCATCTGTTGTTAACTCCGTACTTTGAACCGCCGTATGCCGAACGGCACGTACGGTGGTGTGGGAGGTCGGCTAGTCAACTAATGGCTAGCCTCCTACCCGATGTGTGCCTGGCATGGGCACTCGCTTGGAGGTGAAAGTCCTCCGTGAACCCTAGTCGCGGGAATCACTAGCCAAGACCAAGGGCGTCCGTCGTGAGGCGG
>JAZUKH010000213.1:0-11646 GCA_045643185.1 Myxococcota bacterium | reverse complement strand
CTCGTTCGTTTAAAGTAAAATGGGTAAATGATCGCATCAAACCTCCGTATGAGTAGCTGTTCAAATCATCATACACCGGATTGATGCGGTCTTTCTTCATTTTATGCATTTGAAACGATAATCTGCCGTCTCCCCCTACGCCGCTATTTCGTATTTTCGTAGAGACTTGTGGACCACGCGTCTCTACGAAAATACGAAATACGCGGCTACCCCCTCGCCTGGCAGGGCCTGATGCGAGGTGCGGTGCCCAAAACCATGTGCCGTAACTTGGCTCGTTTTACAATTCGGCTTGAACTCGCCTCGACGAGGCGCCTTACTTACTTGTAATTGTGGTCAAATGTGGGTATAAATCTCACAGACTGAGTGATAAAGGGTCACGCAGTTTAGGGTTTGTCCCAATGACGGGTATTTCGCCCATCACGGAGGCTGAATTGGTCAGGATTCTTACGATAGACATCGGCAACACGCGCGCGTCCTTTGCCCTTTTTGAACAGCGGGTGCTTCTCTGGCGCCGTGATGTAAGCACGTCGCACTTTCCTGAAGTCGCACGTGAGATCTTTGCTGAACCCGTTGACGCATGCGTCGTTTCAAACGTTTCCAGAAACCGGGCTTTCTTTGAAGATTGGATTAAGACTCAGTTTAAGGAACGCGTTTTTTGTATCGAATCTTCAGAATATCCGCATCCCATCGAGTATTCGCCCGTGACCAGTTTGGGACACGACCGCCTGGCCAATGCCGTGGCCGCGCATCAGATCGCGCCGAATGGCGCTGTCGTCGTCGACATGGGCACCGCGACACATTTTGACGTCATTGCGCCCGATGGCACGTTCCTGGGCGGCCCTATCCTGTCCGGGCTTGAGACGATGTTGAACGCGTTGACCGAACGCATTCCGCATTTGCCCGAGATCACGCTCGAACCCGAAAATGTCGAGGCACTCAGCCAAAATACGGTAGATGCCATCAACGCGGGCACGCTTTTGTGCATGGCTGGCGGCATCGAACGCATTATTCGTGAGATCAGTGCCAAACTCGACTTCGTGCCCACGATCATCCTGACTGGCGGTAATGCCCGGTTCGTCGTGAATTTTCTTCAGCACGACGCTTATGTGCCCAACCTCACGTTGCTTGGATTGGCACTCTACGCCGAGATGATGCTCAAAAAACGTGGTTGCAGACTCGCCACGGCTTAAAAAGGCTTTTACGACGCGAGACGCATGTCAGATGAAAGCCAATGCGGCCTCGCTTCGACAAAACGTGGTCTAACGACGCGAGGGCTCATCGCCAAAGCTTTTTTACTAGCGCGGTGTCAGCGTGGTTTTGGCCGGACGGGATTTGGTGGGCGTGAGCTTGGTCGAGGCAGACAATTGGTTGCCATTGGCGTCAAATTTCGCACTGACTTCGTGAGGTTCACACGATAATAGCAACAAGACGCTTGCACTGAGCATGTTGGTGGATCTGACGTATCTTGTGCCATCCACGTAGATGTCGGCAACCGAAGTCGAATAGGTGTCGCCAGGAACGATAAATTCACCAATACCAATTTCGGCTTCGCAAAAATCCACGTTAATGGTTTGACCGTTGTGTTCTTTGAGAATGGTCAGCTTTTTGGGGATAGGAATGAAATTTTTCTTTTTGGGTATCGGCGTAATGACTGCGACCGACGAGACATGGGTCAAGCTTGAATGTGGCGTTGAAAGTTCCTGACCATCAAGACGGATGACGGCACCGTTGACGAGTTCATTCGTGTCCGTGTTAATCGTCAAACGCACTTCGTCTTCGATCGGGGCGGCAGATTTGGTCTTGTTGCGATCGACCGATTTTTGCCCTGATTTGGCATTCTGGGTGTTCGATTTAGCCAATTTGGTCTTGGGCTCGTTTGCCTGTGCATTCGTGTCGATCGGCGACTGGGAAAGCTCTGATGTCTCAACTTTTTGGGGGGGCAAGAGCGTGAGTGTAACGTCGATATTTGCACTCTTGAAATCGTCGGTCAAACCGGACAGAACTGGCAAACAGTGGGTATAGGATGCGATCTGCGGAATGCTATGATTTTCAAAACTTACAAAACTCACTGTAAACTGGCAAGATTCGTATTGTTCTGACTTAATTTCATAATAAATATTCTGATCGGAAAAGACCTGAAATTCATGATCCTGAATGCTGCGATAAACCCCTTCATTAATTGTAATAACGGCGTCTTTAATGACATTTTCATTATGTTTCGCTGTTATATTAAATAAAATGGGTTGAGAACGTTTGTTTTTTTCAGATTCATCCAGTGACGTTTGTTCTTTGACAGGTTCAACAGCCTGAAGGTTTTCAGAATTTGGCAGTGTTTCAAACGAATTTTGAAGAAATAATCTAGTTCCATACTGGGTCAATAATACGAAACCGAGGCAAGCTATGATAATTCCGAGTAGAATAAATAAAATTCTATTTTTAATTTTTTTGATATGTCGTCGATGTGTAATTTCGACGAGATTATCGTCATTGACGAAGGCGAGGTCATCGACTTCGATTTTGTTTTTTTCAAAGGCATCGCGTACCGACGGGGTCATGCCTGACGGAGCGCGGTTTTCGAGGTTCGGTTGCGGCAGGGTATCCTCGAGTGCCAACGAAACTTTGGGCGTTGACTTTGACAAGGTTGGTCCTGCAGCAAAATCGGCGATCTCAGCCTTCGGCAATTCCTGCGAAAACGACTGAGTGAGGCACATGGAGCGCGTTCGGTTGCCCTGGTCATCAAGGGGCTGGGCGTTGAGCATCTCCTGAAAGGCATCATCGAGGAAATCCTGACTGGATTTGACCATGACGGCATCTTCAGGCTTCATGAACGGCGCCAGTTCAGCGATAACATCGCGTGCGCGCACAGATTTGCCGGCATGGATCATGAAGTTTTCGAGGGCTTCATAGAAGGAATCGGCAGATTCAAAGCGTTTCTCGCGATCTTTGGCGAGGGCTTTGGCGACGATCTGGTTGATCTCGTCTGGCACATCGTGCCGGTAGTTCGAAATGGCAGCGGCTTCCTGGGTCTTGACACGCTCAATGCACTGCAGGTCGGACGAGCCGTCGAATGGGCGAATGCCCGTCAGAAGCTCGTAGAACACGATGCCGAGCGAAAACAGATCGGTGCGTGCGTCTAGTGTATCACCGCGTGCCTGCTCTGGACTCATATAGGCAAATTTGCCCTGCACCATGCTCGCCGTGCTTTCATGGTTGCGCGTTTCGTTTTTGGCAATGCCAAAATCGATGATCTTCACTTCGCCTTCGGACGAAATGAGCAGGTTGGACGGGCTGATATCACGGTGAATGATGCCAAGTGGTTTGCCATTGGCTGTCGTTGCCCGGTGGGCATAATCGAGCCCTTTGAGCACTTCCATGATGATGTAGCAGGCCACTTCCAGACGGATCTGTACGTGTCGCATGTTCATTTGGTGCAACAAAAATCTCAGATCCTGTCCCTCGATATGTTCCATGGCCAGGTAATACTCGCCCTCTTCACAGCCCATGTCGAAAATCTGGACGATGTTGGAGTGAGTAAGTGCCACGAGGGTTTTGCCTTCGTTCAGGAACTTGTCGACGAAGGTCTTGTTTTGAGCCAGTGCTGGAAGGATCTTTTTGATGACACAACGCTTTTCGAAGCCAGCGACGCCGGTAAAGCGGGCGAGGTAGACCTCACCCATGCCACCTCGAGCAATCAGCCCTAGCAGCTCATAGCGCCCAAATGTTCTCAAAGTCGTCTGCATACAACCACACGTGACCAAAATGACCATTCCAATAGGTCAAAACGGCGAAATGATACCACAAAACGTATCTTTTTTATTCAAAAAAAGGCTACAGCTCATGTGTATTACATGTGGAGACGTGCGGTCCGCACGTCTCTACCGGCCCCCTTGCATCCCCCGGCGCTTTTATTGTTGGCCGTGTGGAACTCGCTTCGCTCAAACAAGCCACACGGCCGTACCAACTTCAGGAATTGTTCAGGTAGATCGTCGTAAACTCAATTTTGGAGTCGGCCGCGACGACGTACCACGTTACGTCGCTACACTTCGGCTTCGAACAAATCGCGTCTGCTCGCCGATCTCAGCCTGCTTGCCTTCGACTTCGCTACGGCTGAGCTTTATGTATTTTGCCTACCCTCGCCTGAGATACTACTTGATAACAGATGAATTATTTTGGCTGCGTTGTCATCACGCTCGTTTATTGTAAGGCCTTGAACATGTTGACGACCTCGTCGAACGAAGTAGACCAATCATACCCGTATTCTTTGCTGAGCTTGACATTGAGTTCGTTGAGCAGATCGAGCGCCGTTTGTCCCTGGTTATTCTTGATGGTCTTGTCGGCCCCAGCTTCGATGAGCGCGATAATATTGTCAGGGATGATATAATCATGGATTTGCGACATGAGGGCTGTGTTGCCTTGGTCGTCTTGGGCATTGATATCGGCACCGGCAGCGATGAGATACTTGATCGTGATCACGTCGCTGGCATACATCAACACGGTTTTCTGGTGATCGTCTTTGGCATTGACGTCAGCACCGGCTTCGAGCAATGTTTTGACATAGGCGCCACTATCCACGGCCCAGTCACTGATGCGTAAAGTTTCGAGCGGTGTGTACATGTGCATGAGCGGTGTGCGGCCTTCTTTGTCGCGTGCATTCACGTCTGCGCCTTCGTCGATCAGCATTTGAGCGCAGACAGAAAGACAGGGAATGCTGGAAAGCGTTTCATCGTATTCTGTCAACAATGTTTCCCACTCTTCGTCAGGATAAAGCCACTTGCAGTTCAAATCATCGTCTTTTTCGATCATATCCGCATGGGATTCGGGACGGCATCCATGGTGTCCGATGTGCATGAGTGGCGTCATGCCGTTTTGGTCGGCGGCTTCGACGTCAGCATCACGATCGAGCAGAGCGCCCAAAACGTCAGCACTGTGTGTCTGCATGAGCGGCGTTTCGCCATTCGCGTTTTTGGCATTGATGCTGGCACCTGCTTCGATCGCTTGATCCAGCTTTTCTTCGTTCAACGTGTCGCGAAGGTAGTGAACATCACCGTTGCTTTCTTGCATCTTGCCATTTTGGAAGGTCGCGCAGATCTTGTTGAAGGCTTCTACTGAAGTATCACCGTCGTCTTCGTCGGCTGCGGCCACGTTGTTTTCGGTTGCCGAAACGGCTTCGGGCGTGGATTGAAAACAACTCACGGTGGTCATGGTGGATAATAACACGGCACTCAAGACAAGACACTTTTTCATCGTTGGATCCTTTTGAAAATATTAGAGATAGGCGGTTTTATTTATAAAACCGCATGTTTTATAATAAAATAAAACCAATTGTTTATTATATTTCAATATATTTACAAAAGCAAATGTAGTATGTGAAGTCGAAGGCGTGTGGGAAAACGGTAAAGACGTACGGACCTCACGTCTCTACCGTTCCCCTTGCAACCCCGAGCGCTATTTTGTTGGCCGTGTGGAATCGCGTGAATGCAAAGCGTTCTAAGCGCGTATTATTAAATTAAACAAAAAAAGCCGTTTTCGTGTGAAAACGGCTTGTTAAACGGTTTGGACGCGCGAAGCAACTTAATTTGATCGCGCGTCAGGTGGTATCTGGCGATTTATGCTTTTTCAGCGTCGTCCGCTTTGTTTGCGTCGTCCGCTTTGTTTGCGTCGTCCGCTTTGTTTGCGTCGTCCGCTTTGTTTGCGTCGTCCGCTTTGTTTGCGTCGTCCGCTTTTTCGGCGTCGTCCGCTTTTTCAGCGTCGTCTTTAGCATTGTCTTTGGCGTTGTCTTTGTCAGCCATGCCACTCTTGTAATAGAAGACGATCATGCCGACCATGGAGGCGACGCCCAAAACACCAAGGACGATCCAAATCAACCAGGGATTGTAAGCATCCCAAAGCACCTGGTTAGCCTGGTAAATGTCGACGTTGCCGAGGCTTTCCTGCAATTTAGCCATGAGTTCGGGCGGGGTCAGGTTGGCGATGTCCGCTTCGGACGTGCCGTGTTCAACGAGGTAGCGTGTAGCGAGCACGGTCTTGGACGAGAAGATCTGGTAGAGCGGGCCGGACAGGAAATTACCAAATGCCCAGCCGATCGCGAACGGAATGTTGCCAAAGCCCATGTAGATGGCTTTTTTGTCAGCCGGGGCTGTCATACCAATGTATTCGTTGAACTTCGGTGAGCAGATGATCTCACCGATGGCGAACACAAAAATGGCGAGGCAGGCAATGCCGCCAGACATGGTCATGCCGCTGAGAATGAAGCCGATGACTGAAATGATCATACCAGTGATGAGCGCGGTCATCATTTTGAAGCGCGAGAAGAGCGCCGACAGCGGAAGCACGAACAGAATGATCGCGATCGCGTCGATGTTGATGATCATTTCAGGTTTGAGCGCACCATTGGATTCCAGGAAGCTGCTAAAGGCTGACCACTGACCAAGGAAATTGCCTACGTCGCGGCGATCGACCCATTCGTCCAGGAAGTTGGGAAGCAGATCCCAAAGCTGCATGAACATGAGCCAGAAACCGGAGATGATAAGCAGAAAGATCAGCATCAGACGGTCGTTGACGAGGGTCTTGATCGTTTTTACAAAGACCTGGCCTGCCGTTTCCGACTTGTGTTCTTCAATTTCCTTGGCTGTTCTTTCGGGTTCCTTAAAGAAGATGAGCGTGATGAGAAGGTTGAACAGCGTTACGAAGGCTGCGCCGTAAAAAACATAGCTCCAGGTCGGTGCTTCATCGGTGCCGCGAAGAGCAGATGCTGCCATTGGGGCAATGGCGCCGCCAATGTTCACGACCCAGTAGAATAGGCCAAAACCAAAGCCGGATGTCTTTTTGTTGACGGATTTGGCAACGATGCCCTGCACAGGCGGCTTGAAAATTGCGGTGCCGAGACCGATCGTGCAACCAGCCAGCATCATGAGCCAGAAATTGAGTGTGACGTTGAGTTCCGGAGAACCGGTCAAAAGTGTCGCTACGTTCAAAATGTTGGCCATCAACAAATAGCCGATCGTGTTGATGCTGAATGCGACGATGAGCGATTTTTTGTAGCCGAAGGATTCGCTAAAACCGCCAGAAACCATGGGCACGAGGCACTGGATCAGTGCCCAGACGCCGTAAATAGCACCTTTTTCTGCCATGTTGAGGCCGAGACCACCGGTGCCGACCGAAACCATCATGAGCGGCAAGATGGCTCGAATGCCAAAATATGCGAGACGTTCGCAGGCTTCTTGCGCATTCGCAAGCCAAAAAGCCGGCTTGATCTCTTTGATCGTACTTAAAACACCCATAAAAACTCCTTTGTCGTTATGGTGCGTGGTGAAAGAATGTGAAGACGCTGCGCCATATAGACTGAGCCTTCATCGATAACAATTGCTATGTTTTGAGGACATTTTTGAGTGAAAACTCAAAAATGCCACACGTAGGTATAATACCTACATTTTTCTAAAAACTATGCACTTTTGTTGCCAGAAGAACACAATAATTGTTACCACTCAGCCAAGGATCGCAATCTGTTTTAGTTTGTTCGTTTATTCTTGAACATTTGTTTTGGAGCAGGCATGGGCCAGCGGCGTGCAGGGGGACGGAAGAGACGCGCGGTCCGCACGTCTCTACCGTCCCCCTTGCAACCCCCGAGCGCTTTTTTGCCGGCCGTGTGGAACTCGCTTCGCTCAAACAGACCACACGGCCGTACCAACTTCAGGAACTGTTAAGGCAGATCATCGTAACCTTAAATTTGGAATCGGCGGCCGCGACGACGTACCACGTTACGTCGCTACACTTCGGCTTCGGACAAATCGCGCCCGCTCGCCCAATCTCGGCCTGCTTGCCTTCGGCTTCGCTATGGCTGAGATTTTGAATTTCTGACCAGACAATGTTCTTCGGCTCTGTAACCAATAATTCGAATCCATGCGTTGTTGATGGCATGAAGTCGATTTGATGGCGTTTGAAGGCGTGGCGCGGTTGTATTTTTTCAAAAAAATGGTCACGTTTTTCGGACGCCTGGCAATATATATAGTAGGGGGCTTCGATGTATCGATTATGTAGGTATAAAACCTACATAATCGGAGTTTATGGATCTGTCGTGACGTCGAGCTGTTTTCGCAGATGGAGTTTCATGTGACCAGCTTGTATGCCTTCGGTCACGAGCGCGGCGAGTGCCGCGAAGTTTTGGGCAAGTCCAAGCGAAGCGAGCAAAGCGACCAGTTGGTCGTAGGTCTTGATCTGGGCGAATTCAAAGGCGGCGTCAATGGCTGGCATGGCGTGACGAGCGCCGCCGACGAGTCCAGCGACGATCGGCATTTGGATCTGTCCGACGAGGGTTTCGTCGACCACGCGCCATGTGGCGAGCGGTTTGTGTTGGCCTGAAGCGCAGGCGGCGTCGATCGCCGCGACGGAGAGGGCGCGCGTGTCCTGGCCCAAAGCTGTGGCTGCGGCGCACAGACCATTCAATATGCCTTTGTTATGGGTCGCAGCGCGTTCTGCATTGACTTCGGCGAAGCGTGAAGCCAGCTCGATGCGCGCCGCCAGCGTTTGGCCGTCGCAGTTTGTTTTGAATCCATTGAGTTGAGCGAAAGGTAGGGTGATCTTGGCTTCGACGCGTCGACCAGGGGCAGCGTTGGTGAGGATCGCCATGAGGGGCGTTGGATGCGCGTCCAGGTTGAGGGCGACGAATTGACGTTCGATTTCGTGCATGACTGTCTCAGCCATGGTATTGACGGCGTTTGCGCCCATCGCGTCGACCGTGTGCACATCCAGGTTGGTGACGACAAAGCTCGTGTCACAACTCGCCTGGTTTTGGATCTCGAAACTGAGTGCGAAGGCGCCGCCGCCGGCGGCGACGAGCGCGGGGTCGCACGCGTTGGCGTGGTCGATCAAGGCGTCTTTTTGGGGTTCCAGGTGAGCGAGCGCCGAACAGGCGGCGAGCGCGTCGTGGGCTGTCAACACGATCTGGGCACGCGTCACTGGGCGGGAGACGCGTGTCGTGGTGCCGCCGGACCGGCTAAACAGTGCCGTGGCTGCGTTTGCCGCTGCCACGACGCTCGGTTCTTCGGTCACCATCACGAAATCGCGCGCTACCTGGTCGATGATAAAACCTGTGACGACGCTCAACGGCAGTTCGAAGGCGCCCACGACGTTTTCGCTCATTCGGTCGAGGGCCGTCAGCCGCGTCGGGAAAGTTTCGGGCACGAGTTGGGCGAGCTCGGCGTGGGTCGAGGCGAGCGCATCCAGACGGGCGCGGGGCGTGAGACGGTGAAATCCGGAGATGTGAGGCATGGCAAAATAGGGTGACGGGGAAATACAAAAAAAGCCCTTCGTGGTGAAGGGCTTTTGGATTTGCTTAAAAAGTCGGATTACTTGGCGCGTTCAACGAAGGAGCCATCACGCGTGTCGATCTTGATCTTTTCGCCTTCTTCAATGTAGAGAGGCACTTTCGTGGTGTAACCGGATTCGACCGTCGCGGGTTTCGTGCAGTTCTGAGCGGTGTTGCCTTTGACGCCCGGATCGGATTTCGTGACCGTCATGATCACGAAAGTCGGGATGTCGATGGAAATGGGTTTGCCATTGTAGAAAAGAACGTCGACCTGGGTGTTATCGAGGAGGAAGTTGGATTCCCATTCGATATTTTTGGCTTCGATCATTTCCTGGTCGTAGGTTTCCTGATCCATGAAGACGTAGTGTTCGCCTTCTTTATAGAGGTATTCCATGGTTTTGGTTTCAAGGTCGGCTTTGAAGACCTTGTCGGTTTCACGGAAGGTTTTGGGGATCACGAGGCCGGTGACATAGGATTTGATACGGGTGATGGTAACGCAGGGACCTTTACCCGGGTGGTTGATTTCGCTGTCGACGATTTTGAACGGTTCACCGTCGATTTCGATATTGACGTTTTTCTTGAGTTCGTTGATTTGTAACTGAAGACCCATTTGAACACCTTTTAAGGAATATGAGGGAAGATTAAGTGGACGCGAAAGAGCGTCGTCCAGGTGCCCGTAAAAACCAGGCACAAAAAAAAGCCGAAAATATATAACTCAATGTCCAAGCAGCGTCAAACAAAATGTCAACTATATTGTGTGCCTGGAATCGGGTTGTGTGAAGTGGTGTGTGTGTGTGGGCGAGTTTAGTCTGTGTTCAGCGATCTCAGTGAGCCGTGGAACGGCGGGTGCGTGGGCCCTGCCAGGCGAAGGGGTAGCGGCGTATTTCGTATTTTCGTAGAGACGCGTGGTCCACACGTCTCTGCGAAAATACGAAATAGCCGCGTAGGGGAAGGCTTTCCCCTCCCCATATTAAAGTGTATCGTGGATCGGATCATAGAGTTGGGCGAAACTTGGTGGAAATGTCTAAAGACTTGCATTTTTGGGGGATTGAGAGTAATTTTTTGAGAGATTTTTGGTCTGTATGAGATGGACCATGTGATTCAGAGTAAATTTTGGCGATAGTCATTGAGTTTGGAGGTGACATGTCCAATCCGTTTCATAAATCAAGTCGCATCAAGCACTTGCTGTCAATTCTTGTCCTCGTGGCGTTTACGTTTTCATTCACGCCGATCGCGTCAGCACAAGGTGATTTCGACTTTGCGGACGATTCCGATTCAGAAGAAGGATTCGGTGGAGACGATTTTGACTTTGCGGAAGATACGCCTGCTCCTCTTGATCTCAGCGAACATTTTGAGATGCCGAACAATGGCAAGCCCGTCAACCTCGTTATTTTTGAACCGGTCGACAGCACGCCTGAAAAGACGCTCGACAACTTGACCGAAGCGACGGTCGATGCCCTCAAAGATGAAAAATATGCGGAATATGATTCCGTGAAGGGTGTTCCCGTTCTCCAGAAACTCGATACGATGTCCGCTGATGATCGTATGCTCTGTATCGATGATGCGGAATGTATGGCAAATATCGGTGCTGAGATCGGTGCCGCCAACATTATTATTGGTCGTATCTACACTGAGGGTCGTGACCGTCCTTCCGTTACGCTCGACCTCATCGATGTGAATGCCAAAATTAATAAGAACTCCATCTTCTTCGATACTCAGTCCCGTTTGCGTAAACAGGAACAGGATATCGCCGGCGCCTTGATCCGTCTTTTCAATATCGATACGGGCTCCCTCGACTCCCTCCTCGGCGAACGCGTCGTGGAAGAAACTAACCCGCTTCCCCTCGGACAGATGATCGGTGGTATCGTCGTCGGCGTCATCGCCGCTGCGGCCGTTGGTACCGGTATCTACTTCGGGCTCGAAGCCAAAAATTATGAAGATAAGGTCAAAGACGCTGTTAAGGCAAATCAGAATGTCGGCGCCAAAGACCTGAACACCAGCACGACCGAAGCCGTCAAATATAATGAACTCGTGGCTGCCAAGATGACTCAGAAAGACGCGAAAGACAACTACGATAAGGCTAAGGATTATGCCATGTACGCAAACATCCTTTACGCCTCCGGTGCTGTTGCCGCCGTCGTTTCCGTCATCCTCTTCCTCGTCAGAAGCGATAAAGACGAAGATATCTTCTCCAATGGCCTTTATGTCGCGCCCGCCGTGAATACCGAAGGCGCAGGCGTCGTGACCGGTTTCACATTCTAGGAATTTCAGCACCTCGATTGCTTAAAAAATCCCTCCATCTCGGAGGGATTTTTTTTTATAATGCGTAATGCGTAATGCGT
>JAZUKH010000212.1:0-11233 GCA_045643185.1 Myxococcota bacterium | reverse complement strand
GCTTCGTTTAATCAAAATATAGTCGTCTCTAAACATGTAATAGGCTTAAGATTACTGTTAATCTCAGCCGTAGCGAAGGCGAAGGCAAGCAGGCTGAGATTGGGGCGAGCGTGCGCGATTTGTCCGAAGCCGAAGTGTAGCGACGTAACGTGGTACGTCGTCGCAGCCGCCGACTCCAAAATTTAGTTTACGATGATCTGCCTTAACTGTTCCTGGTTTTGGTACGGCCGTGTGGCATGTTTGAGCGAAGCGAGTTCCACACGGCCGACAAAAGAGCGCGGGAGGATGCAAGGGGGCCGGTAGAGACGTGCGGACCGCGCGTCTCTTCCTGCCCCCTGCGCGCCGCAGGCCCAGGCCTGCTCAAAAGTTCAAGAATAAGCGCAAAAGTTCAAGAATAAGGGCAAAAGCTATAACGAATAATAGCTCTAGCTGAACCTTAACTGTGTTTTTTTCAAAAAACCTGTCACGTTTGAACATGTGCCTGGCAATATATAATAGTGGGGGAATGTAGCAGTACCTACATGTAGGCGCAACCAATAGGCGCAACCAACCGCGTGCCGATGGCTGTTCAATCGGTCGAAGGCCCTGCCAGGTGAAGGGGTAGCGGCGTATTGGCATGGCCAATAGCCGCGTAGGGGAAGGCTTTCCCCTCCCCAAAATATATAAACCGTTATGAAATCGTAAACAGGTTCATTATTTGTGCGTCAAGACTTGGGTGACTTGATCGTCGGGGTAGATGGCCGTGTTGGTGGCGTCAGAGAGGAGCTGTGTTCGGACGAGGATGTCGTCGTCGCCTGTGGTGTCGTAGACTTTGACCCATGAGGCGCCCTCGGTCTGGAAGGCGTAGAGTCGGTCGAACGGGAAGGACGAGAAGGCGATGGGCGTGTAGTCTTCATAGGCTTTGGTCTTCATGTCGACGAAATCGGTCTGAAGCGGACAGGCTTCGAGCGTGATGTTGGCATATTCGGCTTTGTCGGTGACGATCTTGAACTCGCGCGGCTCGTTGGTGTAGTTCGTTGCGCTGACATAGACGCGGTCGGAGGCCCAGACGGAGCCGACGAGCAGTTTGTCGGCGCTTTCGACGCTGTAATCGACGAGGACGTTGCCGTCAGATTTGTGCGATGTGCCCCACATGTTGATGCAGCCTGCGACGAGGCCGGTGGCTTTGCCTGTGATCTTGTAATCGCCGCTGAGTTCAAAACGATAGGTCATGGAACCGCCCTGCGCCCACATGTTTTGAATGTCGAGGTCGATGTCGCCGTAGTCGCAATCGTTGTAGCTGGCTGCGTTGGAGAGATAGAGTTTGTTGTTCACGTCCACGTGCTGGATCATGTCGGAACGACAGGCGCGGATCACAACTTTGGACGTTTCACCGGGGTGATTTTTGGTGAATTGTCCGGAGGATTGGATGAAGTCGGCGTGTGCGTCGTTTTTTTGATCGGTCGTATTGCCGTTGTAGAAGTTGCCCATGCCGCCGTTGTAGGCGTAGAGGCGCGTACGGCTGCCGTATGGGGCGTCCATGTCGAACGCGTCGCCGCCGAAGTCGTGGGCGAGGCAGTCTGCGAGGTGGAGGGAGGCGCCCATGACCATATTGCCGTTGACGAATTCGCCCGTGAATTCACAGTGATCGACGTAAATGGGCTTGTAGTTAGTCCAGCCGCGTTCGCCGCCTTCCTGGACTTGGATCAGGAAATTGAGCTTTTGCTGGTCGCCATCGAAGAGGCAGTTTTTGATGTGAATGGTCTTGATGCCTTTTTCGTCGAATTTGTAGCCGTTGATGTTGAGCGTGGCACCTGTCAATTTGATGTCATGCAGGGTGATGTCGCCGTCTTTGATCTCGCAGACACCGCGTTCGGTGAGCGTGGTCAAGACTTTTTCGGACAACAGCAGTCGGTGGTTGGCGGTATCAATAAGGTCGGTGGCGTCGACGAGGTTTTCGCGATGACCAAATTCGAGGCCGGCGCTGTATTTGTCGGGCATGATGACCTTGTCGGTGACGACGGCGTTCGGATCGGTCGTGGTGCCAGGGTCAGTCTCCTGATCGGTCTTGCCTGAGTCTTGGTCAGTCTTGCCTGAGTCTTGGTCGGTCTTGCCTGAGTCCTGGTCGGTCTTGCCTGAGTCCTGGTCAGTCTTGCCAGAATTTGGATCGGTCGTAGTGTTGTCGGAGTCATCCTGGCAGCCGACGACGAAGAGGGATGCGGCAAAGGCCAGGGGAAGAAGACGTAACAAGTTTGCTGAGTGTTTCATGGTGTGTTCTACAAAAAAGAGTTGAATATCCATTATTGGCGCCGTGGTGCGGCGTCGCGACTAAAATTTAAAGACGGCTCCGAGTCCGATCAGATCGTAGAAAGACTTGTATTGGCCGTTGTTGGTGGCCAGAGCGGCCTCGGGATAGACGAGATTATATTGCTTATAAGTGCCCTGTGTGATGTTTTTGGAGCGCTGTTGAACGTGAACGAACGAAAAGTCGAGGCGCACGAAGGCGACGTCGACCGAAAAACCGATGGTGGGCATGAATTTGTCGGTGTCGTAGAGAAAGGCTGAGTAGTCTTCATCGTGTGCGGCACCGGATTCGTAGCCAAAGCCGGCGCGTAGTGTAAAACGATTTGGCAGAATATGCCAGTCTGCGCCCAGGCTGAGTCCCCAGGTGTCTTTCATGTTGCGCGGCAGGTGAAAATCGTCGACGTGGACGTCATCGACGAGGGCGTTGGTCGTCAAATAGACGTCATGTGGGTAGACGACGATCTCTTTGTGGCGCGACCAGCGGTCGTAGCGGGCGTCCAGTTCGATGTCGAAGACGTCTTTGTAGGCGTAACGGAGCGCAAAACGCAGCGTCCATGGCAGCGACAGACTGATGTCCATCTTATTGCTTGAGAGCGTCGTGATCTCGTAGGCATAGTGGTCGGGAACGGCGGCTTTGAACGTGCCGTTTTTGGATTTGCAGTCCGCGAAGAGCTGGAACGATGCGGCGATCTCGAAGCCGTCGACGGGGTTGTACCAGAGGCCGAAGTTGGCACTGGGCGTGAAGTAGTCGGAGGCATTAATGGCGATGAGACTATCGAGTTCGGCGTCATTGGGCTCGCCGAAGACGCCGAGGTAGGTGCTGGAAATACCGGCGCCGTGAAAGACGAAGGTGACGTTTTGGATGCCGGCACCGATCGAGAAACGCGGATGCGGTCGCCATGAAAAGGCGGCTTCGGTCGTGAAGGCGATCGTGTTGGCCATGTCGACGATGGTGTATCGCTGCGCGCCGTTCGTGGGAAAGCGTGCGGGCGCCGAGTTGGGCGGAAAGAGACCGACACCAAGTCCAAACTCGTCGGTGTTAAAGTCGGTCGTGAAGAGGATCTGTGGGATCGTGACGCCGGGCGCGAGGTTTTCGACGGGGTCGAAGTCGAGCTGTGTGCCATTTCGCGTCGTTTCGGAGGCGCGCTGATACGAGAGTTGGAGCATCGCGTACTGGATGTCGACGAGGAGCTGGTGTCCTTCGGTCAGCGCGATGAGGGCCGGGTTATACTGGATCGCGTTGGGATCTCGTGCGCCTGCGGTGACGGCACCGGCGCGGCCGTTCGGCATGACGCCGCCCAACGGCAAAAAAAGGCCGCCGGCAAACGCGGGCGCGCTCGTCAACAGCGCAAACACAAAACTGGCAAGGGCGAGTGATCTTTTCATAGCAGGCATAAGCGGAGTCGTAGCAAGAAATGGGCTTTAGTAACCAAGTTGCCAGGAGGCGTCTTCGGGACGCCAGTCTTCGGGGCGTCGGTCGATGCCCCAGATCGTGAAGTCGATGATCTCGTAAATGCGTTCTACGCCGCGATCCTTGTCGGTAAAGAAATCGTAGGCGAAGTCCAGCAAACCTTTGTGGCAATCGCTTTCGCACCAGACGTGCGTGCCCGGATCAGGGCGGAACATGGCATAGCCGACCTGGAAGAGCTTGAGCAGGTTGGTCGTCTTGTGCGTGTCGGTCTCGAGCAGGCGATAAAACATGTGGTTGAACGACTCGGTGGGGTCGCACTGATTGAAGGCGTTGACGCAGGCCAGCACGGTCACGACGAACGAGAGGTGGTCGAAGGCGCCAGTATGCCAGACGCGGTCTGGGTCAATGATGTTGGCCATCAGGTGTGAGACGGCGATCAGGTGGTTCTGCTCAAGGAGCCATGAAAAGAGGAGGTAGGCCGAGCCCGTGAGGATCGTCGGCGTCTGACTGCCGCTTTCCATGAGCCACAGCACGAGTTTACGGAAATTTTCGAGCCCGTTGTCGTGGTCGAGCTTGGCCAACAGGTCAAAATAACTATAAACGATGCGGTTGCTGAACAAGTTTTGGACGCCCGGAATCATGTCGTCGTTGACCCAGGCAGTCCGGTTGTTTTTCTCGGTCTGTTCGAGGTAGAGCGTGTGGAGCAATTCGATGACGGTCGCGAGCAGGTGAATGCCGGCCGGCTTTTCGAAGACGACTTTGCCGGTGGGGTCCTGCGTGGTTTTGATCGTGACGCGCATGAGACCTTCGAGGCCGTTTGAGAGCTGGTCACTCAATTCGGGATGGGCGTCTGACACGTCAGCGATGCTTCGAATCGCGTCAATGTAGAGATAAGCCGGTGAGAGCGGTGCGATAACCTGACCTTTGGGATCTTTCGTGCTGTTTTGTCCGAAGGCGTTTTTGAGTTTTGGGTCGGGCGTGAGCAAGTAGGTGACGTAATCGGCAAACCGGTCGAGCAGTTTTGAGCCGTCACTGAGCTGCATATTGAGCAGAATATCGCTGACCTTGCCGAGGTCTTCGATGACCGGTGTTTCAGCCAGGGCGCGCTGCAGGATCGGTTCAAAACTGCGGAAGTTGGCGTATTGCACCGGCATGGGCTTGCCATCGGCGAGCGTGTGTGGGTAGTCGCCGCTTGGGTAGTATTCAAAGAGCGTCGCGACGATCTGGGCGAAGAGGGCGCTTTTGTTATGGTTGTTAAACACTTTGACGACGGGGTAGAGCGCATCGACCATGCCCGTGGCTTCGAGGGCGAACAGCGTGTCGGCATTGGCCTTGGCGCACGAGCGCCCGTCTTTACACGTCGCGACGTTCAAATCGAACGTGTAGAGTTCGTTTTGGGACGAAATGGCGTTCATGTTGAACAGACGCGTGACTTCGGCGGTCGTCGGATACAGCGAGAGCTTGATCTTGAAGAGGTTTTCGGTGATCCAGGTGAAGAGCGAAGCGACGGTCGAGGCTTCGATGTGCAGAATATCGGCAAGGTTAATGAACGTGGCGCTCAAATGTTCTTCGAGGGCCAATTTGCCAGTGATGGTATGAAGATAGGACTCGGCGAGGTTATCGAAAACGATCAGTTTGCCGAGGGCTTTACCGACGTCAGTCATATCGACGTCGCTGACGACGAGTTTTTCGGTATAAACGTCGTAGGGCTGTTTGGAGGTTTCCCACATCAAGTGGGTGATGCGCTGGAACAGCGAGCGGTTTTCTTCGGATTCAGGCTGCGTTCGGTCAACTTTGGCTGTGCCGAGGATCTGGTCGGGGTCGCATGCGACGATGCAGTCGAAGTGGTCGTTCGTGCCGATGGCGTACTGGGCGTGGCACTGGTTAGCGCACTGAGCCCAGGCACTGTCTGGGTCGTAGGTGATCAGCGTGTTGCGGCGTTCGAGCAGGTCGGCCATGATCGGACCGAGTTTGGCGGTCATCGGGTCGTCGAGCGCTATCAACAGGTCGGACAGCAAGCCGGGTTCCTGCGCCAATTCGAGCAATTGAGGCATGAGTCGGTCGACGAGGTCGAGATCTTTGGCCAGGTCGGTCTCGGTTTCGTCCACGATGTCGAGGATCTTGTCGACGTCGTCAATGAGTCGGGCCATCTCGTCTGGGTGTTCGTTCAACAGATGAATGACGGCTTCGAAGTTAGGACCGACTGAGTCGTGGTCGAGTGTGGCGAAAAGCGCCGAGGCGAGCTGGGAAACGCCGGACGTTTTGGAAAAGCCGACATATTCACCGTGTTCGTCGGTGTATGTCTGGCCGTCGCCCAACAGCGTGTGCGTTGCGCGCAGCAGGTCGTCGAGCGTGTTGTCGAGCAAGAGTTCGTCTGCTTCTCGGATCAAATAGGCGAGCGGCGTCTTTTGAAGGTCGAAGTATTGAAAGACGGGCTTGTCGAAGCGTGACAGGTGACCATCGGCGTCGAGGCTGAAATACGAGCTCGTGCCTTGGATCGTCTGGTACGGGCTGATGCGGCCACCGCTTTCGATCGTGTAATAGCCATAGAGATTGCCGTCAGCCGTGCCATCGTGGTCCTGATCGACAAAGGGCGGATAGACGCGTGTGCCATCCAGTTCGATGATGTCAGGCCAGCCGGTATCGTTGATGCGCACGGCTTCCTGCGGCTCAATGCTCATCGCAGGGTCGTAAATGTCGTCGCTGCGCGTCAACAAGTCGATCGTTCTGTACAAAAATCGACTGGGTTCCGAATCATATTCAAGATCTTTGAGCTCTATCGAAAGAGCCTTCACGATCTGCGTGGTCGCGTTGTAAGTTTTGTCCGTGTCTTCCAACAGCATGTCCAGCAATTGTTTGGTGACCTTCGCGATCTCGTCATAGCTGAAAATGCGTGCGGGCAGATTGGCTCTTTCGGCATTTTTAAGCAGCGTCGGGCTTCCAACAAAGTAGGCTAACGCGTCGACGGCGGCAGGATCCTGCCGCCATTCGTCCATCAGCGTCGCGGCTTTGCGCAGCGTGCCCGGATAAAGCTGGTTTTCGTAGAGCGGCACGATATTGCGAAAGACCTGGTTAAGATCGCCAAGATCCTCTTCGATCGCGATCGCGTCAGCGACTTCGATAAACTGTTTTCGGTAATTCTCAAACGTCCTCGTGTGGACTTCGTCGCCGTAAACCGGCGAATTCACAGTGTTGAGCGCCAAAATTCTGTGAAGTTCCGTCCCAAACGAGCCTCTTTGGATCTCCGTCCTTTGCGGATCCAAGTCTTCGAGACACGCTGTATTGCTCAAACTCGCCGTTGCCAGAAATACGCATAAAAGAGATTTTTTGAAAATTCCGAGTTTTTTCTGTTTCATCGCATTTTATTCAAAAAATGTTTTAAAAATGCGAATTTAGTATTTGACGCGTTGCGTCATATAAAATATAATTCGCGAACGGAGTTTGCCACTTTACGCGAACAATGCAAGCGTTTTTTGATGGCAAAGCGTGGTTTTTCAATTATGTTATGTGGCCGTTTTGGACGGGTCTTTGTCCGCTTTATCGCTTTATCGTTGTTTGGTGCATCATGACAGGCATGTGCCTGTGTGAAGATGTTCGAGTTTTCGAGCATCGTGAAGTGCCCTGGCCACGACGCTTGGATAGGCGTTGATCTGGGTGTGACGAGTTTCGATGTTTATTGCATTATTTTGTCTATTTGCGCTGATCTTTGTCACGATCGTTTATTTTCGCTTGGTTCGTAAGATCGTCAAAAGCCGTTTGTGGCGCATCGTGTTGTTATTGATCTTGATCGTATTAGGGGCGAGTTTTGTCTGGGCGATGCGCGGCCGTAATTATATTCAGCCGAACAGCGGCAGTTACGACCTGGTGACGATCGGCTTTTACGTGATGACCGTGGCGGCGATCTTGTGCGTTTGCCTGATCATTCGTGATCTCGTTTTGGGGTGCATTCGGCTTGGTTCAGCGCTCAAGCGACGGCAAGCGTCGGAAGTCGCTTCTCAGCCGGACGCCGCTTCTCAGCTGAGCTCAGCCATGTCGACGCGTCGTGATTTTTTGATGAAAGCGACGTCCTTTGCGGCCTTGGGCTGCACCGCCGTGAGCTCGCCGGTCGCCGTGTGGGTGGCTAAGTCCGACCGCAAAGTGCGTTCGACGGAGCTCCAGTTCGATAAGTTGCCGCAAGCCTTCGACGGTTTTCGCATCGTGCATTTGTCGGACATTCACGTGGGGAACACGATTTCGCGCGCAAACGTCGAGGATATCGTGCGCGAGACGAATGCCCTCAAGCCCGATATGATCGTGATCACAGGCGACATTGCCGACGGTAAGCCGCAGTTCGTGGCGCAGGATCTTGAGCCGATGCGGGCTTTGAAGGCGCCGTATGGCATTTTTTACGTTACCGGCAATCACGAGCACATGTGGGGCGGTCACGCGTGGTGTCAGGCCGTGGCAGACCTCGGCTTTGTCGTGCTTCAAAATGCTCACCACCTCGTGCAAAAGGACGGCGCCCAGATCGCGGTCTGCGGCGCCATCGATTTTCGCGGTGATCGTCGCGACAAAACGTGGAAATCTGACCCGGCTTTGGCGCTAAAAGGCTTGCCAGATGAGCTCTTCAAGCTCATGTTGGTGCACCAGCCAGCCTCCGTCGATCTCTCGTTCGAACATGGCGCCGATCTCGTGTTGCTTGGGCATACGCATGGCGGTCAGTTCTGGCCGGCAAACTACATCGTTGATGCCGTACACAAATACGCACGCGGCCTTTATTTGATGGAGCAAAAAGCCGCATTCGTGAGCTGTGGCACCGGGTATTGGGGGCCGCCGCTGCGCATTGGCGTGCCGCCTGAAATTTGTCTCCATACCCTCAAATGTTCGGGAAAATCGGTTTATTTGGGATAGGGGAGGGGGACGTCTCCCCCTACGCGTCTATTTCGTATTTCCGTAGAGACGCCCGGCCCAGTCGTCTCTACGGAAATTCGAAATACGCCGCTACCCCCACTCGCCTGCGGCGCGCTTGGCGCCCATGCTCGACAGAGTGTGTTGAAATAACGTCGTGACCTTGCACTCAGGTGTATTTTGGCTAATATGCCAAGACTGACTGCGCGACTGGTGGCGCGTTGGTCCACAAGATGTTTTTTGAAGGACGGAGTTATTTGTGCGTAACAGAATCGCATTGATCTATATCGTTTGTGCCGCGTCACTGGGCGTTTCGACGTGTGCCTTGGCTCAATCCGAGCAGCCAACGTGCCCGGAAGGCTCACACGTGGCTTATGATGCCGAAGCGGCTGCGTATTACTGCGCTGGCAATGTCGGCGTTCGCGACGCCATGGATGCCCGCTGGGGCACGGCGCCTGATGAAGAAAAGGCGGTCGCAGAACGCATGGCCGCTCAGCAACAGGTCGCGCAGAGCGCCAAAGAGACTGACGGCGTGTTGCATTTCAACCAGACGATGCCCGATGGCTCAGTTAGAAACGTGCGTGTCGTCAAAACACAGGCCGTTGAAACGCCAAATAACATGAAAATGGGGAACGACGGCTATTATTACCTCGAGTTGCCTGACGAAAAGTCTTCGACTGAGTTGCAGGTCCGACGCGTTCAGAAAACCGATGTCGTTGATCTGACACGCTCAGAGGACGAGCTAAAACCAACGTTGGCCGCCGACCACTTCGGTGAGTCTTCGCTCGTCACGGTCGAGCACAACGAAACTGCTGATGAACCCAAGTTTAATGACCTGTCGATCGAGGTCGAGAAATTCGATGTTACCGAAGATACGACGGTCGCATCCGCTGGTAAGATCTTTGGCGCCTCGTTTGGCATGGGCTTGCTGTTTGCCGGCGTTGCCGGCGCCTCAAGCCTCGCCTTTTACGATTTCGACGGTTCTGTGAAATACCAGAAAGAAGGTTCTGACCCCGTCAACCTGGCTTCGATCCAGTCCCTGGCCAACGTCAAAGAGGGCGAACTGGCCAAGTTGTACGAGAACGACGCGGGACGACTCGTCATGCGTGATCAAAAAGGCTTCGACGATTCAGAGCGCTACTATAAGGCTGTGATCTTGAGTCACGTTTTGCAGATTCCGTTGGCTGGTGGTGGCGCTCACCTCGGTGGTCACGTGGCCGGCGGCGTTGGAAAAGGCTGGACCGCCTATTTCGGCGCACTTTTGGGCTCCGCCGCCGGTTATGGCATGACCTACGCGCTCGATAAGCTCGGCACGAATGCCAGACCCTATGCCGTGATGCTCGTTACGCCCGTGCTTTCGGCACTCGGTGGGGCCGTCGCCTACACAATCTCGCATCACATTCATCGTGACGACAATGCCTTGGCTGAAGCGCCTTCGTCAAAGGTGCGCATTCAGCCGACGTTTGCTCTGACGCCCGATTACAAAGCGCTGGGCCTGGATCTGACCTTCTAGCGCAAGGCAGCCGCTTGTGCGGCCGTTCAGCACTGGTTTTCATTTCATAAAAGAGGACAGAACGTGAAACACTTTCTGCTTAATATCGCGTTTGTATCGCTCGCTCTGACGGCGTTCGCCTGCTACGAAGAAGGTGGAGAAAGCACGCCCGTCGAAGGCGAAGCCTGCGATCCCGCCACCTTTGAAGATATCTGTACCGGAAATTATCGCGTCTTTTGCAACGACCAACACGTCGTGGCCGTCGAGAATTGCCATTACTGGGGCAATGCGTACAGTTGCCGAAAATTCCCTCAGTCCGAGTTAGACGACTTTTTGCCCACGAACAATCGTAATGACAAGGCATTTTGTTCGATGGGGTGTGCGGCACGCGGTGAAAATGACGTTATCGATCGTTGCGCTTCGACGGGCACGCTGCGCGTCGATCACTGCGTTAATAATGTGAATTTGCAGCCGAGCACGGTCAGCACGGTGGGCGTTGCGTCTTACAATGCAAGCACCAATGCCGTTTCGAAGTGCGAAAATGCCATTCTCGAGAATAAGACCTGTCACTGGGGCGTCGAATACGTTAACCAGGTGCCGCAGTGTAAAACGTCTGGCTTCGACAAAGGTGGAAACGCCCCGACCCCCGGCTCGGAATGTGGCAGCGACTTCAAATGGGCTTGCATCAACAACCGCTCGTTCGTGTGTGACGCCAGTACACACAAGATCTCTATGTCCGACTGCGAGGCGAATGGGCGCTACTGCGTGTACGATTTCAACGGCAATCACTACATGGAATGCGTGAGCACCTGTGATGCCAAAACAACGAAGCCTGAATTCATGTGTACACGCGATAACAAAACTGGTTCAGCGGTGATGCTCGTCCGGGAATGCGAACACGTGCAAGAATACGACAAAGATCTTCGCGTCATTACGGGGGAATCGATCGACCATTGCGATGCTGCGAACAAGCGCCTCGTTTATACGTGCGAACTCGGAGCTAATGGCAATACCGTGACGTCGTTCGAGTGTCCAAATGGACAGACTTGTCAGGAATTGAGCAAAGACGAGGACGGAACCATTCACTACGGCTGCAAGTAGTGGTTAGTGGTTAGTGGTTAGTGGTTAGTGGTTAGTGGTTAGTGGTTAGTGGTTAGTGG
>JAZUKH010000211.1:0-11296 GCA_045643185.1 Myxococcota bacterium | reverse complement strand
GCGAAAAACTATTCCAGAACAACGTCGACGGTATCGTAACGGGCGAGTTCTTCAGAAGTGGCTTTTACGGTCGCGTTGCAGAAGGTGGTTTTGCAGGAATAGAGGTCTACTTTGCGGTTGAGGCCGCGTAGATAAGCTTTCATGCCTGCTTTAACGTTTTTGGAGCTTCCCAGACCATTGATCTTGATATCGGAGATTTCCCCTTCGCGCGGCGTGACGAGCACGATCGTTCCACGAACGGTCTTGGCGCCTTCAGGAATACCATCTTCAGATGTTGCTTTGGGTTTACAGCAATTCTGACCCGCTTTGCATTTATCTGCGGGCACGCATTTGGGCTTGTTTGAAGACGGTTTGGTGGTGTTAACATGCGTGTCTTCCACGATTTCCGGTTCGACCTCGGGGGGGGGCGGCAACTCGAAGTTTGCCGCGATGGTATAGGTTGATTTGCCTTCAGTGACCTTGAGGGCAACAAAGTAGCGCTCGTCGCCTTTCACATTTATCTTTGGCAATTCCTGAATGCTTTGAACCGTGTTGATGGATTGGTTGTTAAGGGAACGGCCAAAGCCATCGAACACTGTCAGCGAACCGACCATTTTGTTTGGATCATCCACAAAGACGCTGACTTTCACGAAGCCTTCCTCTTTTGGAATGAAATAATACCAGTCTTCGTTGTCACCGGCCGGGGCATCGATATCATCGACTTTGTTCACATCGATGAGAAGTTGTGAAGCCGAATCGCGCGTGCCATCGAAACCACTGTTCGAGTTATACGCAATAGGATCCGTCGTACAGGCGGACAAACTGAGCAACATCGTGGCCGAAGCCATCAGAAACAGTTTCTTTAACATGATCGTTCTCCTGGACAAATGGTCGTTTCGACAAGAAAAAGATCCCGCGCAGACGTATGATCTGCGCGATAAATCCCTTTTGAGCAAAATCTAAACCATATTCATCCGATCGGCTGTAATCGAGGGTAGACCGAACAACCTGGCGTCGTTCGGCAGTCAAGTTAAGATTCAGGCGCTTTGCCAGTGTAATACTATTCGGGGACTTTAATGACGAATTTTGAAGCTTTTTTCACGAGTTTGGAGGGGGCGTTGGTAACGCACGTCGAACTGGTGTCAAGGATCTTCTCGATCTTAAAACGGCCGCCTTCGAGTTTTTCGCCATCAATATAGATTTCGCCGACGGAACCATCTTTGACGCCCTGTTTTCGGCCGGCATCCAGTTTGAACTGCGTGCCTTTGGATAGGCTTGAAACAGCCATAACTTCGGCTTCGATCGTGAAATATTTCCCGCGGATATCGGAGCAAATGGGTTTGATTTCGGCATTGGAATTGGTTGCTCCGGCATTGGTATCGAGTTTTTTGACGTCGGCATTTGACCAAGATGCACCGCCGCCGCCAGAGCGCACAACAGTGGGACCCTCGGAACCACCGGCGTCCATCATGCCACCCGCTGCGGCAGAAGGCAGCGCGACACCGCCGGCAGCAGCAGCAGGTAGGGCCATGCCACCGCCGGCTGCGGCTGGTAGGGCTGCGGCTGGCGCAGCTGCAGGCGCTGCGGATGCACCACCGCCTTTACCTGCGTTTTTCCCCGAATTGGATGCGTCACCCTCTTTTTTGGCGGCCACTTCTGCGTCAAAATCGAGGTACGCATCAAAGGATGGCGCACTTTCGGGGGCCTCAAATCCGTCGTAATTCGTCTCAAAACCAATGTTAATGGAGTAGATCGAACGGCCGGATGCTCCCGATAATTTCACAAAATGCAGACCAGATTCTGGCAAAAACGTCTTTACAATGCTTCTGGCACCGCCCGATTCACGCGCTTCCTTTTTGATAGGAATACCAAATCGGTCATAAACGCCAACTTCCACATCAAAAATTTCAAGCGGATGATCCCAAAAAACATTGACCGTGATGTCGCCCGGTGTCGGCACAAAAACCATTTTCCAGTCAATTTCGTCACCGGCCGTCGGATACAATTCGTCGGTCGTGACTTCGTTGAGTTCCAACGTGATTGCGCCCGCACGATACGCATCATCGTCAATATTCGTCGTACAACCAGCAGCCAAAGCCGCCAAACTCGCCGCAGCAATTATCGATTTTAGTCTGGTCATCTTTATCAACTCTATGGATATGCACGCATTGCGCACGTTCGTAAGCACTTTAGTTTACCAAGAAATACACAGTCCTGTCAAACCGCGCGCATCTTTTTGGCACATGTTCTTCTTACACGTCGAATCAAGGTATTTTTGGGAGGGGGAAGTCTCCCCCTACGCGGCTATTTCGTATTTTCGTAGAGACGTGTGGACCACGCGTCTCTACGAAAATACGAAATACGCCGCTACCCCTTCGCCTGGCGGGGCCTTCGACGCGGTTACGAAGCATCTTCCGGCACTGAATGCTCGTCCTGAGGGATCACGTTTTCATCATTCGTTTGTTCAAACTGGGCGCGTGCCATTTCGGCCGCAGCGATCGGGTCTTCTGGTTCGGCATGAAACGTCGATTTCAAAGGGAAAAACTTGCCGGCATTCGTCAATTTAAGCGCTTCGAACTCGAACTTGAGACGTGCGTATTTATTACACGGAATTGCATGGCAAAACGCAATGGCTGCAGCTGCACGACGATAGGCGGCTATGCACTTCTGCGGGTGGATCAGCTTGCCATCCTCAAACAAAAGACCGGTCTTGATACTGAGTGGCGCATTGTAGATGCTTTTGTAGTGAAGGATCTCGCGTCCAAGAAGATCGATCGCGATAATCTTGGATGGCGGGGCAAATGCCAGATGACGCGTGATGGCGATCTCGATGTTAGCCGAGGAACTAACAAACAGCGGGTAGTTGCCAACATAGACGAGGTAAAGACCAAATGCCCGGTTAGCCGGAAGATGCGACGCCGAAAAAAACGGACCAAACCATTTGACGCACCAATCGCGTGGCCCGGCAAAGGGGTTGCTGTCTTGGGGCATCTGATGCGCTTCTTCAGGCGTTTCACCCGGTTGCAGCATCACTGGATTTTCGGCCAGCTCGTTCGGCAGACCCTGATTATCCGGTCCGACGACCATGAATTCCTTAACCTGACTGATCTTCTCACTCATTTCGACACCAAACAACGCTGACCGATCCCACCGCGAGATCAAACGGCGACTGATTTGACGCAAGTCTCGCAGGTGGCAACAAATGCACAAAGGCACAGTATAAATGGATAGGCGCCGTTTATCAATCTGTTTAGCCCGCTGACACGTGTGCACAATAAAAAAAATGCCGCTCGTTCAAAATTTGAGGCGGCGCAACATCAGCTGCGCTGTGAATATGACAACATTGACCAATAATGATGTTTATGGGCACGTCGATCGTTAAGCCTCTCCTATCGAATGTGCTTCCGCGCATTGACAAAGTTTCGCTAGTTGAGCTTCTGACATGTTGGCAAAACGCGCAGCGACTTTTAAGGACAACTCGCCATCTTTGACTAGATCGATCAGTATTTCGATTTTGCCTTCGATTTTGCCTTCTTCACGAGCGCCAGCCAGGGCCGACGCCTCATCATGGAGACGTTTTTCTCGAAGTCGGGCAGCTTCGCGAATTCGCTCATCACCGCTCATGACTCGTAAAGCCTCAGCAGCTTTGCTCATAGTTTCATTGTCATCGAACATAGCGAGATCCTCAGGCTTTTTAACGTTCAAAAAATTGAGCCACATTTGCAACTGTGCACCAAGATTTTCGCTATCATTTTTGCCGACTTTCTTCAATTCGAAAAAGTGCATTAGCATTTTATCTGACAAGATCCTTTGTGTGCCACGGATCGTGGGGACGACTACGGCATGGGCTTCTGTTCGGTCTTCAAAGAGATTAAAATCTAGCAAATTGATTGAAATTGCTTGTTTGAGCATTTGATAAGTTTCGCCGGTCTTAAGGTCGGACGTATACAGTTTTGCCCAATAAAAGAGCGCGCGATCTGCATAACTTGGGATCTTTCGAACCTGGATCTCAATATCGATCTGTGAATTGTTCAACGCTAATCGCAGGTCGAGACGACTGAATTTTCCGTCCGATTCTTCAGGGACCATTTCAGGGTTGGTCAAAATGAGGTCAGTGATCTGCTCTGTTGGCACGGAAAGAACTGACGCCACGAAATGTTTTAACAGATCCAGATGCTCTGTGAAGAGCTTTTTGAATACGATGTCCAATTTAGGGGAAAGGAGTTCTTCCATGATTTTTGTTCCTTGTTTGTGAAGGTTAACGCTTGGGTGGGGTGACCACGGCTTGAGTCATCAGGCCAGCGTGAATTGTTGAAAAGTGCAACAAGATGTATGTGAGCTCACCGCTTATCGAAATACATGCCCTAACTTGGGCGTCCCACTAATATTGCCAACGACTTCAAAAACGTGACGGATTTTTTTCAAAATAATGACACGAACGTTTGAAAAACAAAGCAACGTCGAGGTGTAGCAAGGTTATTGCTCAGCCAGGAATAACAATCTGTTTTGGATTTGCGCTTATTCTTGGTCTTGTTTGGGGCCGGTCTGAGCTCGTGGCGCGCAGGGGATAACGGATAAAATTCATAAAAACCAATTGACATTTGTTTCAAAATGGCGAGAATACTTGCGCTTTTGCGAACGGTGCAAAAGTTTTTACATGCAACCAGTTGGGATGGATGCATAGTGCATCACGTCTTTTGGGGTTGCACCCTTTGGAGAAAATTTAACAATGGAAAAACTCGAACTGAAAGGTGAAGCCCGCGTTGCTGGCAAAAAAGGCGCCAGCCGCAAACTTCGTGCTACTGGTATGATCCCTGTCACGTGCTATGGCCGTGGCGTTGATGCGATTAGCGCGTCGATCAACCCGGATGACCTCACCCGCATTCTTTCGACCGAATATGGTCCCAATATCGTTTTCGATTTCGTTTGTGGCGATGCCCGTCACACCGTTATGGTCAAGAGCGTTCAGCGTCACCCTGTGACCCGTCGCTTCCTCCACGCTGACCTCTATTGCATCGATGCCGATCGCAAAGTCCGTGTTCGCGTTCCTCTCGAACTCACGGGTAAATCCGTGGGTGTTGGTAAGGGCGGTTCGCTGCGTAAAGCAGCTCGTGATGTCGTCGTTTCCTGCCTTCCCAAAGACATTCCTTCCGTCATCAACTTCGATGTCACGCCGCTCGATCTTAAAGAACGTGCTCAGATCAGCCGCGTTCCCGTCATCGACGGTTGCGAATACATCTATGACAACGATTTCCTCGTTGCCGAAGTCATTCCGCCCCACGCCTAATCGTTTAGCGGCATAAGTTTTAAGGCGGTGCAATATGCACCGCCTTTTTTTATGCCTGACTCAACTCAATTTTTTACCATCATGAAACGCACACTGATCTGTTTCTGCGCAATCACTGCGCTTACGTTCGTCGCCTGTGACGACGATTCCAATGACAAGACGACGTCTGGTCAAACGCCATCGAGTGAAACAACACACCAAGACCCAGAGCCCATAGAAACGAAGGGAGAAGCCTGCACGACTGGCGATGCGCCCAAATGTACACAGAGTGGAGCATCGGTTGTCGAATGTATCGACCAGGTCTGGAAGATCACCAATGCCTGCGAACACGGATGTAAGAATGGCCAGTGCAACCCGCCGCCAGCGCCTGTGGTCGAAGCAAAATGTGCAGACGCCGGTCTCAAAGCTTGCGATATGCTTGACGAGTGCATTGCCCGCGATCCCGACCACAAGTCCAACCTGCTCGCGTGCTGTGACAGCACCTATCTTTATTGTTTCGACAAGACCGAAACGCTCTGTAATCCTTATTACTACAAATCGAACTGCGGGGACGACCAAAACACGGCCACCGTCTGCGACGGCGGCGTGCTCAAGCGTCATGCTTGTGGAGACAGCCAGGTTTGTTTGGCGAATGACGTCTATGCGGATTGCTACGGCGATGCGGATCGCTGTGACGAGCTCAAAAGCACCAAACAAGTCTGTCGTGACGACGAGATCTACGAAACGGCCATGTTGACCTATACGTGCACGCAGCACTCGAATGGTCAAAAATACTGGGTCTATGAGGACTACGAGTATTGCGACGACGGACGAGGAAGCTGTTCGGAAGATCGGACCACGTGCCTGCCAAGAGAAAAGTGTGGTGAGGATTATAAACCAAACTGCTCTGCCGATGGCACGTTGGCGCAGTATTGCTTTGATGGCAAAGTGTCCAAAGTCTACTGCGTCGAAGGCTATCACGACGGCACGTGTCACGCGACGACTACCAAGGCTTATTGTTACACTGAAGCTGAAGAGTGCACCACACCTGGTGAAAAGGTCACGTACTGCCGAGACTTTTACGACATGGGCATGTTGTTTTACGAAGAGACTTTCATTTGTGAAGCCTCTGACAATGGCAAGAATTACCTGGTCAATCACCCGACTCAGGATCCGGACTGCAAAGCTGGTTGTTCAGCCGACGGTCGAACCTGCGATGAACAGGGTTACGCGGAAGAATAATGTCTTGGGCCCTGCCAGGCGAAGGGGTAGCGGCGTATTTCCGAAGGAAATAGCCGCGTAGGGGGAGACTTCCCCCTCCCGATTTCCCCAATGACAAAGAGACAGAATTTCGTTCTTTGATGGAAATGTAGGTAAATTACGCACATTCCCAAACAAAGCGGATTCATGTAGATTAAAATTTTTGCGGTGTGTGACAGGCATCGCTTAGCGAAAAAAGTGATTATGAGTGACGAATCTTTACTGATCGTTGGTTTGGGCAATCCAGGCAACGAATACGAAAATACCAGGCACAATGCCGGTTTTATGACTTTAGATGCGTGGTGCCGCGCCCATGGGGCGAACATGACACAGACGAAATTTCAAGGCATCTATGGGTCGATGCGATTGAACGGAAAACAGATCCATCTGCTCAAACCGCAGACCTTTATGAACTTGAGCGGCAAAAGCGTGCAGGCTTGTATGGCATTTTTTCATGTGCCGCATGAGAATATCCTGATCATTCACGACGATCTGGATCTTCCAATGGGCGATGTACGCTGCAAAAATGGCGGCGGTGCCGGTGGACATAATGGGCTGAAGTCCATCATCGAACTCACTGGCTCTAACGCTTTCAATCGCTTGCGCATGGGCATTGGGCGACCGGTCCATAACGATGTGATCAATTACGTTTTAGGTACGATTCCCCAGGCTGAACAAGCAACCTGGGAGAAAAGTGTAGAAATTGGCGGCCAGGCCCTCGATACGTGGGTTTCACGAGGTTTGCTGGCGTCAATGAATTATTGTAACGGCCTGTTCAAGGCCAAAAAAAAGGAGGAAGCTTCTGATGGAGCATCTTAGTCCACTCGTCCAGTATCTGGTTTATATTGGCGTTCCTGTGGCTGCGCTCGCAGCTCTGATCTACTCGATCATCAAATCGCGTTGGATCGCGAAACAGGATGCCGGTACGGATCGCATGAAAGAAATTTCCGGCTACATTCAGGAAGGCGCTATGGCATTCCTGAAAGCGGAATACAAAGTTCTCGGCATTTTTGTGGCCATCGTGGCCATTTTGTTGGCTGTCATCAACGCCGCCAACCCGTCCAGCAGCCCGCTCGTCGCGCTGTCTTTCGTGGTCGGTGCTTTCTGCAGTGCTGCCGCTGGTAACTTCGGTATGCGCGTCGCTACGAAAGCGAACGTTCGTACGTCCAATGCCGCTCGTAAAGGTCTTAAAGATGCCCTCGCTGTGGCTTTTGGCGGTGGCGCTGTCATGGGCATGACCGTCGTTGGCCTTGGTCTGCTCGGTATTTCCGGACTCTTTCTCATCTATCTCCAGATTCCCGAACTTGCCGGCGATATGAGCCGCCTCCTCGAAGTCCTCACGGGCTTCAGCTTCGGTGCTTCCTCGATCGCTCTCTTCGCCCGTGTTGGTGGTGGTATCTACACGAAAGCTGCTGACGTCGGCGCTGACCTCGTCGGTAAAGTCGAAGCCGGTATTCCTGAAGACGATCCCCGTAACCCTGCAACCATCGCTGATAACGTCGGTGATAACGTCGGTGACGTCGCTGGTATGGGCGCTGACCTTTTCGAATCTTACGTTGGTTCCATCATTGGTTCTGCCGTCCTTGGCGCCGCGATCTGGAAAGGCACCGATGGGCAGATGAGCGCCATCGTTCTCCCGATGATCATTGCCGCTGTCGGTATCATTCTCTCCGTTATTTGTACCTTCATCGTTCGCAGCAAAGACGAAAACTCCAACCCGCAGAAAGCGCTTGATACTGGTACCATTTCGGCTGCCGTGATTACTGCTGTCGCGACGTTTGGTATCGCTGCTCTCATTTTGCCTGAAGGTGGCCTCGCTGTTCCCGGTTCCGACCTCGTCGTTACGCCGCTCAGCATCTTTTTGACCGTCACGGGCGGCCTTATCGCCGGTACCTGCATCGGTAAGATCACTGAATTCTATACCTCTGATGCCTTCAAATCCGTTAAAGGCATCGCGAATGCCTCCGATAACGGTGGCGCCGCTACGAATATCATTCAGGGACTCGCCGTCGGTATGATCTCCACGGTCATCCCCGTCATCCTCGTTGCCGCTGCCATTCTTATCGCCTTCCTCTTCTGCGGTATGTATGGTATCGCCCTCGCTGCTCTTGGTATGCTCGCTACGACGGGTATTCAGCTTGCTGTCGACGCTTATGGCCCCATCGCCGATAACGCCGGTGGTATCGCTGAAATGTCCGGTCTTGATGAAGAAGTTCGTAACCGTACGGACAAACTCGACAGCGTTGGTAACACCACCGCCGCTATCGGTAAAGGTTTCGCTATCGGTTCTGCTGCTTTGACGGCGCTCTCCCTCTTCGTCGCTTATGCGCAGGTTATGGGACTTCAGGCCATCGACGCGATGAATCCGCTCGTCGTGATCGGTCTCTTCGTCGGCGGCGTGCTTCCGTTCTGGTTCAGCGCCCTGGCCATGTTGGCTGTTGGCCGCTCGGCTCAGGATATGGTCAAAGAAGTTCGTCGTCAGTTCAAAGAGATCCCTGGACTTCTTGAAGGTAAAGAAGGCGTCAAAGCTGAATACAGCAATTGCGTCGCGATCTCTACGAAAGCGGCTATTCGTCAGATGGTTCTGCCTGGCGTCATCGCCATCGTAGCCCCGATCCTGGCGGGTATCCTTGATATTTGCCTCCAGACCAAAGGCGCCATTCTCGGTGGTATGCTCGTCGGCGTTATGATCACGGGCGTCGTTCTCGCTATCTTCATGGCTAATGCAGGTGGTGCATGGGATAACGCCAAGAAATATATCGAAGGCGGCAATTATGGTGGTAAAGGCTCCGATGCCCATAAAGCGGCTGTTGTTGGCGATACCGTTGGCGATCCGTTCAAAGACACCGCTGGCCCGTCCATCAACATCCTCATCAAACTCATGAGCGTTATCGCCCTCGTTCTCGCTCCGACCCTCGCTGGTTTCATGGGCGACTCTGCTGCTCCCGCCGACAACGCGGCAGCTGCTCAGCCCGCCGCTGTCGTTGCGCCCGCTGAACCCGTTGCAGCTCCCGAAGCTGCGCCCGTTGAAGCGCCTGCTCCCATCGTCGTCGCTGCGAACTAATGCCTTGACGCATTAAACGAAAAAAAGCCCGCTTATCAGCGGGCTTTTTTCGTTTTTACTCAGCCGCGTCGAAACCTCAGCCGCGTCGTGCCTTCACCAAGTTTTCGTGATAAACAACCATGTTTATGCACAAATTTTGTTACATTTTGCTATGTGGTTGGCAATATTCATAGAGGGGGAATGTAATAGGGCATACATATAGGTGCTGGTCTAATCAGCTCCGTCGCGGCTCAGCCCGTCGTGGAGACGAGGCGAGCCACGTCGTAAGTAAACCAGTTTACTTATGCCACTCACTATAATACGATAAGGAACCACCGCATGCATTTAAAATATTAATATTCTGAGAGTTTGCACTCACAGAGCCCAATGAAGAAAACTCACCCTGATATTGGTAATTATTATCAAAATATACTTTATATTGATAATCAGAACACTCATCAAAGTGTTCATAGTAATTTTCTACTTCCAAGCTCTTAACGGTCATCCCCATAAACTCAGGATAAATCGGGTAAGGCCCTTGCGGCCAGAACAATTTATATCCATCCATGTAGTCTTTGAGAAACAGTGAGATCGAAGCATTAAGATTACCATCATTGTAGTATCTGACATTATACAAATCAAAACTGGTCACTTCGTAGGTACTATCACAGGCGTTTTCACATTGGGAAAATCGCGGTACGACGGTATTCCCGATATTTTTTATACGTATCGTTTCATTTTCATAATGAATCCATTCAGGATGGTCATATTTAGCAGAACTCGTTAAAACGAACATGTTATCCTTAATTTCGTAATTATAAACCGCACCGCCAAGGCTAACGCATTGGCCATTTTCTTTCAAATACGTACCATCTTCATTCATTGTACATCTAAACGGAAGCGGTGCATAATATAATACATTCGCTGTTTCGAGTACAGCCTCCTTTGGCATTACCCCAGAACAGACAAATTCTTTATCATGATCCCTCATAGTAAATTGATCTCTTATAGATTCAAATGCCACATCATCTTTAGTCCAATAATATTCCATAGAGTAGAGTTCTCTAACTTTTTCTTCATCATTCCAGTCAGTCTCAAGTTTCATAACAGCTTGCGGACTCACATAAAAGTTAACAATATATCCTTCCGCCTCACTCACCTCTTTTGTAGTACCATCGGGATAAATGAACAAATGAGTTGATATAGCTTCGATCGTGTAATTATTTTTCAATAATTGTTCAAGCAGCTCACTATCTTTTGTCGATTGTGTAAGTTTGAACGGCGAGATTGAGTCATCGACGAATTTTGGTTCAGTAATGGTCATGATGGCAACGTAGGAAGCGTCTTTATAGTTTTTGGCATTGACTGTGGCAACGAACTTATACTCACCTATTTCGGTACCCGTTTTGTCCGGTCCGGTGATTGTGTAAGTGACCTGAGCGTCGTCGGGCAACTGCCCTGAGATAACGAGTTCATGCGCGTTGCCGTCGTAGGCGAAAACAGCGTTTTCAAGCGACAAACCAGTGAATTCAGCGGGTGCGATGATCAAAGTTGCCGTGAGTTTAAGGCCGTTGTAGCCATCGGGGGAGATGGTCGCAACGACTTTGTAGGTGCCGGCATCGGTGTATTCGATCGCCTTGTCGTAAGAGACTTTCGCGCCGTCGGGTACATTGGCAATGGCGAGGCTGTGGGCCTGTCCGTCGTAAGTCAGGGTCTGATCTTCGAACGTAATGCCGGTAAATGATTTC
>JAZUKH010000210.1:0-5186 GCA_045643185.1 Myxococcota bacterium | reverse complement strand
GTTTTGATGACAGACGACTTGGCTCGTTTGCCCGAGGCGATGCGCATCGCTCGTCGCACCCACCGCATCGTGCTTCAAAACATCGTCTTTGCGCTCGCCGTGAAGTTTGCATTCCTCGCCCTCGGTGCGTTGGGCCTCGTTAACTTGTGGTTGGCTGTCTTTGCCGATGTCGGGGTCATGCTCATTGCGGTGGCGAATGCCACACGCGCGTTCGGCGTATCGGCGCAAAGCGACCGATAGCCGAAACGCCGCCGGCGTATGCGGAACGCATAGCCGGCGCCGCTGGCGTATGCCGAAAGGCATAGCCGGCGAACAAATGACAATTCTATGACATTTCATGAGTACAATGGATGAAATGAGGCGATAAGACGCCTTTACGTTGATAAATTTGCCTGTTGTACGCATTTTATCGGAATAAATCTGAGCCTTTTGCTGTTCTTTTAGGCGGTGCCGCGGTGCCTGAATGTAGGTGTTTGTGGTATAACCGTCTGGAGTATCTTTGGATACGAACGGAGAGAGTCTATGAAGAAGTGGATAAAAAATATAACAATGGCCGCAAGTGCGCTCGCCATGCTGACTTGCTCGTCGATAGGCTTTGCTGATGTGCAGGAGATCTCGCTGTCGGAAGCGATCGAGCTCGCGCATCAGAGCTCGAAGGCCGATGAGCAACTTGAACTGAAATCGCAGATCGCCGAGGCGAAACTTGGCGAAGTGAAGGCCAAATGGTGGCCGCAGCTCACGGCGGACGTGAAAGCCGTGGTGTGGAATGACAAATCGATGCTGGATGTCATCGACAAGGATAGCATCAATGGCGAAAAGATGCTGGCGGACGCGATGGGATCGATCGATACGAGCAATCTGGATCCGTCGTCAACGGCGCTCATGGGCATGATCACGCCGATGCTTCCGGCTTTGAAGCCGGCGGGTCAGTCGCTCATGAATTCTGTCATGGACATCGTGCCGGAACAGCTCGAACTGCGCGGACAATTCACCGCGATCGCAGGCGTGCAGCTCGTTATGCCGCTTACGCCGCTCCTTCAGGTCTATCAGGGCCAGAAACTCGCGGAATTGGGAATGCGCGATGTCGAGATCGAACGTCGTGGACAGAATCTGAAGATCGATTTTGAAGTCACGGACGTGTATTTGAAGCTCGTTTATGCGCAGCTGATGATCGATGTGGCGCAGGAAGCCCTTGATACCATTCAGAAACACGTTGAAATGGCTGAAAAATACGAAACCGTTGGCATGATCTCGCATGCGGACGTGTTAAGCGCGGAAGTACAGCTGGTGAAAGCGCGTCAGGACCTGATGGAAGCGAGCCAGGGCGCGCGTCTTGCGGGCATGAAGCTTTCACAGGTGCTTGGATTGCCGCGTGGCACGACGCTGCACGCATCTGACATGCCGCAGGAATCGTTCAAAGTTGAGTTGGATCCGCTCGCCAATTATCAGGAAAAGGCACTTGGACAGCGCACGGAGCTTGAACGCCTGAGTCTGACGCAGGAACTGGGTGAACGCTCGGCCAAGCTGGCGCTTTATGATTACATTCCTAAGATCGCCCTGATCGGACGTTATGAGTATTCGTACGGCACCCAGATGCAGCCGACGAACCAGGCGTTTGTCGGGCTTGCGATGAACTGGACGATCTTTGACGGGCTTGAAAAATACTACGCGGCGAAGCGCGCGCGCCTGGAAGCGACGCAGAACGCGTCGAAGGCGTCCGAAGCGCAGGACCTCATCGCGTTGGAAGTCAGTCAAAAGTATTTGAATCTCGAAACGGCGCTTGAAAAGACTGCGTTGACCCAGCAGGCACTTGCCGTATCTGACGAGAATCTGCGTACGATCTCGGCGCAGTTCGCCCAAGGCGAATCGGTCAATACGGATGTGTTGACGGCTCAGACCAAGCGCACGGCGGCTCGCGCCGACAACGTGAAAGCGCAGATCGACGTGCTGGCAGCGCTCGCTGAACTCAAACTCAGTCTGGGCGAATCGCCCGAGTTGAGCGCTGACGCGATCAGCGTGCCGACGAAGGGCATTTAACGGAGGTAAAAATGGCGCGCAGTCCAAAATTTACTCCGGAAGAGACCGAGGCGCTCGTCATGCGTGCCGCGCGCGAAGAATTTTCGCAATACGGCTTTCACGCGGCGCACATGCAGGACATTGCCGATGCGTCCGGCGTCAATAAACGCGTCGTGTACGCGCTCGTCAAAGACAAAGACGCTTTGTATCTGGCCGTGTTGAGCGAGGCGAGTCGCGAGTTCGAGGCGGCGGTCGAAAGCTTTTGGCAGAACACGCAGGTCAAAACGGCGTCAGAACTCTATTTGGCTACCTATGACCTGCTCGTGGCGCATCCCGTCTTTGCGCGTCTGCTGACCTGGGAATGGATGAGCGAAACCTTGCAGGGCATGCGTTTGCTGACGACGGTCCGCACGCTCAGGACTCGGCTGCACGATGAAGCGGCGCGTTTGGATCCGGCGCGTTTGGGGGCACTCACTGCCTTGGATCAGGCGCTGGAAGCGATGGTCGTGCGGGCGTGTTTGGCCGATGGCCCGTCGGCACTCAATGCCGTGACCCTGCGCGAACACGCCAAAAAAATCTTCGATGCCACGTGCTGAATGCCTCCGCGATCGTGCTGAAAGCAGGATACCGGGCTAGACACGTGTTAGTTTTGAAAAAAGAACTTAAACTTTTAACGAAAAAAACGAAATATATTAGGAGAAATGGCATGAAATACCTTCACAGATGGCTGATTGACGCGATTTTGGCGACATCCATGTTGACGCTGACGGCGTGTGATATCGATGACAAGATCGAGTCAAAACTGGAGTCTCAGGTCGATCGCTTGACCGCCGCCCAGCGTGATGCGGCGGCGCGTCCGCTCACGGGGCTGATCGGTGCAACCGAGATCGATATCGCCAGCAAGGTGCCCGGGCGTATCCTCAAAGTCAACGTTAAGGAAGGCGACGTCGTGAAGGCAGGTCAGGAACTCGTCGAGCTCAACCTCGACGAACTTGATGCCAAGCTGCTGCAGGCCACATCGTCGATCGATGCGGCTCGTGCCCAGCTCAAACTCGCCGAAAAGGGCGCCCGTCCTCAGGAAAAGAAGGCCGCTGCCAACCAGGTTGATGCCGCAAAAGCTCAGGTCGATGTCACCAAAAAAATGCTCGACCGCTCCAGAACGCTTCTTGAAGAAAAGGCCATTCCGCAAGCCAAATACGACGAAGTGGAGTTCAAATACAACGTTTCACTGAGCCAGCTTGAAATGGCTCAGGCCAAATACGATGCCGTTGACAAAGGGGCGCGCAAAGAAGAGATCGAAGCCCTCGAAGCCCTCGTTCAAAAAGGCGAATCCGTCGCTGCAGAGATCGAGATCTACAAGAAAGAGACGATCCAGAAAGCCCCCATTGATGGCGAAGTTTCAAAAATTGCACTCCATGAAGGTGAATTGACGAGTGCCGGTTATCCGATCGTCACGATCGTCAATATGAGCGATATGTGGGCGTCCTTTGCGGTGCGTGAAGACCGGCTCAAAAATATTCGTAAGGGCGATACGATCGAGATCTACATTCCTGCATTGGACCGAAAAGTGCCCATGACCGTGGCTTATATCGCGCCGATGGGCGATTTTGCGACGTGGCGAGCCACGAGCGATCGCGACCGGTTTGATCTGAAGAGCTTTGAAGTCAAACTGCGTCCCGCTGAAAACATCGAAGGACTGCGTCCTGGCATGACCGCTCGTTGGTAACAGACACGGGGTTCAAATATGTTCTTTCTGAAAGGACTCATCGACTTTCTGACGATCTATTTGAGGCGTCCCAAGTTCATGGTGATGCTGTTGATGATCGTGATTTCGATGGTACTGACCATAGGCGTGTACCAGAGTCGCGTCGTTATGCACATCCCTGTGTATGTGACCGACCTCGACAACAGCACCGTCAGCCGTACGATCCGTACGTTTTTGGAATCCAGCCCGGACTTGGCCATTCAGGGCGTCATTGATAACGTGGACGAAGGCAAGGAAGCCTTGTTGAATGGCGACGTCGCAGCGATCATCCTTATTCCGAGCGGACTTTCGACCAATATCAAGACGCAGCAACAGGGCTCTGTCAAGGTCTACATCGACGGCACGAACATTTTGGAAGCCAAAAACATTGACCGCGCGGTGCAGACGATCGTCAAGATGACGAGCGTCGGCGTCAGCATGGTGGCGCTGAACAAACAGGGCGTGCCGGATTCCAAGCTGCTGCCGCTCCTTCAGCCGATCAACCTCGACGTCGAAAAGCCCTTCAACGCATTGACGCTCTATACCGACTATTTGTTGCCCGTGCTGATCTTTTTTAACGTGTGGCTCTTCGTTGCGCTGATGACGAATGCGGCGTTTCAGATCAAAGCGTTCAAAAATATCGATGAACACGCCGTTCGGCGGCGTTTTTACTATTTGGGGCGCCTCTGTGCTGTGGCGATATACGCGCTGGTCTTTGGCATCATCTGTTTTGTGACGATCTTGCCGAATATTGACATCGTGTTGTCGTCATCGCCTTGGATGGCGCTAACTTCGCTTGTCATTTTCATCGTTTTGTCGATCAGTTTTTACGTCGCGATCAACCTGTATATGAGCAAAGTCCGATTCATGGCCATGACGGCCAGTGTGCTTTGCTGCATGATGACCCTGATGATCTCGGGGCTGACCTGGCCGTTGTCGATGATGCCGTGGTATTTGCAGGAATTTTCGACGTGGATGCCGCTGACGCCGTTTTTGTCGTGCGTGCAGGTCATTCTGTACCATGAAGCCTCGTGGTATGAGCTTCAGCAATACGCGCTGATGTTCCTCAAACAAGCGATTTTGTATGGCGTTATGATCTTTGTTTACATGCGATTCCGCGACATTCGTCTGTTTGGCCGTTGGGCGTGGCGCAAGCTTCGTCACGAACCGCTGACGCCGTCATTGACCGAGGCTTTTGAGGCGCCCGCCGCGTCGCTCACGGCCGAAGCTGCGTCTGTGCCTGTCAAGTCGGCGCCTGCGCCTGTCGAAGGTGCGCCTGCGCCTGTCGAAACGGCGCCTGCGCCTGTCGAAGCTGCGCCTGCGCTTGTCGAAACGGCACCTGCGCCTGTCGAAGCTGCGCCTGTGCCTGTCGTAGCCGCGCCTGCGCTTGTCGAAACGGCACCTGCGCCTGTCGAAGCTGCGCCTG
>JAZUKH010000209.1:0-14835 GCA_045643185.1 Myxococcota bacterium | reverse complement strand
CGGCGGTTCGATTCCGTCCCTTGCCACTCGAAAGCGTCAGGTTTTTCCTGGCGCTTTTTTTTTGGCACCGTCCGTGTTTGGACAGGCTGAAAACCAGTCAGTCCGTCAATTGGACGGCGTAATTTTTGGTTTGATTATGGTCGCAACGCAAAAATTTGGGTATGTATTCAATTTTGTCATGTTCCCTTTTTACGTCGACGACTATGGGAGATATTTGAATGCAGTTTGAAGCATCGATCGGTCAGCCGATGCCGTTAGGCGCGACTGTGATGGCGGATGGTATCAATTTCGCGGTGTTTTCTCGGCATGCTGAGACAGTTTGGCTCGACTTGTTCGATTCGCCGGAAGCGACGACGCCTTCTGCTCGTCTTTGTCTGGATGCGCGTCGTCATCGTACGGGCGACATTTGGCACATATTCGTGCGTGGTCTCAAACATGGTCAGCTTTACGGTTGGCGCGTGGATGGTCCTTATCAGCCAAGAATTGGTCACCGTTTTAATGTGAATAAGCTTTTGGTCGATCCCTACGCGCGTGAGATCGTCGGTGATTTTGATATGTTTTCGCCGGCGCTCTATGGCTACAACCGCGAATCGTCCTTGAAAGATCATTCGTTTTCGAAGCTGGACAGCGTCGGTGTGACTGCCAAGTCTGTCGCGGTGGCGTCTGGTGAGGTGGATTGGGACACCGAAGTCCGACCACGATATGCGTTGGAAGACAGTGTGATTTATGAATGTCATGTGAAAGGTATGACGGCATCGCCTTCCAGTCAAAACGAGTTTGCTGGCACCTACCGTGGTCTGATCGCCAAGATCCCTCACCTTAAAGGTTTGGGCGTGACGACTGTCGAGTTGCTGCCTGTCGCCCAGTTTAATGCGTTGGAACCGCCGACGCTCGTTGACCCGGTCACGGGCGAGCGTCACAAAAATTATTGGGGATACGCGACGATCGGCTTCTTTGCTCCGCACCGTGCTTACGCGCACGCAACAGAGCCGGGTGGGGTCGTCGCCGAATTCCGTGACATGGTGCGTGCGTTCCATGAGGCTGGGATAGAGGTCATCCTGGACGTCGTTTTTAACCACAGCGGCGAAGGCAATGAGTTGGGCCCGACCATTGTTTTTAAGGGTCTGGACAACGCTGTTTATTACATGAAAGACGAGCGTGGTAAGTACGCTAACTATACCGGTTGCGGCAACACCATGAACTGCAATCACCCGCTCATGAAACACCTGATTTTGGATTGTCTGCGGTACTGGTTGGTCGAGATGCATGTGGATGGTTTCCGCTTCGACCTGGCGACAATTCTGGGACGTTCCAATAAGGGTGAGTGGATCGGTGACCCGGATCTTGGGCTGCTGAGCGATATTGCTGCGGATCCGGTCCTGCGTGGGTGCAAGTTGATCGCGGAAGCCTGGGATGCCGCAGGACTTTACAAAGTTGGACGTTTCCCCGGCGGATGGGCCGAGTGGAACGGTATGTTCCGCGATGACGTGCGACGGTTTTGGCGAGCCGATGACAATACGGTGCTTGGTCTGGCGCGTCGAATAGCAGGCAGCAAAGACCTGTTTGGCGAAAAACAGAATGCCTCACAGAGCATTAACTTTTTGACGGCGCACGACGGTTTCACGCTGCGGGATCTCGTCAGTTATAACCACAAACATAATGAACGCAATGGCGAACAGAATCGCGACGGTTCTGACGATAATTTGAGCTGTAATATGGGCGTGGAGGGCGAAACGAATGATCCGGTCATTCGTCGAAAACGTCTGGTGCGCGCGAAAAACATGTTCACGACGCTGTTTATTTCGCGCGGTACGCCGATGATCCTCGGAGGCGACGAAATCTGGCGAACGCAGCAGGGCAATAACAACGGCTTTTGTCAGGATAGTCCGCTGTCGTGGGTAGACTGGGGGGAAACCCCAGAAAGTCGTGAGATGTTGGCGTTCGTGCAAAAATTGACGGCGTTGCGACGCGACTTTAAGGCTCTGCGTCAGACGATGTTTGCGACGCCGCTCAATATTCGCGAGAAACTCGACAATTTGCGTTTTCATGGCGTAAATTTAGGCCGTCCCGATTACCGCGGATGGTCGCATTCGTTGGCGGTCGAACTTATGGATGGGCCGCGCGAACCGCGCTTCTTTGTGGCGATGAACGCATGGCGCGAGCCGCTCACGTTCGAGTTGACGCGCCGACGGTGGTATGCTTTGATCGATACGTCGCTTGAGGCACCGAATGACTTTGTGAGTCTCGATCAGGCTTCGCTCGTGCGTGAAAATCATTTTGTCGTGCAGCCTGATTCGGTGCGTGTTCTCATCTCGATTTGATCAAAAAATGATTTGAATGTTGATGTAAGTGACTGAATTTTAACAGTAAAAAATTGTAAAATTGGTTGGCGAGCCTCGAAAAAAGGCGCGTTTTCAATCTTTAGTTATTCAGGCGGACAAAATCTTGAGCGAAAACAAATACAAAGATGCTCGTCCAGATGTGGCGAATGATCCTTCAACCCCGTCATCTTCCAATGCGTCATCGGAAGGAAATGGAAAGAGTCCCGGCTCCTACTTCAAGCGCTTTATCACGACGCACGTTCTTAAAAAGCACCTCGTTTCCAACGATCGTCTGGAGGTTAAGGTGCATGACGAAACCTATTTGAATGACCTGACTGGCGATGACGCGCCGCCTTACTTTTTTGATGACCTTTTGCAGCACCTTCGTGCGGAAGGAGAAAAACAGACTCAATACGGGCTGTTGATCGGCAAACGCTATTTTGAAGAAAATGATGAAGGTGAGCCAGAACGCTATTTGGAGATCACCGGTGTCCGAAACCTCGTGAATGTTGAATCCGGGATCGATTTTGTTCACGAGATTCGTCGCGATCCGCGCATTCTCGAAAAAACGGATGCGGGGGATGTGCTCGGCGTGGTCGCCATACACCCGCATCAGAAAGAGATCATGTTCGAAGATGTGATGCTGCTTCGAGCCTATTTTACGTTTGATAATCAGATTTTTCTGAACATCGATGCGGATAGCGGTAAAAACGCCTGTTTTGCTTTGGAACGGGTGAAATACAACAATTGTCTCGATCAAAGACATTTGGTTCATCTGCCGTTTTACGTTGTCAGTCTGATTGGCTAGATATAAAATTATATGATGCAATCTTGCAGACGTGGTCTTGCGAAATAATGAAGGAGAAAAATCATGACAGAGATCATTGAGATATTTGCGCGAGAGATCTTGGATTCTCGTGGGAACCCGACGATTGAAGTCGATGTCGTTCTGGCGGATGGTGCGCAGGGACGCGCCAGTGTGCCGTCGGGCGCTTCGACTGGTATCCATGAGTCGATCGAACTGCGTGATAAGGATATGCATCGTTACGGCGGTAAAGGCGTTCAGAAAGCGATCAACGCGATTCTGGACATCATTTCGCCTGAAGTTTGCGGCATCGATGTGTATGAGCAGGACATGATCGACCGCATTATGTGCCACCTGGATGATACCGAAAACAAAGCGATGATCGGCGCCAACGCCATTTTGGCCGTTTCATTGGCCTGTGCTCAGGCGGCGGCTGGCAGTCTTGAAATGCCGCTTTACCGTTATTTGGGCGGCGTTCAGGCTTGTGTTTTGCCGGTGCCCTTTTGTAGTGCCATCAGCGGCGGTCTTCGCGTCGATAATGAACTTGCAGCCCAGGAGATCTCACTCGCTCCGGTCGGCTTTGAAGCGTTCTCGGAAGCGCTTCGCGCGACGAGCGAAGTGACGCATGCGCTCCGTGGCGTTTTGCACGAATCCGGTTTCTACACGGCTGTTTCTGATGAAGGCGGCTATGTGCCGCAGATCAGCAGCATCAAACAGGGGTTTGACCTCGTCCTCAAGGCCGTGGAAAAAGCCGGGTATGAACCGGGCAAACATTTCTATCTGGGCATTGATTGCGCGGCGAGCGAGTTTTATTGCCCTGACGAAAAAGTTTATGATCTCCCCGGCGAGAAATTGCGCGTCAACAGCGCTGACCTCGCCAAATTCTATGACGACGTTCTTAAAGGTTACCCGATCCTGGGGATCGAAGATCCGTTCGATCAGGACGATTGGGAAGCGTGGTCTGCGTTTGCCAAGTCTCACAAGAATATTCACGTGATCGGTGACGACTTGTTCGCGACGAACGTGTCGCGCATTGAGACCGGTTATCGCAAGAAAGCTGCGGATACGGTCGTGATCAAGCCAAACCAGATCGGCACGTTGACCGAAGCGCTTCACGCGAGTCGCGTGGCTCAACGTCACGGCATGACGACGATCATGGCGCATCGTTCCGGCGGGACCGAAGACACCTTTATTGCTGACTTGTGCGTGGCGACCCAGAGCAAGCTCTTCAAATCGGGCGGTCTGGCTCACTCCGAACGCATCGCCAAGTATAATCAGCTTCTGCGCATCGAAGAAGCCCTCGGTGATGAAGCTGCCTACATCGGCACGACGGCCATTTTGGACAAGTAATGTCGCTTTTTACGCCCTGGCCCTGTACAGAACTCGCCAATTATCCACTCGATACAGCGTGGACGGATGAGATGCCTTCGACCCACATGACAATGCTCCAATATGAGCGTCATGTGGGCACGCTGGCTGCGCTCTTTCATAGCCCGTCGCTCGCGCAAACCTACGCCCAGCTTAAGAACTATTGCTTTTGCCAGGGCGCTTTGAACAACGCGAATGAGATCGATCGCGAGTTCTTTGATGCCATCCTTGGCAATGATCTCTGCTTTTTCAAAGGCCACCTGGGGCAGGAGATTCAAAGCGCCTTTCCGCTCGAGCGTAAGAATTATCCTGGCATCGACGTTTTGCGCGCCTCACACTACGACCTGTTTCGCGTCATCAATTCACCGATACTCGGTTTTGCCAAGCTCCAAAGTCTCACGAGCGATCGTGTCGTCACGGCCTATACGTCGCTCGATATGACGCCGCAGCGTGATGAGATCGTGTTTGGACGACTCATGCCGATCGGTTTTTTGCCGCGCGCCATCTCGTGGCGCATCGTCGAGCCTTTCGATACGGTTTCGAAGAAACACGAAAACGCCGTTCTGTCTGACTTTCAGAGTCAATACGACGCGTTTTGCAACAAGTTTCCAGGGACGACGAAAGCCGCTTTTTTGAAGATCGCGGCTTACCATATCTATGAGTCGATTCAGGCGCGCGAGCTTTGTGATCTGCTGAATGCGACGCTCGTGGCGTTTGGTGAGCGCATCTCGGCGCGGAATTTCAAAATGACGTTTCAAAACGCTCAGGATGTGATCGACGTCAAAAACATTCCGAACGCCAAGGTCATTACAGATCAATTCGTAACGGTGCCGTTGCTAGACAATAAACTTGTGCAAGATACGCTTCGTGAGGCGATCGTTTCCGTCGAAGACAACGTGCTCGAAGTGACCGTTTTTGTGAAGCATGCCGCTGACAAATTCATGTCTGAGGTCATTGAGCCGATGATCGGAGAGCGCTCGGTCGTTCGTCAGACCGTGGAACTGGACGAAAACGCCACATATCGGTCGCTTCGTCATATCAAAGTTTAGTTTTTTTGGGGAGTGTCTGCGATTGCCGTTCGGCAATTCGCAGCCACGCGCGGCTTCTCGCTTCGCTCAATACGCCGCGCCTAAATGCGGTGGCGTCGACGCGTTGGCGCGTTTGAAAAAGTGGCTGGCATGAGACGTGGCGTTGTGGCATAGACCCGCGCAAAACAAGGTGAGGGCACATGGGAATCGTTGAGTTCATCATGCTGGGGTTGGTCGCGTTCACATTGAACGGGGTCGTATCGCCAATTCAGTCGATCGAATGGCCCAACCATGCTCATGAAGTGTGTTTTCGCGCCACTGAACCGGTTTTTGACGAAATTACCTGCCATTTGGGGCAGCCCGGCGTCTATCCGCCGCAAAAAGCGGCGTATGGTTGGGCCGGCTGCTGTTTTGGCGTGGAACGTGGAAACGCTGTGTTATGGGCACTTGGCTCGTCCACCATGAGCGATGTTTTGAATTTTGACCTGGTTGAGCCTGAGTCTGAGTCGTCTGAATTTGCTGCGACGACGTTGCGCGCTCGCCTGACCTGGTTAAAAACTCGCCTTTTTGGCGCTGAACAACGTCGTTTTGAGCTCAAACCGGCTGAACTCGTCGATCTGCTTGTGGTCACAGACTTGGATGACACGCCTGTGCCGGGGGTGCGCGTGAGCGTGGCCGATGCGTCGATGCACCTCGTCAGTTACACGCGCGAAACAGATGCCGACGGATACGCCGTTTTGCCCATGATCCGTGGCACGCGTTACGCGGCAACGATCCGCGCCAGTGGTTTTGTTCAGCCGCCTCCGCTTGAACTCGTCATTTCGCCTGACGAACTGTCTGACTTTCCTGAACAAGTCGTGACGCTGGATCGAGGCGTCACGGTGGCCGGGCAGATCCGGAATTGGCATGATGACCCAGTGCCTGGCGCGACCATTGTTGCCAACGTGTTGGATGCGAAAGGACACGAGATCTGGAATTCGGCACTCGATCGTCCGCATGCCCTCAGTAAAGCGCTCGCGCTGGCGGGCGATGAAGGCTGGTCGCCCGAGCGTTCTTCCATCACGGCGGATGAACGCGGTCAGTTTCGTATCGACCAGGTGCCTCATGGAAAGATCGCTCTGTTCGCGGTTGCGCCTAACTCGGTGCCGGGCCCCGTCGTCACGTTGGATGCCCGTGAAATGGATGATTTCTCGAAGATCACATTGCACGTTGAGGAACCTTTGAGCGCGTGGTTTCGCATTACCGATGAGAAAGACGTGACCGTGCCGGCGGCGTTGAACATCGTCGATGTCCGCACGGGGTATGCGCTCGACGAGGTCGATGTCGAGGCTCGTTCGTCTTCGAAGATCAAGGGATTGCCACAGCGTTTCGTTGTGACGGTCATTTCTGACGGGTTTTGGCCGCTTCGTCGCGTGATTGACCTGGATGCAGCGTCGGAACACACGTTGGTGCTGACGCACACTGAAGCGACGCGGCTTGCGGGCTCTGTCGTGGATCCCGATGGGGTGCCTGTGGCTGGGGCGACGTTGCTCGCAACCGGTCAGGGGGACTGCTCGGCGCAAAGTGCTTCCGACGGCACTTTTTCGATCGACGCATGTTCGTTTCCTGCTACGACGACTTTGCACGTCGAAGCGGTGGGCTTTGCACCGCTCGACTGGACGGCTAAACTTGGTGAAACTCAACTGATTCAGCTTAATCGCGGCACGGCGCTTCAACTTGCGTTCAAAAATGCTGACAAAGTGACGTGTGAACTCAACCAGGTCGGCGACGATGGCTCGCTCAACCTCGTGGGGCGTCTGGACGAGGCCGCTGAAGGCGCGCGTTTTGAAAACTTGGCTGATCGTGTCTACCAGTTGCGCTGTTCGGCGCCGGGCAAGGTCAACGTGTTCAAAAACTGGCGACCGGTTTCGGCTGAAACACTTGAGGATAAGCTTGACATCGTGTTTGAAGACGCTGTGACGATCTCTGGTGACGTGCTTGAAAAATACAGCGGTGATGCCGCCTACGCACTCGTTGACATCGATGGTCGGACGGTGACGTGCGATGAGACCGGGCACTTTGAGTTTACGATGCGCCCGACTGAGTCCGTGCATCTATATGCGCGACATTGGCTGTATGGCGAGGAACGTCGCGTCGTGTCATCGGAAGAATGGGCGAGGCCTCTCGTCGTGCGACTCAATGACCTGCCTCCACAGGGGTGCGCGCAAAAATTGCTCGAAAACGGCATTGTTACCGTCGTTGACGGCGCCTCACTCCTCATTGACAGTATCCAGGATTCGTCAAAATGGGCGTCTAAAGGGCTCAAACGCGGTGATTTCGTTGAATCGTGTGGTGTTGAGCTCGTCGTCGTGCGCGATGATCGTCGTATTTTTGTGCGTTAGATTAGGTTTGTTACGTAAAGAAATGTTTTCGTGCTTTGCATGTTTGGTGATTTTCTCCTAAAAGGTCTCGCCTTTTGGGCTTCTGTTTGAAGCCCGTTATTTTGGGAGAATAACGCATGTTGAATCACAAACATTTTGCCCTTTTGATCGGCGTCATCGCTTTGAATGTGTTGGGATGCGACGATGAAACGGCAAAAAATCTGTGTGGTAATGGTCAGGTGGATGCCGGTGAACAGTGTGACCTTGGCAGGATGAACGGTTCAGTGACGAGCGGTTGTAGCGAGATGTGCAAGTTGACTGCATATTGTGGCGACGGCATCGTTCAGAGCGAGTTGGGGGAGGCGTGCGACCTGGGGACGAACTCCGCCGGGATTTCTAAGAATACTGGTGTAGAGTGCACGCCTGATTGTCAGTTACCAAAAACTCAATCGCCGTATTGCGGCGATGGTCATCAGGATGTGAATGAAGCGTGTGACCATGGTCCTGCGAACGGCCATGACGGCGTTTGCAATGCCGACTGCAGTCTTGTTGGCACATCCTCGTATTGTGGTGACGGACATCTTGATGACGGCGAAGCGTGTGACCATGGTCCTGCGAACGGCCATGACGGCGTTTGCAATGCCGACTGCAGTCTTGTTGGCATATCCTCGTATTGTGGTGACGGACATCTTGATGACGGCGAAGCGTGTGACAACGGTTCCGCGAACGGCCATGACGGCGTATGCAATGCCGACTGCAGTAAGGTTGTGATCTCCAACCGTTGTGGTGACGGTCACCTTGACGACGGTGAAGCGTGTGATAACGGTTCCGCGAACGGCCATGACGGCGTTTGCAATGCCGACTGCAGTAAGGTCGTGATCTCCAACCGTTGTGGTGACGGACATCTTGACGACGACGAAGCATGTGATGATGGTGTTGCGCTTAACACTGGCGCCTATGGCGGCTGCACAGCAGATTGCACGCTGGCCCCGTTCTGCGGTGATAGCACAAAAGACGCCGTTGAGGAGTGCGATCATGGTGCTCAAAACGGCGTCGATGGATTATGTACTGAGGAATGCAAATTGATCGCTCCGCCGGAATGCGGTAATGGCATTAAAGAAGGCGGTGAAGAATGCGATGAGGGCTTTAATAACGGCAATCGGTACAACGGTTGTACCCCTGAGTGTAAACGTGGGCCGTACTGCGGCGACGGCGTTCCTTATCCTTCTAGCACATCTGTTGTTTATGAAGAATGCGATGACGGACCTGAAAACACGGGGGGGTATGGCAAATGCACGTCCTCGTGTACGTTGGACGAACGTTGTGGTGACGGCATCACACAATTCAAATATGGTGAAATGTGCGATGACGGGGCCAAAAATGGCACGTCTGAAAGCGACTGCACGGAGAATTGCCTCAAAGTCAGTTCTGATCTGGTCGTGATGACTGATCCTGGGGAACATCTTTTTACGAATGAATTTGGTTACAGCATGACTGTGCGCTTTTACCTGAGTGAAGCGCCAACCGAGGATGTAACGATCCGTGTTGATGTGAGCGATGCGACCGAGGCATCCGTTTCGCCCGATCATCTTACGTTTACGCCTGAAGACTATTCGACGCCGCAAACCGTGACGATCACTGGTCTGGAAGACGATGTTGCGGATGGTGATCAGCAGTACCAGGTGTCTTTTTCGGTCGCTTCGACCGATACGCGTTTTGACCAGTATGAGCTTGAATCCTTAGATATTCAAAACATCGACAAGGATGTGGCGCCTGGTTCGAAGCTGAAGATACGCTTTATGGCTGCCAACACGACGAGTGGTAATTACTCGAGCTATGAGGAACCGGGTATCCGTATATTTCAGGCGATGAAACCGGATATCGTCATGCTCAACGAATTCAATTCTTATACAGATACCGTCCTGAAAACGCAGGATCGCCGTGCATTTGTCGATGCGGCGTTTGGCCCTGAGTATTATTATGCGACCGGTGCGTATTCGACAACCAGCAGTGGCAAGTGCAACGGATTTGTTTCTCGTTGGCCGATCGTAGAAACTGGTTATTGGTATTCAAACATTACGAGCATTCAAGATCGAGCTTGGGACTGGGCCATCGTGGATCTGCCCGGTGATCGAGATTTGCTGGTCGTATCGGTTCACTTGCATACTTCGGATAATGGCCAGGAAATGCCAGTTTTGGCTCAAAGAATCGCCGAAAAAATGGAAGGTCACAACTATTACTTTGTGATGGGGGGGGATTTTAATACAAAAAATCGTAATGCTGCGGTAACGAATTTCAGTTCGATCGCTGTCGTGGGACCAAACTATCCCGTCGATCAAAAAGGCAGCGCTGCGACAAATCTTAAACGCGCTTATCCATACGACTGGGTCATTATGAATGAAGCGCTCGATCAATATGAAGTTCCTGTGGTCATTGGTCAGCATTCATATCCTGATGGTCATGTTTTTGATTCTCGCGTCTATGACGATTTGGGTGAGTTAGATGACGTTGTGCCGGTTCAGGCAGGGGACAGTAAGGTCAATGGCATGCAACACATGCCGGTCATTCGTGATGTTGAGTTGCCGTTTTAACGTAACAGGGCTCGAAGCCTCGTTTTGATTTATCAAGGAATAGTAAGAAGGAATGAAAAAATCACTGTTATTTGCACTTATTTTGGGACTTTCGATGAACTTCGTCGCTTGCGATGACGACAAGGATGACAATTCGTCGAAAGAACAATCGAACTCAGGGAAACAAACCGGTTCTGACGATCAGAAAACTAGTAGCGACGATCAGAAAACTAGTAGCGACGATCAAAAAACCGGTAGCGATGATCAGAAAACCGGTAGCGATGATCAGAAAACCGGTAGCGATGATCAGAAAACCGGTAGCGATGATCAAAAAACCGGTAGCGATGATCAAAAAACCGGTAGCGATGATCAGAAAACCGGTAGCGACGATGAGAAAACCGGTAGCGACGATGAGAAAACCGGTAGTGACGATCTGTCAGGTAAAGATTGTACCGAGGATGTGTGCCATGGTCAGGTCGCGTACGAGTGTCGTGATAATAAATATTTCAAGGTCTACACCTGTGATGGTGTGAAAGAAGTTTGTGCGAAGGAACGTACGACGATTGGGGGGGAACCCTTCGAATTTGTGGGTTGTGCGGAACCGTGTCGCGAAGCGGATGCAGACAAGGATAAATGGGTCTGTAATGATAGCGATGGTTTTGTGACGAACGACCATTACAAATGCGTCAAATCATTAGATGGCGTTTATGTTTACAGTGCTCAGGAAGATTATATGGTCTGTGACAGCTGCAGTGATACTGAAGGTGTCGATTGTTATGATCCAGAGGATGAAGAGTTCGACATTGATATTTCCTGTCAGGATGAAAACACGATCGTCTTTGGTTCAGGAGAGAATGCCTTTTCCATGTCATGTGCTGAATACGTTGATTCTGATACAGCGACGTGTCAGGTGCGCACTGATGGTTACGTTGACTGCGTGGAAGCTTGTGAGGCTGGTACGCCGAACGTTTATTATTGCGAAGAGGATTATTTAGATGAATCTGTGCAATGGTTGAGCACGGTGGCGTGTGTGAAGGCTAAAAACGGAAAGTATTATCAATTCTGGAATGAGAACGAAGATAAGGAATGCGCCTCGTCTTGTGACGCACAAACGGGGGCATGCAAGTAAACTTGATGCGAGCATGGCTCGCGCTTTAGGCAAGGCTATTTCCCTCGCCCACCGTGGCGGCGTAGCATGTAACGCCGCTACATACCCAATTTTATTAATTTTTATTCAAAATTCAAAACAATCAAAATGACATTATTCGTCTTGACAGAAGATGTCGGTTTTTATAGAATGCTTTAGATAATTATTATAATCATATTTTATGATTATATTTATAGTCATTACAATTACATTCTAATTTTCAGAATAATCAGAGTAAAAGGAGACTTCGCATGAGAAACTTCAACTATCTTATTGCACTCTCAATTCTAACGCTATCGGGCACCTTGTTAAATGCAGGCTGTAGCGAAGATAGCAATAATACCTCGACCACTATCCAAACATCATTTGATGGATCTGAAGGCAAATGCACCAGTGGCGGCGTTAAGATCGAGTACCTAGTTGATGGCGTCGTCGATAACGCACAAACGCAATACATCTGCAACGGCACACATGGACAGGATGAACAAGGTGGTCAAAGCGGAACAAGCACCAGCGACCAAGGAGGCACAGACACCGGGAAAGACGACCAAGGGGGCGGCGACCAAGGAGGCACAGACACCGGGAAAGACGACCAAGGGGGCTCTAGCGAAGAATGCAAAGCGACATTCACATACGTGAACCAGTGGACAAATGTAGCATCGGGCGGTACAGCCGATTGGAACGTCTACCTTGTCGGTTCCATGAACAATTGGGAACCGCTCGATTCAAATTTGAAAATGACCTCTAACAGCATGGGTACGCATACGATCACAATTGAAGTTAAGAAAGGCGAAACCTACGAATATAAATTCTATGTCGAAGGTTGGGATCCCGATAACTGGAAATCAATCGAAGAAGATGGAGAATCCAACTCAAAAGCCGAAATTACAGAATGCGGCATGAAATTCGGCAACGGCCAAGACAAAATTTACTGCCACAACGTCCTCGTGGACCCACTCATCGACTCCGCGCATTGCAGTATTTGCGATAATACGTGTGCCGAAGGTCTCACCTGCCTTTCTGGCTCATGCCAAAAGTATAAGCTAGACTCCACATCTGTCATTAAATGCGATGGCAAAGACGTTCATCCTTACGATGATCCAAACAATTGCGGCAAATGTGGCACCGTCTGCGACTCGGGTAAGCAATGCAAAGGCGGTGTTTGTGTATTTAATAAATCCGCAACATTGGTCTGCAACGGCAACACAATTCAGCCATACTATGATTCAGCCAACTGCGGTGAATGCGGCCACAAATGTGAAACAGGCAAATACTGTACTGACAATGCTTGCGTAGCAGAAATCGCGAGCGACACATCAACCTATTGCAACGGCAAACTCGTTTATCCATACGAGGATTCTGCTAACTGCGGTGGATGTGACAACAAATGCGCAACAGGCGAATACTGTGAAGCCGCTGTTTGCATCAATGCGATAAGCAAGACAAACTATTGCAACGGCAAACTCGTTTATCCGTACAACGATTCAAGCAACTGCGGTGGTTGTAACGTAAGCTGCTCATCAAGTCAAATCTGTTTAAAAGGAACTTGCACGACCATACCGAATGTTGTTAATGGCGTCATCACCTTTGGGCATTATGAGCAAGACAATGACACCACAAACGGCAAAGAACCGATAACCTGGCGAGTCCTAGACAAAAATGCCGCTGGTCAATACCTAATCATCAGCGAAAAGGGCTTGACATACGAGCCATATAACGAACATTTTCTAACCGTGACATGGGAAAATAGCACGATTCGCTCATGGCTTAACGGTTACGATGCATCCTATAACAGCGAATGCAAAAGCTATACAAGTGACAACTTCATTGATGAGGCATTTACTGCAGCTGAAAAAGCTAAAATCGTCGCTGTAAACGTTGCTGCACATGCCAATCCGAACTGCAGCAGGGATCCAGGCAATATGACTACCGACAGGATTTTCTTGCTTAGTATCATCGAAGCTGAGACGTACTTCACAAGTGATGCGGATCGTAAAGTCACCAATACTACTTGGTGGCTCCGGACGCCGGGCAAGGCTCAAAAAACGCAATCGGTGGCGTGCGTCAACGTTGACGGTTCCATCGACTATGATGGCATTATCGACGATCTATCTATCAGTGTCCGTCCCGCATTGTGGGTGAACCTTTAGCCCACCCCCTTAATCCTCTCCCTTATAGGCCCATAGGGTCAAATTCGCGAACCCTCTTTGGTTTCATCTACAAAAAGAATTGAGAATGCGTTTATATTCGGTAAGCGCTTAATAACGGTACGTCTTGACAATAAAAAAGGGTGGCTCTGCCACCCTTTTTTACGTCATTTTGAATCGCCCCTGAATCTTATCAGCCCAAGGCAAAAGATCGTCGATTTCGGCATTGGGAGCTTTTGCAAAACGATCGGGAAGCTCTTCTAAAATGTAATTTAACCATTCTTCAATATTCAGCTGATTTGCCTTTGTAGTTTCAACAATTGAATAGATTATGGCACTGGCCTCAGCGCCTTCAGGCGTATCCAAAATATCCAGTTTTTCCGACCGACAACAACAGGTCGAATCGCGTTCTCAGCCTGGTTATTGCTGATTTCGATTTCGCCATGCTCGAGGAATACTTCAAGCTCTTTTCTCCGATTAAGGGAGTAATCAACCGAATTGAAGGGGTACAAGCGCAACGAGACCGTCAATCTGCTTTCGCATATCGGTATAACCACAAGCTATATAGTAATTGTGAACGTGACTGAAGTCGGTCATTCTGCCAATGCCCTGACTAATTTTGCCAATTTGGTCATTGAGGTTTCCGCTGGTAACTCAATTTCAACGGAATGATACTTCAGATTGAATTTCGAGGATGACGTATTCGCTAATCCATACTGGGATGTTGAAAACTCTGGAAGTTTCACAAGCTGTACATTCTCAGCAGAATCCATGTGTTCCAAAACAAATTCGCTGATATGGCGAAGACGGTAATAATAGTGTTGTTCTGTCAAATCATTGCACTCACACCAAGCTCGGATCGACATTCCGCTACTTTCTGTGAATCAATAAGCGCCTTCCATTTGGCTAACCGTTCCATCCTTTTGGCGTCTGAAATACGCATGTCACACCGCCTGACTATGAAAAATAATGTAAAAAACTATGTCAAGCTTGGCATAGTTAACGTCAAGAGGTATAAGTCGGATCGTAGCCATGTCGTTCTGTGAGCCAAGGAGTTGAAAAATGATGTTGTCTTCCTAAGACCGCTTG
>JAZUKH010000208.1:0-10538 GCA_045643185.1 Myxococcota bacterium | reverse complement strand
CTGCAAGTAGTGGTTAGTGGTTAGTGGTTAGTGGTTAGTGGTTAGTGGTTAGTGGTTAGTGGTTAGTGGTTAGTGGTTAGTGGTTAGTGGTTAGTGGTTAGTGGTTAGTGGTTAGTGGTTAGTGGTTAGTGGTTAGTGGTTAGTGCGCGGGCATCAGGTGCGAATCACTCACCACGGTGACTTCTAAATTTAAGGGGTGAGATGATCGACCTAACGGGTATTCGCAACATCATTTTTGACATGGGGGCCGTGCTTTTGCCGGTGACGCGTGAACGTTGTCTGGATGAATTTGCTCGTCTTGGCTTTGAGGACGCGGCTCGATGCGTTGGCACGTCGTACAAGGACGGCATTTTTGAAGACTTTGAACGCGGTCTCATCAGCGAGTCAGCGTTTGTCGACGCAGTCCTGGCGCGTTGCTCGCCCGGTACGTCGCCTGACCAGGTCGTGGAGACGTGGAACCACTTTATTGCGCCGATCCCGGTGGATCGTCTCAACCTGGTGTTGCGCTTAAAACAACGTTTTCGCGTATTACTGTTGAGTAATACCAATGTGATCCATTGGCACTACGTTTGTGAACACGACTTTTTGCACGACGGCGTGACGGTCGATGACCATTTTGAGCAGTGCTACTTGTCGTTCGAAATGCACGTGACCAAACCTGATGCGTCGATCTTCACGCGGATGATCGACGCATCTGGCATTGTGCCCGGCCAGTCGCTGTTCATCGACGATGCTCAGAAAAACTGCGACGTGGCGCGTTCGCTCGGCATTCAGGCGTATTGCGCCGACACCGATGGAAAGTGGATGGAACTGTTTCAGTGAAGTCAAGCGTCACCGAACGCGCAATATTTAATCTGGAGGTTTTCATGACAAAAGCGTTGATTTCCGTGACCGGGGCCGATGCTACCGGCATTATTGCCAGAGTGGCGACCTGTTTGGCTGAGATGAATGTCAATATTCTCAAAATTTCGCAGACGATCATGGATGGCTATTTTACCATGTTGATGGTCGTTGATCTCGATACGTCCTTGTTAGACTTTACTCAGATCGATCAGGGACTGGATGGCGTTCGCAAAGATCTTAATATGATGATCCATATTCAGCGCATGGATATTTATGAAGCCATGCATCGCGTCTAAAGGAATGGCATGATGATTGGAACTGACGAGATCCTTCAGACGATGCACATGTTTCAGGAAGAAAAGCTCGATGTCCGAACCATTACGGTCGGTATCAATCTTCTGGACTGTGCGTGTGAGGACGCGGAACGTTGTGGCCGCCGCGCCTATGACAAGATCTGTAGCATGGCGCAAAACTTGGTCAATGTTGGGGAATGCATCGAACGCGAATTTGGTATTCCTATCGTCAACAAACGCATTTCCGTGACCCCCGTGAGCATGATCGCGCAGGAAGATCCTCGACCCATTGCGGCCTGGCTCGACAAAGCCGCTAAGGAAACGGGCGTCAACTTTTTGGGTGGTTATTCCGCGTTGATGCAGAAAGGTTCGACGCATGCGGATCAGCGTCTGCTCGAATCGATTCCGGAGGTCATGGCTTCGACCGAGCGCCTGTGTTCTTCGGTCAATGTCGGATCGACCAAAGCCGGTCTGAACATGAATGCTGTTCGCGATATGGGGCAGATCATCAAAAAGACGGCAGAACTTACCTCGGATCGCGACGGGCTTGGTTGCGCAAAGCTCGTCGTTTTTGCCAATGCCGTCGAGGACAATCCGTTCATGGCTGGAGCATTCTGTGGTCCTGGTGAACCCGAAGCCGCGATCAACGTAGGCGTTTCAGGTCCCGGCGTCGTCAAGCGCGCGCTCGAACAATGCAAGGGACAGCCGTTTGACGTCATGGCTGAGACGATCAAACGCACCGCGTTCAAGATCACGCGCGTTGGTCAGCTCGTCGCCCGTGAAGCGAGCCGCCGTCTCAACATTCCAGCCGGTATCGTCGACCTGTCGCTTGCTCCGACCCCGGCACGCGGTGACTCGGTTGCCCACATCCTCACCGAAATGGGCCTCGAATCGGCTGGCGCACCCGGTACGACCGCCGCACTCGCCATGCTCAATGACGCCGTAAAAAAAGGTGGCGTCATGGCCTCCAATCACGTCGGCGGACTGAGCGGCGCATTCATTCCCGTTTCGGAGGACATCGGCATGATCGAAGCCGCCAAGTCTGGCGCGCTCACGCTTGAAAAGCTGGAAGCCATGACTTGCGTCTGCTCCGTCGGGCTTGACATGATCGCCATTCCCGGCGATGTCAGTCCGGTCACGATCTCGGGCATTATCGCCGACGAAGCGGCAATCGGCATGGTCAATAACAAAACCACGGCCGTTCGCGTCATTCCGGCCATCGGTAAAAAAGCCGGTGATTTCGTCGAATTTGGTGGCCTGTTGGGGTATGCGCCCGTCATGCCTGTCAATAAGTTTGACTGCAGCGCTTTTATCGCGCGTGGTGGCCGTATTCCTGCGCCACTTCATTCGCTGCGTAATTAATATATTTATGGTGGCGCATGCTATGGGACGACTTCGTCGCCCCATACGCATTGCGATCGCCGCTATGCTGCGCATACGCGGCGATTTACATATATAATCAATGCCAGAACTGCTTCTCAGTTAGTTATATTAAACTTCATTATAATTCGAAAGCTGAACCAGACGAAGGCCTATAGGCGCGCAATTATGGCAATTTATACCAGCATTCAGCCAGACCACGTGTGACGGCACTGAATACGAGCGCGACCGGAATGACGACACTGGAAAACGCTTTGTATGGCTCACAATACGCATTTTGTACGATCTGGTCTTTCGCCTCTTTCAATTTTGACGCGATATCCGCCTGTGTGCCGTTACTGACTTTGGTTTCGATGACAAGCGTCGACCCCTGTGATTCGGCAAGAATATCAATACGGCCGCCTGCCACTTCAACTTCCTGCGTCACGTGGTAGCCGCACAGACAAAAGATGAGCTCCAGTGCAAACTGAAAGCGCGATTCGAGCACTTTTGTTTCTTTTTTATCCTGAGCGTAAGGCATGGAAGCAATGAGGCTCTTTAACATGTCAAATGCACTGTCGTATTGGCCACGATATAAAGCCTCTTTGAGCAGCTTAATATGATTCGACACGTCATTGCCGTCTGGCGTTTGCAATACACGCGGTAAAAGAATTTCGTAAAATGCTCGCTTAACTTCGTCATTTGGAAAACCGAGTGTGTAATAGGCAGAATCCGCGTCTTTTATGGTTAAATACCCAGTCTGCTGCAAAAACAGCGGCAGGTTGTCGCGTCTCAGATCGGAGCTTTCAACCATGTCGCGTTCCAGCGTGATGTGTTCCCAATCTGTTGTTGCAACCTGATTTCCTTCCATGCGGTCGCACCATTCGGTGAGCATCCGAGTCGAACCGCTTGTCACCCAATAGGCTTTGATTTCACAGTCATATAGTGCATTGATTAGGCTGTATGGATTGTAAATATCGCACGAGTTTCTCAAAAAGTGATAGCCATTGTAAGCTCGTTTTAATTTTTTAAATGCGTCATCCAAATCCCAGTCATTTTCTTTTGCCAAATTCACAACGTATGATTTTAACACTGTGTGCAGCTCATCTTCACTGATGCCGCATATAGCTTCATATTTTTTATTAAATGATTGGTTTTTAATATTATTTAATACACTAAAGATACTTAAACCGGTAAAGCGCGTGATGCCTGTAAATAATACAAATTTGAGATATGGCTCGTTCGCTTTGAGTACGACAAACAGATTGCGGTAAATGCCTCGAATCTCGTCATGCGCTTCATCATTAAAAAAGCTGTTTTGAAGTGCAGAATCGTATTCATCGACGAGTACGACGACGCGCTGCCCTGTTTGATCGTATGCCGCACGAATAATCTGTTGAAGCCGAGTTCCATAGGCCGTTTCATCAAACTTTTCTTCGACGTGATACTGGTTTTCCCAGCGTGACAAATGCGAACTGATGTTGTTTCTGAATTCCGTTGGTGTGCCCTCACCCACGCCGAGGTCAAAACGCAAAACCGGGTGCGACTGCCATTTGGTTTCAAGCTCCATCACGCGAAGGCCTTCAAAAAGCTCTTTTCTGCCTTCAAAATACGCCTGGATCGTCGACAAAAGCAGTGATTTGCCAAAACGCCTGGGACGGCTCAGAAAGTTGAACCGGCAATCATGGACGAACTGCCACATGAGATCAGTTTTATCAACGTACAGGCAGTTTTCGTATCGAAGTTCTGTAAACTCCTGAAGCCCAAGGGGCATTTTTTTCAAAGTATTCTGATCCATGACGCCCTCGCGTGAAAAACGGCAGTACAGCCAAAGCAAGGTATTTTAACAAAATACTGCTGATTGCGCGAGCGTATTTCACGTGGAGACGCGCGAAGCGCACGCGAGGCGTATTGACCGGATGAAAAAACTCGCATTATTACTAGTATGCTCGGCTCTTATCGGCATCGTTGGATGCGGCGAAAATGAATTCAAAAAAACAAACACCGTTTTCGCCCCCACCTCACCTGACACAAAGGATCCCGGTTCGACGCCCGAGTGTACGAACGACGACGGGCGATGCAACGGCGTTACTCCCCAAAAATGCGTCAATGGCCACTGGGAAGAACAGGACGCTTGCGCCACGGGCTATTCCTGCAAAAACAAAGGTGAGTGTGTCAAAAGAAGATCTACCTGTAGGAGAGATCAACAAGGGATTGTACACTGTTAAACTGTACCTGATAGGGATCCATATCATTTCTCCATGCACCAATTGGTGCGAACAAAGTAAGACAACGATTAAAAGTTGATTTGTGACAGAGTGAACCCTTTTTTTGTAAAGGTGTAATTTGCTACTGTTTTAATAGATTCAGAAAATTGTTCCAGCATGTGAATCTCCTTATTATGAATGTGTTCAAAAAAATTTCTACAATCTATTATTCAGTTGTCAACGTTGCGTTGAGATCTTGTCTCAACGCATGCCGAAGTTTATAGAGAGATCCTCTCGAAGGATAAAAAGGCGATTGGAGTGTGCGTGAAGCATCGCGGCGCGTATTTCCCAAAACAGAGACGTGTCGCGACACGTCTCTGTTTTGGGAAATAGCCGAGCGCCAGAGGTCGAATTTCCATGAAGAGACGTGTGGTCTGCGCGTCTTTATGATCAGACAATGAAAAGCCTCAGCTGAATCGTAACCATAAAACAAAACGACCGGAACTGTCGATATTGACAGCTCCGGTCGTCTGTTTGCTAGTTTATTAAGAAATATTAATTATTTCTTTTTAAGCGTGTTCATAATGGCATCAACTTCGGCCTGGGCGTTGTCACCATCAAGCCAGAAGACGAGTTCAACAAAGTAGTCACCGTTATCAATGATGTAGGTCACGGTGTTGTGTTCTTTGTTGTCATCGCTGGCTTTTTCGACGGCATAGTAGTAAGCGATGTTGAAGCCATTGATCGTTTTGGTCTTGACTTCAGCATTGTCGTAGTCGGCAGCTTCTTTTTTGGCAGCGGCGTCAAGCGTTTCGCCACTGGCTTTTGCCCATTCATAAACGTCGAAGTCGACATCCGATTCAGAGCTCTTGTAATAAGCGACCTGATTTTCATCGGTGTCTTCAGAAGTGATCTCGCCTTTGACATATTTTTTGGCGGGGCTGACGCTAAGTCCGGAGGCACCAAGTGCAATGCCGCTGTCAACATTGACGTCACCGCTCGAAGATTTGTCTTTGGCGATCGTGGCCATAATACCATCGACGTAAGCTTGGGCGTTGTCACCATCAAGCCAGAAGACGAGTTCAACAAAGTAGTCACCGTTATCAATGATGTAGGTCACGGTGTTGTGTTCTTTGTTGTCATCGCTGGCTTTTTCGACGGCATAGTAGTAAGCGATATTAAGACTGTTGATGGTTTTGGTCTTAACTTCGGCATCTTTGTAGTCAGCTGCTTCTTTCTTGGCTACGCTATCAAGCGTTTCACCGCTGGCCTTGGCCCATTCATAAACGTCGAAGTCAACATCCGAATCTTTGCTTTTATAATATGCAACCTGGTTTTCATCGGTGTCTTCTGTTGTGATTTCGCCTTTTTCATACTTCTTTGAGGTTTTGATGGAAAGACCGGAAACGCCGAGAGCAATAACGTTGTCGGTTTTGACGTCGCCGCTTTCGCTCGATGATTTATTATCATCGGAGCTATTATCGTTACAAGCCGTGAAGCCACAAAATGACATAGCCATGGCTAAAAACAATACAATAATTTTTTTCATTGTCTGTCTCCTTTCTAAATTTTGACGCGATTTAGCGAATTGATCAAGATGATTATACTCCAACTTGAAATATAATCTATATAACGTACTGTACACAGATGTATCAAAGTTGTCAAAATATAAATTGAGGTCAAGTTGCGCAAATTTGTCCACAGTCGCGATCATCATCGCCGGGGCGACGTGTCGTGACACGTCTCGCAGGCCATAGCCGGGCCCAAAACCGAGAAAAGCCGCAGTATTCACAGTTTTCAGTCGTTTCACATACACGTATAAACAATGTTTCGTTAAAATACGCCTACGTGTGCTAAGATGCAGTACGTAAGTCGCATTTTTGTGTATGCATCACAGCGGCTGCGAGAGGAGGGACGACGATGACTGAGAAGAAACTAAGACCGGGTGGATTGGTAGATTTTTATACCGAATTTAAAGACAACCATGCGTACTACGTCGACAAAACGATGTTTATTGCACATGTTTTGACGAATCCCAGCCGTGTTCTGCTCTACACGCGTCCGCGCCGCTTCGGCAAAACGCTTTCGCTTACGACGCTCCACACGTTCCTCGCTCAATGACTCTCGCGCGATTCGTTGCTATTGGACCAATTCGAGCAGCAACGACGTGATTCGCGATATGGTCGTCGAACATCCTGAGTGCCGCGATGATATCGAGAAATTGTTAAAAGGCGAGTCGATTTATAAACCGATCCATGAATCGATGACGTATCGGGATATGAACTCGTATGATGATAATATCTGGACGTTGCTCTATTTTACGGGATACGTCAAAAGTCTTTCGCGTCGCCAGGTCGGAGATGACTGGATTCATGAAATCAAACTTGTTAACAAAGAAATTCACGCGATATTTCCACAATATTTAAGACTGGCATTTAATTATGCCATTAAAAAACAGGATTTAGGGGCACTCTATCAATCGATTTGGGATAAAAATGCCGACTTTATAAAACAATTCATTAATAATATATTAGCCGTCATGGTAAGTTATTACGATACGCAGGAAATGTTCTACCATGGCATGATGCTCGGTATTTTATCGAATTTATATCAATACGAAATCAAATCGAACCGCGAAGACGGCAATGGCCGCACCGATATCGTTTTGCGTGATGATAATGTAAGACGAGCCGTCGTCTTTGAATTCAAATGGTGCAATGATATGGATGACATTGAAACGCTTCCCGCAGTTGCGCTCAAACAGGTTCGCGACAACAAATACGCCGAAGCGATTCACAAAGAAGGCTACAAAACGGTTTATGCCGTCGGCGTAGGCTTTTGCAAAAAGACGTGTGAAGTCGTGATTGAAGAGATGTAAAGGCGGCGCGTATTGACCGAGGATAGAGACGTGTCGTGACACGTCTCATCCGAGGGAGAAGCGCCGTCAGCGCGCCGTATGCCGTCCGGCATAGGCGCGTCTCAAAAACGAGAAACGCCGCGTATCCTGGTAGAGACGTGCCGTGGCACGTCTCTATTTGGATAGCGGCGTTAGCGAACCGTAGAGCCGCAAAATTTTTGCGGCTCAAGGCGCGGTCATTAATTTGAGCACATAGAAGTATCTTCAACGATACAATTCTTTCCCTCGCAAGTGACATCGCCGAATGAAAATTCTGAATAGTCGCCATTTTTAAGGAAGTCGTCGAATTCGCTTTTTTTCAGGAAACAGTATTCTTCATTGAGAACCATCACGCAGTCTTCACCGTTGCGCTGAATCACATTGAGTTTGTAAACAGTGTCTAAATGGACGTAACCTGCGGCTAAGATGTTTTCGGTATCGCATTCGACGGCTCCGGCGCCGCAATGAACGACCTGACAAAACTCGTGATTGATGCCCAGCATCTCTCTAGGCCCCCATTCCGGCATTTCCTGACTATTATCGCCGTCTGTTTGATCATTACTATTATCGCCGTCTGTTTGAGCAATAGCAATGTCTGTATTCTGATTCACGACACTCTGGTTTACTGTTGCAGGTTCGTTATTTTTCGAACATCCAGAGAGTAGCATCATACATGCGATAACAACCATAGAAAACTGAACAAAATTCATAGTTAACACCTCGTATTTGCACTGGAGCATTTTTGAATATTGCCCCAAAATTGAGACAATATTTCATAAAAAAAATACTCTGTCAAGACGTAAAATTTGGGGGTAGAAAAATTGTAAATGAGACACAAGAGACAGTTGATGCGCGGGCGTATGGCGGCCGGCAAACGCCATAGCCCGCGCCAGCGCCGTATGCCGTCAGGCATAGGCGCGAAAAAGCCCGGCATATTGCGCGAATGCGCAATAGCCGGGCCCAAAAACGAGAAACGCCGCGTATCCCGGTAGAGACGTGCCGTGGCACGTCGCTATTTGGATAGCGGCGTTCAGGCGAGCCGTAGAGACGCAAAAATTTGCGTCTCAAGGCGAGCGACCAAATTATTCAGCGATATGACTGTACCATGACGTTACAGGCCAACTACATCAAAAACGATATTATATTTCCTGACACTTGTGATGTTCTGCGAATATGACTGACGGTGTACTTGGGGTTTCATTACCTGAAATCCCAGTTCCCGTTGTTTCAATCCGATAAAATGAATAATCCTTGGGACAATCATCTTTCGAATAACTAAATTCATACTTGCAGCCTAAATCATACTCACCATACTGTATGCACTCGTCTTTTTTATCAAGTTGATAATGCTCAATAACAGCCTGACCATAAGCTTCAGCCTCAGATTTTAAATCGGTGCCAGGCTTCATTTTGATATACATTTTATATACAGGATACCCTTTCCAGTTCATCGCACGGAAAATTGTGGAAAAATCGATGTTGCCATGTTCCCATTTTTCAAAATTATCCGGTGCGATCCATTCACCACTGCCATCACATTCCGTTTGTCGAACCATGTCTGCAATTGCCGGTGTTTCTGAGCCGAGTTGATTTAAGAAGACAAGATATTTTTGCATCACTTCTTCGTAGCTGGCCGAACCGAGCTGCAAAATAACTGGTTCCATGCTCTCATTGCCCAGACCGCTATCTACATAATTGATTTCATATTTGACTGGCATACCGTTATCGAGGACCCACCACGTCGAGGTATGCCAATGTTTTTCACCGATATAAGCATCATAAACATATTTATGTGTTTTTACGCCCATAACATCCTCATCCCCAACGTTCGTCGCTTTATTGCTGGGGAAATTGAGCAGATCGTTATAACCTAGCAGAGGACTTATTTGCTTCAAGTATACAGAGGTATTATCCCATTCCCAAGCTACCTGCACATCCAGTGTCAAAGGATTAGTGGTCACTTCACTCATGGGATAATCCATGTGATCATGGAAGAATACATCATGATCTATATTATTTTCATCCTCTTCAAGCATGTGGTGAAGCGACCAGTATTCGTGACCTTTCCAGATTTGCCAGGAAAGAGCACGTTTATTTTTTTCCGGATGATCTTTGTCCGTGTCGATTTCAGCAATCGTTAAAGCTCCATCGGCAGATTTCGCAATCAAACGACCTGTTTCTCCATTTGGAGATTTATAAGCGAACACGCCTTCGGGAATAAACGCATAAAAGTCAGGATAGGATGTCAATAATTTAAGTGAATCCGGCCACTGATTTGTGTTGCCCTGATTCTGGTTGTCCTGATTCTGGTTGTTGTTATTGTCATCATCATCGCAGGCTGTCCAGGTGCCGGCAAGGGAGAGACAGAAGAAAGGAATGAGACAAAGGGAAAGGTGTTTTTTAAGCGACATGGCACAATCCTATGTGAGAAAAGAAATATCAAGTGTGGGCAAAAATAATTCATCAGTAAAAAACCAAAGCCAATGTAAATATATTTACTTTATAATTCAAGTTTTTAACGAATGATTCAAGATTAATTGTGGCAACTCAGGCGGGGCTCTGCCCTGGACCCCGCTTAAGGGCTGAGCCCTTAAGAATCCGCAATATTTTTAGTCGGTATAAGCCTTTTTGGGGTGCCTAACCATTATTCCTCGCCGGGGCCCCCCGGCTTTTATCATTTTCTGCCTTAAAATTGCGTAATAATCAGTCTTTTGCCAATGTCTGTCCAGTTTTTATAAAATTGTGAATTACCCATGGCTGAGCTGTAACAATCTACAATCATGGTGAGTTGCGCTTGTTTCACGACAGACAATGTGCCGAAAGGCGACGATAAAATGCCGTGGAAAATATGGATGTTTATATTGTCGCGCGGGCGTATGGCGGCTGTACATCGCCATAGCCCGCGCCAGCGCGCCGTATGCCGTCCGGCATAGGCGCGTC
>JAZUKH010000207.1:0-16005 GCA_045643185.1 Myxococcota bacterium | reverse complement strand
CCTCGTGGCGAAGCGTGACCACGCGAACGAATTGCCATCGCCCACGACTGAGCAGGATGTCAAAAACCTCGTTGACGGCTCACCGAATCAGTCAGATGCGTTTTGTGCCAAAGCGCCTGCCGGTCAAAAGTCGTTTTCCTCAACCAAACACGCTCACTGGGACGTCACCCTGACGGCCAATGACCTTAAAACAGCCCTCAAGACTCAGGGCATTCAAGCCCAGTGGATCAATGATATCGAAGTCATCTCGCGCGGACCGAGCGGTCGAGCAACCAAGATCCGTGTGACCAGCGATCAACGTGAGCTCATTCTCGAACGCGAATTACCCATCCGTCGCTTTTTTAATAACCTAAAAAGTGCGCTCTTCTACTTCGAAATAGCCCGCGACAACGCTGGTCACGTCAAAACAGTAACGTTCCACGGCGCTGGTTTTGGCCATGGCGTTGGTCTCTGTCAAACGGGCGCAATCGGCATGGCTCAACGCAACTACACCTCGCAACAGATCCTTGAGCATTACTACCCTAATACGCGCATAGAAAAACTCTGGTAGCATAACAAAGTGCTTTTCAGGATCGCCTCGCCTGTCGAACCATAAAGAATAAAAAAAAGCCGTTCAGAATTCTGAACGGCTTTTTATATTTGGACTCACATTTGAGTCCATTCATCAATAATCAATACAGATCTGATTATCTAAAGCATTTAATTACACAAAACGGCCACGACGACGAGCTTCTTTACGACGACGGCGAGCAGCTTCTTTCTGTTTACGTTTACGAATGATGCTGGGTTTTTCATAGTGACGACGACGTTTGAGTTCTTTCATGACGCCTTCACGAGCCATGTGACGTTTAAGCTGGTTGATCGCACGGTTGAGGTTATTGCCTTCAACGGCAACCTGGAGGGCCCCTAAATCACGAGATTTACTATCCAATGTAATGTCTCCTTCTAAAAAGAGTGGTTAAACACCCGAAAACCAATTCGATGAAAGCAGCCAAGGATAAGTGGCATACCTCAAAGTCGGGCGCGCGAGTTTTAATGACTTGTGGATAACTCGTCAAGCCATTTTTAATGTTATGACAGATTTTTAAGTGTTTTATCCGGCATCGCCGCTTTTTTGGCTGCCCGCTCGGAGTGATTTTTGGGCAAAACACCGATGCCAATGGCGCAAACGATAATAATGCCGCAACCGATCAAACTTATCGTCCCCGGCAACTCGTCCCAAACAAAGTAGCTGATGAACAAACTGGAAAGCGTCGACATATAGATGAATGGCGCCACAATGGTCGCTGGGGCGAATCGATAAGCACGCGTCATGAGCTGTTGACCGAGCAAACACGTGACACCTGCACCAATCAGTCCCAAAAAATTCGTCATTTCAGGCATCTGCCACGGTGCAAACGGAATTGAGAAAAGCGGCACTAACGAGCTCATTCCCAGAAACCATAACACGATCGTGTCGGACGTTTCCGTAGCTTGTAACTTTTTCACACATGTATAAGCAAAAGCCGAGAGTATCGCAGAAAGCACGTCGACCAACGCAGCCAGGTTCAATGTCGAAAAGTCTGGTGATACGATCAATGTCATGCCAAAGAAGGCAAACAACACCGTCAGATAGATCCACCAACCAAATCGCTCGCGCAAAAATATCGCGGCACAAAGACAGACAAAGATCGGTGACGTCTGGTTAAGGCCATTCGCCAAGCCAAGTTCCATGTGGTAGATCGCCCAGACGTAAAGGATCGAAGCCAATGATCCAAACAAACCACGAAGAAAGAGTAGTTTTTTTCGATTTCCCAAGGGAATCTTTTTGACGCCAGTCCCCATGAGCGTCACCAAGATCACAAACCCCACGAATCCTCGAAAAAATGCCGTTTCAAGCGGCGGAAGACCTTCACTGAACCCGCGAATCATCGCCGAGCTGATGCCAATAAACACGCCGGCGCTGATCATATACGTGAGCGCCAAAGGCACGTTGTTTGTTGGCTTTTGTTCACTCGCCGAAGTCAAACCCAATGACAAATGCGGCAATGCCAATACTCCTTTTATCACACGTCCAAACCAACGACAGGCCAATGACTTCACCACGCGCTGGACGCAAAAAAAGGCGTTTTCAAGTCAATTTCTTGAAAACGCCTCGTAAGTCTCTGATTTTTAACAGTAATTATTTACAAGATTTGCAGTTTTTACCTTTGCAACTACCGCCGCAACAGCTACCACATTTATTCGCAAGATCTTCTTTGAAGTGTTCTTTGATGAAGTCTTCACCCAGTTTGGCACCACAAAGCTGACCTTCAACCGACATGATGGTCTGAAGCCAATGCTGAGCGATCGGCGCATCGTCATGGCGTTCCAAAAAGACTTTGGCGAGGTCAACGGCCAGTTCACGCTCATAGGAATCCCACAACGTCTTGATCGCCGAATTGAAGAGCGATTTATAATCAGCATTCTGCGTGCGATCGATCTCATCAACGATCGGTTTGATATCCTTGATCTGTTTGGCTTGCTGAATAGCTTTGGGAAGCCCGTTTCCGCGCAACATCATAATAATGATGATAGCAACGAGGATACAGGCGCCAATGATCATAATTTTTGCGTCCATTTTATTTCTCTTCCATATCGACAATGGCTTATCGCCAGTTAATAAAAGCATAACGCTATGTGTGCAGAAAACACACACATGTAAGCGTGACTTTTTGGGTTTTCGCGACCTATTTGTCAAGTTTTTTGAGCGTTATTTCACGATGACGCGACAAACCATGTCGATACCGACCGATTGCGGCATCGCAGCGGCTTCTGTCCAGGTCCAAAACGTCATACCGTGTTTCGCACGCTGCATGAAGTCAAACCACACACCGAGGTTGTCGTCGAGGTGCATCGTGGTGTTCTGCTTGGTAAGCGCGGACGACATGATGATCTTGCCATCTGCGCTGTTCCAGCATGTCATATCGACTTGGGCATCATCACCAGGCTGAAGTTGCGCATCCGTGTCATTGCCGGCCTCCTGAACGCGCATCCAAGCGCCTTCAATGACGAGTTCGGCGTCTTGCGGATGAACCAAGTCGGACGGCACGTCGAAATAAGGCATACGTTCGACGAGCCAAACGTCTTCGAGAATGTCAAAGTCGGTGTGTGCAACTTCACCAGGAATCCAAACACGTGCATGCGCACCCGGCGCCATTTGACTTAACAATGCCGCATGCACAGGGTCTTGATAGTACATCTCGTTATTGAGGATCGCGACCATACCCTCGCCCAAACGCGAGCTTTCAAGCACGACGCCGTCGTTCAGATTCCACCGCGTCGCATGCATGCGCACCGCCTGATCGTGCTTGGTCAAGGCGCCTTCACCAGGTTCCAACATCACAAACATGGCGCCATTCAGCTCGGTCGCGTTTTCGGGCGCTTCCGTCATGTCAGGCAGGTCAAATTCGTGCGCCACCCCCAACAGCTCGATATCCCAAACGCGTCCTTGCGACTCACCCCAGACACGCACCAAGTCGTTGTCGTGCATCAACGTCATGATCTCGGCATAAAAGCCGCCGGCTTGGGCTGGAATCATGACCACCTCGGCATCATCGACGGAGCCTGTCATAATGTCATACGTTTTCAAACGGACTTTGTAAGCGCGAATCGGATCGACAGCCGCCCCATCGCCGTTTTCGAGCACGACATAGGCAAACCCGGACGACGTTTTTTGCGCCGTGTCGGGCATGATCAGATCCATTGTAAGCGACGCGTCCATGGTTGAGGTTTCAGACGACGTCGCATTTTCAACATTTTGGTGTGAGCAACTCGCGAACAATAACATGGCGAGTGCGATCCACAATTTTTTCATCGTGACTTCCCTGTCTTTTCAATGAAATCGGTCAATTAAAGCAGTTCTTTGAAGTGACTAAGCGTTTTGAGCTTCGCAGGACTGTTGAACGGTCTGTTCGTTGCGCACTGAATAGCCCATTTTGGCGTGTACGGTCGCAGACGCAGGTAAAGTTGAATGCCCGCAATTTCCTGATGATCACGGGCGAGGTAGTAAGGCGTCGCCAGGTCGAGCGAAAGCACGTCGCCGATAATCACATCCGGACGTTCTTCCAGAATGACGTTGATATAGCCCGAACGATTCACATCGACCGGGCGCGTGGCAAACGCGACCTTGTGGCTCGATTCGTCCAGACCGTATTTCATGGCATTTCCGCGCACACGGAACTGCGCCGTCGGATCAGTCGCGGCATCGGCGACTTTAATGCCAAAGTGAGCCAGTTTATCGATAATGCGTGAAGCATACGAATTGCTGACGATGACGACTTCGTCACCGCGATCCAGCAACTGGTTGATAACGGCCATGCTTTCAGCTTCGGGCGCATTTTTCTCGGTCACGGGTTCGGCACTCATTTGTAAAAAGGCTTCATTCGTCAACGCCGACAACGTTTTGCCAAATGCTTTCAGGTTCGCGGCAATTTTGGTCACGCTGCCCTTACCTTCGTTGGCCCATTCGTCGATCAACTTGGTTCGACTGGAGATCTGCATAAATAAGTCTTCGTCACTGAACGCCGTAATGCGTTCACGGTTCATCCACCCATAGTTCTGCGGATTCGCCGTGATCTTCTCGCCCACCTCTTTGAGGATCGTATTGAGCAGATCCTCGTCGTGATTACACAATGCGAGAAGTTGAGGCATGAGGATGCGCATTTCACTTGCGTATTCATGTTCTATCGTCGTGAGCGTGCCGTCAAAGTCAGTGATGATTTTCATTTTAACCTCGTGAGAAGCGACCAAACGCGTCGCCGTATGCCTAAAAACGCGTGGCGTATTTCGCGCAGCGAAATAGCCAACGCGGCCGGTGCGTATTGGCGAAGCCAATAGCAACGGCTACCATAAAATAGAAAAAGGGCCGAACCGAACCGGTCCGACCCTCTTTATAAGCGAATTAAGTGATTACTGAAATTTATTCAGCTTTAGCTTCGTCAGCTTTGGCTTCGTCAGCTTTGGCTTCGTCAGCCTTGACTTCTTCGGCATCAGCCTTGACTTCTTCAGCAGGCGCAGCCGCTTCAACCGCGTTGTTGTCAGCGACGACAGCATCAGCGGTAAGCGCAGCTTTCTTGGCGGCGAGTTTGGCGACGACTTTGGGGATCGTCAGGAAGCAGATCGCGCCAACGACGCAAGCAGCGCCAATGAACTGGCCGGCATCCGGCATTGAGTAGGACGGGAAGACAGCAACGAGGGCGAGTGTGGCACCAACGCCAGCAAGAATGGACGAGCAACGGTTGACAGGCACTGCGAAAGCGTTGTCGGATTTATCGAGCAGGATGAGGCCGCCGAACACGCCGTTAAACTGAGAGAAGAAACCGATCATCATGGCGTAGGCGATGATTTTTCCAGGGTGATTTGACCAGAAATCGAAGTAACCAGCGTGAACGCCGCCCGGGAAGCTTTCATAGGGCTGACCCGCGCCAAAAAGGGCGATGATGAAAAGGATGATAAGGATGGACGGCGTACCCGTCATCTGTTCTTCGACGAAGAATTTCTTGGTGTCATCGTCGTTGTCAGATTTGGCGAGTTTCGACATCATGGTGAGACGAACAAAATAGGCGCCGAGATAAGCGGCGAGGTCGACCCAGAAGAGCGCAGGCTGACCAAAGATGGAACCAATATCAAAAGTGCCATTCATGATGGGGTTCCAGAGGCTGGAAATCACGAGCGCGAGCATCGACATACCGAGAGCAGCCCAGCAGAACCATTTGACCTTGCGTTTGAAGATCGTATCAACAATCGGTGACATGATGAGCATACCGCCACGCATAAAGAGCATAGCCGTGACGATGGTGACACCGTTGATCGTATAGGCGAGCGTCGTGGTGACGACGACGATACCTGTGCAGATACCAGAGAAAAGCGTAAGAAGACGAGGACGAGGAAGTGAAAGCGAACCAAGTTTCCATTGGGTGGCATATTTCCACCAACCCATGATGCTGATGAAACAAATCATGACGATAATGGATGCCATAATCGTCGGCGGAAGGATCTCGAAGCTATTAACGGTGACGGCTTTTTGAGCAGCTTCAAGATCTGCACCGGTCAAACCTTCAGGGATCGATGCCATCCCTTTCGTCAATACTTTCGTCAAAAACGAATAGGGAATGTAAACGGCAAAATAGCCAAATGCAAACCACCAAATCGATACGGCTTTCTTTGCGCTTGGTGCGGCAATTTCTGAGGACATTTCCTTTCCTTTCCTTTCAAGGGTCAAAGGGTTAAACAAAAAAATGACCGTAAACGGTCAACCTTTCTTGACTATTACCTAATTCACTTTTGCGCAAGCAAATTTTGACTTTATGACGCATAATTCCACACCACACGTGCATTTCATAGCCTCATGTAGTCACATATAACACATGTAGTTATATGTCGTTATTTACATAATTTAACGCTCAATTTCGTATATAAAATTGTTTTGTTTGAGGGGAAAGCCTTCCCCTACGCGGCTATTTGGTATTTTCGTAGAGACGCGTGGACCACACGTCTCTACGGAAATACCAAATACGCCGCTACCCCTTCGCCTGGCAGGGCCCAAGACGTTGTGGGTTGCCGCCATACCAGCTGATCAGGAAATGCTTAACTTTGAAACGTATTGCTTTATAATAAACGAATCTAACTATAGACTGCGACCCCCGTGTCATAAACGCATCGCAGCGTTAGATGAATTATCATCTGTTTTTTGGCAGAATCATATTTTGTGAAGGAAAACGCATGGATCCTATTCAATCCGCAGAAGCCACGCCCGAACGCCGTGAAACCGTCGCGAAACAAGCCCCTGTTACAGCACGCACGCCATCCACTTCGTCGAACGACAACGTCACCGCTTCTAAAAGTCAAACGACCGCCTTGGAAACCCCAGACATCCTCAAGGACAAATACCAATTTATCCGCGAACTCGGCGAAGGCGCCAACGGCAAAACCTACCTTGCCCGAGTCATCTATTCAGACAGTTATGTCGCGATAAAATGCCTAAAAATGAACATGGTCGAAAATCTAAAGGCGGTCGACCTGTTCAAACGAGAAGCTGCCGTTCTTGAAAGTATCCGCGTCAACGGCGTGCCCAAATATTACGAAAGCATTATTCCGGAAACGGGCAATCCCGATGACAACTATTACATCATTCAAGAATACATCCAATACCCGTCCCTGGAAGCCCAGCTTGAGACCAAAAAGCAATTCACGGAAGACGAAGTGCTGAACGTCCTGGACGGGCTGTGCAGCATTTTGTCCTCATTGCAGGAGCAATACACGCCGCCGATCATTCACCGTGACATCAAACCTTCAAACATTTTGATGAACCCACACGGCGGCAAAGCCAGCGTTTACCTCATCGACTTTGGCGCCGTCGCCAACCCTCAAAAGCACCAGGGCGGATCGACGATCGCGGGCACATTTGGCTACATGGCGCCAGAACAGCAGTTGGGCGACGTTGCGATCCAATCGGACTACTACGCAGTCGGCGCCACGGCATTGCACTTGCTCACGGGTGTCATGCCATACGACATTCCTTCCGACGTGTTCAAGCTCCAATACGAACCTGTTTTGGAACAGAAAGCGCCCCAGACGAGCTGCGCGATGCGCGAACTTCTCGACATGCTGCTCGCTTCGGACATTGGCAAAAGACCCAAAAACATGGCCGAGTTGCGCAGCTACATTAAGCAAGTGCGCTCACTTCAGGGCGTAACGGCCAACGACGTCAAACACGGCATTCCACGTACCTTCATCGGCTCGCTCATCCTGTGTGTGGAATGTCTGGTTCTGTTTGTCGCCACATTTTTCTTGCCCGCCTTCAGTCTGTTGTTCTTCGACCGGATCTTGTTGGCGATCGTCATGGCGATCGCCTTGTTTGGTGCCATCGTCGCGTACCGCAAAAAGCGCAAACTTGATGAGAAACAGGGCGAAAAACTACTTCATGCGCCAATCGTGTACGCCAGTGCCTTCGCCTTCGACAAAAAAGAAACCGGACTCATTGGCGCTACACCGGAAGAGATCGCAGCCGCCGAAGCCGAGGAAGCCGAGATCATCCAGTCATACGAAGACATTCGAAAACCCAAACTCGTGCGCCGTAAGAATTTGTGGACACCGCCCAAGAGCTGGTCAACCACCCAAGGCAAAATCATGGGCTTTACCTACGTCGACGCCCATGAAGCCTTCGAATACATCTTTGAAGCCGGCGGTGAACGTTATTTTGGCGTCTCCCGCTTTTTTGACGGCATCAACCTCAAATTTCCACTCACATGCACGGTCGCCTATAATCCAAATGAACCGCGCAGCAACGTTTTGACAGATATCGATCCCATCATGGACGTTTAAGGCAGGGTCATTGCTATGGAACAAATCACGCTTAATGAACAATCAGAACATCGTGCCCAGCCAACGCCAATTGCGGCACCAACAGCCACAGAAATCGTCGAAACGCCGCCAGAACTGACCGAGCTTTACACCTACGTCAAAAAGCTTGGTCAAGGCGCCCAGGCAAAAGTCTACGAAGCCATTCGCAAGTCAGATGGTGAACACGTGGCGATCAAACAGCTTCAGATCGACTCCGTCCAAAACTGGAAAGAATATGACCTGTTTTGGCGAGAAGCTGAGGTCCTTCAAACGCTAAACATCGATGGTGTGGCGACATTCTATGCCACCCACGAATGCCTGGACACACCCAAACCGCATGCCTTCATCGTTCAGAAATGCATTCATGGCAAATCCCTGAGCGAAATGATGCAGACGAGCTATCGTTTTAGCATTCACCGCATTTTTGAAATCGCCATTCAGCTGATCGACCTGCTCGAAAAATTGCACACGCATAATCCGCCCGTGATCCACCGCGACATCAAGCCCTCGAACATCATGTTTGAACCACAGATCGGCGACGAATTTAAGCTCTATCTGATCGACTTTGGCGCCGTTTCGAATCCACAGGTTCAAAAAGGCGGCTCAACGGTTGCCGGAACCTATGGCTACATGCCGCCTGAACAGTTAATGGGACGTCCAACCACAGCCAGTGATATCTACGCGCTCGGCGCCACCCTTACCTATATGTTGAGCGGTGTCGAACCTGGAAATATGCAAACGGCCGACTTCCGTCTCATCATTGAACCCCACCTTGAGCGTCTTCCTCACGCAGTCGTTTCCTGTCTGCGAAAAATGCTTGTCCCCAATGCAAACGAGCGACTTTGTGACTACAAAATTCTTCGCGCACAATTTACGAATTTTGCGAACAACAACTTTATCGACGATGACATCAAGGCTATCGCAACGAGCACTTACGAGAACGATCTCGATCGCGTCGAAAAGCTCGGACAGGCAGGAAACATCGATCTGTGGCTTCAATTACCCGAAAAGACACCACGCGACATTCCGTCAAAGTATTATTCCATGAAATTGACCGGTTTGAGCCAACGCATGATCCGCAATTACATGAAACAGAGTGAAAATGAAGCAGCTCATCCGTTATGGGGTCAAAATGGCGCAACGCTAACATTAGTTTTGTTCATTATTGCCTTCGGCCTTTCCTCGACGCTCGGTTATTACTTCTTTTTGTGTGCGACGGCGTACAACTCTATCGAGTTTGGTATCGGTGCCGGTATTTGTGCTATCGTATTTTTCGCGCTTATCACGGTGTTTATTAAGCATCCTAAGCTCAATCTGGTTGCTCACCATGCCTTACAGAAATTCAAGCAGGACGGTCTAGAAGGGGACCACGAAGAAGAAGACGAAAAACGCCGTAAACTCATCCAGAATGGTCGCAAAACGATCGCCACGGTCTGCAACATAGTGCCGATTCCGGTCGACGATATCTTCATTGAAAAATACTATCCCGACTCTGAAGGCCAGCTTCACGAGTTTTCGCTTACGGGCAACACGTCTTTGGCCGGCAAAACGGTTTATTTCAACACTCGCCCGACCAGTTATCGCATCTCATACAAATTCAATCCACCAGACGATGCCAGTCCAGACGATCTCGTTCACTCCGTGACGGTGCGCTACGACGCGCAAGCCTCGCTTCACATTGGGGATGCCCTTCCGATCCTTTACGACATTAATCCGAAAGACAACAGTGACGTCACCAGCATGCCCTTCCCGTTCCCACTCGGCAAGATCATGTCATTTGGTGAGGTCTTTGATCGAAGCCATGTGAACGGCTAACGATCGTTACGCCCGAAATAAGATATGAAAGCACATGACTGCCAAGCGTTCTAATCACGTTTACGCCAGTCATTGCTTTCATGCAAAACAATGGCATGATAAGCCCGGACGAGGGAACTCACTAGGTCTTAAGCCTACACCGATGCGGAACGTGAGGCGCTCACGACAACCACGTTCCGCAATATCTCTTAACGAGCACGCATGAAGAAACGCGAGAGTTTCAATGAACAACGTATAATTATGGACGGAATTCCTCAGCCATTGCCTGAATGCGTTCGATCGGCAACTGAATATATTTAGCAATTAAATCGATGTTCATACCATCAGCAAGCATTGCTTTGGCGGCATTTTCCATGTCAGCCTTGGCTTATTCTGCATCAACCTTGGCTTTTTCTGCATTCGCTCTGATTTTTGTTTTCTCCGCCTCAAATTCCCTAGTCATACGTTCGCGTTCAGCAGCGGCTGCGTCATCACGAATCTTCTGAAAATAATCGAGGACGTCTTGAGCAACTTTCATATTCCACAATATAAATATTAGTTAAACAGGTCCAAAAATCGTACCGTTCAAAACGTCTTGATGATCATTGCAGCGCATCATCAAACGACGACTTTAGCGCTGCAATAGTAATTTTGACCCAACTTATTTCGTGATCAAACAAGTTGCCGGCGCAGAGCCCTTTAAATCGCTCGTCCCCGAAAGATCACCGTAGTTTTCGCTATTAAAGAAGTAGGTATGATTGAGTTTACCATTTCTTGCATTGATGTCTTCGATGGTATCGCCCGTCGAACAAATCAACTGATCCTCAGACGGCGCATAGCATGATACCGCCTTCACGTCACGCGTCCACATTTCTTTGCCTGTCGCCGTGTCAAGCAGGATGAGACGTTCGGGCTCCATGATCAACACGTTATCGCCAATGAACTTGACGTTACGCGTATTCGTGTAACTACGAGCGTAAATCTTGAAACCTTTATCTTCGCCAGTTGTCGTGATGTAAAGCTGACCATCGCTATCAGATGCTGCGACCCAGCGCGCTGAAAGCGAGAGCTGAAGATGCGCAATGTGTTTATTCGTGCGCGCAATGGATCTCAAACGACCTTTGTCATTCTTATCATCCATATAGTAAATCAAACCGATCTTTTGGTTTGCTTCATCATCACTAGCCAAAATCGCACGTCCTTCACCAGCTAATGACACAGCATAGGCCTCGACTGAAAATTTCATGCGGTAGTCAGGACTCTGACGATTGATGAAGTCCTGTACGGTTTCAGAGAGCTGGATCCCTGAGAAGCGTTCGGGCACGTTCCAAATATTGATGGCCCCATCGGCATCCTTGATCGCCATTTCCATATTGTCCGGCGTATACATGACCGTTTTGGACTGAGGATCACCACGCAGATTGAATAAATCCGTATTGGATTCGACATGCGTCAACATGACTTTGTTATTAGCATAGTGAATGATGACGCCAGTACTGGGCACGAGGCGATAATTATCAACGACGTCATCCAATTTTTTGATCAGTTGCACGGATTCATCCGGCATGACCTGCCAAAGCGTAGCATCGTCGAGCAAATACTGCTGACCACCTTCCTGTTTTGTGACCATCTGTCGAATAACGCGTTTACATTCCGGCGCGATGGACTGACTCTTGGGAGCATTGACAGCAGCTTCTTCGCGAACCTGGGCTGCAGCAACTTCTTCCGGCGTCAGAGCGTCGGCGCCCGTTTTGGACTCACCTTGTGGACCACAAGCAAACATCGTCAACCCCATAGCCACACATGTCCATGCCAAAATCGTCTTACGCATAATAATTCTCCTCAATTTTCCAGTGGAAATGCCGTTTTCGGGCGAAAACGCTGACATTCTGCACAAATTTTAGTTTTGGGTCAAGCGAGCGTGCGCAAATTTGGTGCGCGCAGATTGCCCAAAAAACTAGCCTATTCAGCCTAACACGGCTTAAAATACCGCCCTGTTTTTAATACGCGTCGCCCGATAAGCATGCGTATCAGAGCTTCTGATCTGAAACCCATACTATATCGAAATTGCGGCACGTCATCGACAGATGCTTAATCGCCTGACGACGCGATTTGTCCGTTTTACGAGGATACCTTCATGAAGAAAACACCATCCACATTGCTCGCACTTACCACGTGCCTTTGGCTAACCAGCTGCGCCTCATCCACATCAACAGCGAATACAGCCCTAGACGCAGCGCAATCACAGACGTCGGAAGAACTTGCCGCAATCGAGGATGCCCAAAAAGCTGTCGAAAATTCGGCTAATGCCGCTGAAGACGCAACCCGTGCCCAGGCGTTAACGGAACAAGCCCAAGCGACAGCCGAAACCAGCGCCGTCGTGCAAGAAAGTTGGGTCCAAGTGGCTGAAAATGAACGCGAGCTCCAACGTCAGGCACTTAACGAAGCGATCGATCATCAAGACGGCGTCACAGCGCGCCAACTCTTCGACGCTATGGACACATCAGACCTTTCAAAAGAAGAAAAGCGCTCGCTCAACGTCAGTGTTATGATCGCTGAAGGCCGCTATGACGAAGCGCGAAAACTCGTTCGACACGATGCTGACAAAGGCAATACCAGGGCACGCGAAGACTATTGGCGCGCCTTTGACGCAGATCCACGCTATGGTGCCTCGTTCACACGAACTGTACGTCCTGAAGGCAACAACAGCCTGCATGCCCTTGGCGGCGGGTCTACGGTTTCACTCAAATACAAAGTGAATGACACGACCATTGCAGCCATCAAGCCCGACCAAGATTTACGACAGACGATGTATCGCTCCGAAATCGCATTTTTCCGCATTTGCGAGATCCTGGGTTGTGCCTTCGATGTGCCTGAAAACGTCCCCGTCCGCTTCAAGAAAAGCGACTTTAACGCGCTCTACGCCACGAATGCCTCAGGCAAAAATGCCGGTTATCGATCAAAGTTCGAACACCTTATCTGGGCCAATGAAAACGGCGAACAATACCTATATGCAACACAAAAAGAATGGATCACCCCATTTTCGGGACTTCCCGTCGAACAAATGGGCAACTGGCGAAGCGTCGTTGAGCCCGATGGCACCCATATCGAACTTCGCGACCTGCTAAAACGCATGCTCGCAGGCGGTCGCCCCACCGATATCAACAATTTGAGCAAATATACGGACTGGACCAAAGATCTATCGACCAAAGACTTTGCGCGTCAGCTTTCTGACCTGATGCTGCTCGATTTTCTGACGAACAACTGGGATCGTTTTAGCCAGGATCCTGGCAACTACGGCGCGAACTGCCACATTCAACCTGGGGGCATCATTGCCATCGACAACGGCGCGGCCTTTCCAGCCTGGCACGCTCCACGCGTCGTCAAACGTCTCGATGTCGTCAAGGTCTTTCATCGTGACTTGGTCACACGTCTGCGTGCGCTCACCCCAGAAACACTCAACGATCGCCTCTTTCCAAACCCAACGAAAGAAGAAAAGAAAAGCCTACAACGTTTTTGGGAACGTCGTGACCAGGCCCTCAAACATATCGACCAGCAGATCGCCAAATACGGTGAAGATGCCGTCCTCGCTTTTTAACCCCACTCACAGGTAGTGTTCATGTTCAGCTCCACGACGATATTAGCCTCCGAAATGCTGTTTGAGGCATTCTCGCTCGCGACGCAGCTTTGGCGCGAAGGAAGCGAGCGACCTGACACAACAGACTGGCCGCCTGAAAACGCCGCGATCGTGAAAAGCCTGTTGGCCTGCGTCGACCAAGGTCTTTGGAACGACCGTTTGGCCAATGTCACCCAGTCAGACTGCGAAAACCTCGTCGCACAACTTCGTCATTTTGCGCTTACGCAACGTCAAATCACCGACGCCCCCGACGAACTCGCACGCCAAGTCGCTCAAGTCGCCGTATTTTTGCGTGACCGCATTGATCTGGTTCCAGACGCGGTACGTTGGCTGCCCCAAGTAGCTCTACAGATCGCGACCTCGCTGATGAGCCTGATCAAACAACATGAGCTCACCGAGACCGCACTCGAATTATGTGATAACGTCGAAACCATGCGACGCATCATCGCTTGGTCACCATGCGATCACGAGTCGCTGTCGGCAAAACGCTTTGACGCAGCCAACTTGCCGCCTTCACTTCGACTCGTGCGAGACCAGGTCGGTCGCAACGCCGCACTTTGGGCGACCTGTTTTGCGCCCAACTTCGACAAACCCTGGCTTGAGCAAGTGCAACGCTGTCTTGCCGACAAAACTGAGACGGATACCCCACGCGAACGTCTTGAAAACTGGTTCGACGTCGCATCACGCTTTTCGTATGCTTCGCAACTCGAACTGTTGCAACGCCTGCCTGGCGAAGCCCAAACCGCTTGGTTGACGCGCCTGATGGCGTTGAACGCATTTGAAACCTGCAGCTCACCTGACGATGTGCATGCGCGCCTCAAATCACTTTCGTCGCTCGAAAGTGCACTCGGAGCCTTGCTTCTACACGATTTTGGAGCACTGTCAGTTCAATCTTCGCGTGACATCACTTCTGACCTGTTGGGAGCCTGGCACACGATCCGCGCACTCGCTGCGATCATGCAAAACCAGCCTTGGGAAGATGCCTTTTTGCGCCAAACCGTGTGTGTGCCTTCGAACATTCCGTTTTGGCCAAACGCCGCGTCGTGTTTTTACGCGTTACGCGCACAGGCGTTTTGTGTTCAAAACGCCCCCGAGTTAGCCTTACAAGACTTGTCAAACGCCCTGCAGATCGAGTTATGCGACGCGCTGATCTGCGCCGCTTTTGTGCATGCGCACACGTTGCTCGGTCACTTTGGCGAAGCCCAGCAATGGCTCGCTCGCGCCGAGGAATTCGGCGAAAGCGACCAGACCCGCAATTTGCGACGCCACTTGGCAAGGCGTGCCCTGTCGTCAGCCAAACGAGCACCCATCGTCGACGCGTCGCTGCTCGAACTGGCCCTTCAACTCGGTGATGGTCCCGTCGTCGCTGAAGCCGCCCTGTGCTGGTTCGACGCAGACTTGCCACATCTTGATCTGGTTGCCAACCAACTCGCCCAAAACGTCGAAGCGAGACGCACTTTTATCGAAGTTCTGTTGCATCGTCCTGAGATCACACGCCTCGACGCACTGAGCGAACTCGCCGACGCACTAAACACCACGTCAAATGAGCGTCAGTCACGTTGCGAAGCCGCCGTTCTGCAAGCACTTGCCCGGCTCGACAATCCCGACGACGCTTATCAGCGACTTGCTGATGCCATCGACCGTTGGCCAGATAGCGACCGGACAGCAACCAACACAGTCTTTTGGAAGACCACCGAAAAATACATCGAACTTGGTGCAAGCTGCTACGCGTTTGACGAAATGGCGAGGAGCCTTTCACCGGCCTTTGCGATCGACAGCTTGGATGCACGGCACCTGCTCAAATGTTTTCTGGCTCAGACACCGCGTAACGCCGTGCCAGGTGTCCAACAGGCGATCCTCGAAACGCTCGGGCGCGACCTGGCCATAACGCTGTTTACCCGCCTCAAACAACAGGATGCCCCGGCGCCCACGACTCTCGATGCCAGTCAACCAACCAACTTTGTGTCATCCTTGCCCGACGTGCTTCAGGCACCTCCACTATGGCAATTGTGGGCGCACGTCGGCGCCCGCCTGCGTCCAAGAGTCGTCGCTGAAGCCCCAACCAAACGTGAGATCGCAAGACAACTGATGATGCAATCACGCGAAAAGATGCCCGAACCACCCAAAGCAGAGTGGATACACACAAAACTCGGGAAAGCCTCAGACGCTTTTAAGAATTAAATAATTTAGCGTTAAGTCGGAGGCCAAGCGGT
>JAZUKH010000206.1:0-6683 GCA_045643185.1 Myxococcota bacterium | reverse complement strand
CGGCGAGATCGACGAAGACGGGGTCTGTGACGAGATGACGGATTGCGTACCGGCGAAAGAGATCTGTGACAAGAAGGACAACGACTGCGACGGCGAGATCGACGAAGACGGGGTCTGTGACGAGATGGCGGATTGCGTACCGGCGAAAGAGATCTGTGACAAGAAGGACAACGACTGCGACGGTGAGATCGACGAAGACGGGGTCTGTGACGAGATGGCGGATTGCGACAACGAAACCTGTCAGCAAGATCAAACCGATGATTACGGATACATCGATGATGGTTGCAGTTGCAGCATCCGTAAAACGCACGATTTCTCTATCGGCAGTGCCTTCTTTGGCTTGTTAGGCGGAGCCATTTTATTGTTAAGACGTCGCCGCAATCGCATGCACTAGGCCGCAAAATTGCGCGGCGTATGCAATAGCCGCGCACTGAAGGCCGTATGCCCTGAGGACAACGCGCGAAACCATGGACAAGATGCGTCCCAGCGCTTTGCCGTTTGAGGCACGAGGGCATAGGCCGAAAGGCCGTCCGTATGTGCGTTGAAAACGCACAAGGACGGCAACCACGAACCCATCAAAGTAAAAATTGCCTCAAAGCCAGCCGCTTCGAAGTTACAAGGCAACTAAGACGTTGCGCCACAACGAATATTTCGTGGCAGTCTCACCCGATCTTGAAGCGACTAGAACTGAAAGCTCGGTCGCGACTAGAACTGAAAGACCTGACCACAACCAGCGAGTCTGAACCCGAGGTCTTCGGCGACTTTCTTTTGCTCGCTGGTCACGAAATCGTCGTAATGCATAAAAACGATCTTTTCGGCCCACTCACGGGGCAACGTTTTGAGATCGTCAAAAGCGGCGTGGACCCCACCATGTTTTTTAGGAAGGAAAGAGACATCGTGAAAGATGATCTCGGCGCCCTGTTCGAAGTAGGATTCGATCGCCTGACGTGAAAAGGTCGTATCAGACGTATAAAACACGCGCTCGTCCAGGCAGATCCCGAAGGATGAACGATTCCAGATATGCAGGACTGGAAAGATCCGGACGGGCACGCCAAAGAAGTCATACGTCTTCTCGGGGCAAATTTCTTGCACATCGGCATAGTCTTCCAGCTGCAACTGGACATAGGACTCGTCTTGCTGCAAAACGGCCGAAGTCATCGAGGCACGGAGATAGTTGTTCCAAAAGTGCTCTCCCTTTTCGTTATTTGGATCAATGAAGGGCGAGGGCAAGAGGAGTCCAAATTTTCGGTGCAGCCGAAAGTAGGACTCGAAGAGGATCTCTTCGATGCCAAAGACATGGTCGCCATGCATGTGTGTGATGAAAGCGGCTTGAATGTCCGTGGTCTGTACGCCGGCATTTTTGAGGGCGAGTGGCCCCATAATACCGCAATCGATGAGCCACTTTCCGTGAGGAGCAGTGACGAGTACATTGGTGTTGTAGTTGACCGGAGGTTTTGATCGGGCATTTCCGGATCCCAAAAAATTCATCGTAAAGGAGGTCATTGCCAGCACCAAAAAGATAGCGCCCCCAATGGGCACAAAAACGTTAAAAATGTTACCGATATTGTGCGCGCAATGCAAGCGAAACGAAACATAGGAAAGCGTGTTGAGTATTGAAATATGATTGTAAATCAGGAAGTTATGGGGTTCGAAAATGGAAATTTTCGCCTTTTGAAGCGAGAAAAAGTGAGAGAAGCAAAAAGAGAACATCAAAGAGTTGCCAAAGTCATAGGAATTGGATTAAACTAACGAACGCGAAATTGGGGGATTTTTCAGCAACTTTTTCGGGAATGACGAATTCATGACGCATACACCTGGTTCCGGACGTTACGTATTAAAGTTTATCTCAGGCAAATACGCTGGTGGCGAATTTACGCTTGAGATGAATCAAGAACTGATCATTGGCCGTTCAAGCGAACTTGAAATGGTTCTAATAGAGGACATGGTCAGCCGTCATCATGCCAAGATCACGACGACGGATACAGAGATTTGGATCGAAGATCTCGGCAGCACAAACGGCACGTTTGTGAATGGCGAGAAGATCACGAGCGTGAAACTGAAAGAAGGCGATCGTATTTTGATCGGTTCTTCGATCATCAAGCTCGTTTACGAAGAGAACGATGGCAGCAATCCGCCGCCAGCGCCGCTTGGTATTTCGACCCTTGGCAATGCCAGCATCGAAGATGTTCGCATTCCTTCGCCGGGTGTGACATCCGGTCGGGTTTCGTCGTCTTCGCCGAGCCACACGCAGCATGCAGGGACGCAGTCTGGTGTTCTGTCTGGTCTCCTCGACCAGCTTCCTTTGCCTGATCTGCTTCAGCTGTTTGGTTCCAGCAAGAAGACTGGTTGCCTGTTCATTACGACGCCTGGTGGCACGGAAGGTCGTATTTACCTCCGTGAAGGCCGTGTGTATGGCTCGGTGATCAACAATAACTTTGCTATCCCCGTTGATAAGGCCTTCTATCGCATGATCACCTGGAAACAGGGCACCTTCCTGCTCGATACCATGGCGACCTACGAATTCGAAAATCCGATCAACGAGACTGTCGAATCGATGCTTATGGAAGCCATGCGCATCATCGACGAAATGGATGCCATCGGTGATGACGTCCCCACATACGATACCATCTTCCAGATCGAAACCCCGCTCACCGCGAAGTTAAGCGATCTCACAAAAGAACAACTCGATATGTTCCAGCTCGCTTTGAATGAACCCACGATGGAATCCATTCTCAATAACAGTGAGCTCACCGATGATATCGAAACGACCAAAGCGGTCACACACCTCGTGCGAAATCATTATCTCAAACGCGCCTAACCTCGCCTGAGATCGAATCTTAATTCTAGAGAACCGCACCCTGAAAAGTGCGGTTTTCTTTTTGTCTAAATCATGATGTTTGCGTCCAAAACACGCGCCTTTTGTGCCATTCAGGCACCACACAGCACCGTGTTTTGAGCCCAACCCCCATTTAGGAGAATGCCCATGTCCATCACAACGGATATCCATGAACAAGTCATCGTTGCCATGAAAGCCCGCGACAACGCGCGTCGCGACGCCCTTCGCTTGGTCGAAAACTCACTCAAAACCGAAGCCAAAGAAAAGCTTCATGACCTTTCGAACGAAGAAGAAATCGCCGTTTTGACGCGTGAAGCCAAAAAACGTCGCGAAGCGATCGACAGCTACAACCTCGTTGGCGCGACCGACCGTGCTGAAAAAGAAACCTTTGAACTCGAAATCATCCAGAGCTTCTTGCCCAAGCAACTCAGCGAAGACGAAGTCAAGACGATCATCAATGATCTCGTGAAAGAGCTTGAGATCACGTCCAAAAAAGACGTGGGCAAGCTGATGAAATCGTTGATGCCCAAAATCAAGGGCGTTTTCCCTGGCAACGAGGCAAAGAAACTCGTCGATGCCCTTCAGTTTGACGCCTAACCAAGTCATTCGCGCATAACAACGCGTGATGCAGCGATAAACTTAGCAGCAACACGTAAAAAAAAGCCCCTGGTGAGCAGATCACCAGGGGCTTTTTTAATCTTTCAACGTTGGCTTACACGCCGTTACGCTGTTTTTCTTCGTTCATGGCTTCGATCATTTTTTCGACGATGCCATCGGCGACGCGGTCGAAAACTTCTTCGACGTTGTAACTTGGGCGAGCCCCCACCGAGTGAGGCGCCACCACGTTGGAAGAGGTCGAAGTGGGTTTGCAATTTTTGCAATTGGATTCGAGTGCGAGGGATTTCTCGGCCCCACCAAAGGCTTTGAGAACGCGTGCTTCCATGCTTTCAGCCGCTTCTTCCTTCGCGTTGACGGAGTCGCCGGAGTTGAAGTGGGTGGTATGGGTCAATTCGTGTGCGAGCAAGGCGAGTCCTTCAGGTGAATTGAAGTCGAATTTCTTTTCGCCAAAGAAGATGCTCTTTCCGAGCGTGAAGGCCTGAGCGCCCATAGCCGCCGACGCCATCGCGGAGATCGGACCCGTGTAGATCTTGATGTTCGAGATATCAAAACCGAGGAACGGTGTTAATTTTTCCTGAACGGATTTCGGCAAAACCATGCCTTCAGAGCGAAGTGAGGTGGAAACCTCGCGAGCGCCCATTTTACCGGATCTCACGAGGCTCTGCGTATCCGTATAATTTCGATGATTATTATGACGATTATCGATCCAGTCGGAGATGACAGCCGTGGCACGTCCCACAGGCGTATCAGCATTTTCGCGGCTTTGTTCCGGGCCATTGGCAAGGCTCTGGAAGTCATCACGAATCTTCATGCTGCTGTCGAACTGGCTTTCGATGATCTTCATGATCTCGAAGTTAGAGGTATTGAGATCCATCATGCCGTTAGACTTACGAAGCGGCGTATCCGCTTTTTTCATGCGAATACCAGCAGCCTGGTAGAGTGCGGGCAATAATTCGTTCGCTTCTTTGTTATTGTGATCGAACTTGACGCGTTTGAAGAGTGGGCGTTCAGCCATTTCGTCAATCATTTTGTAACGAGTGGCGTTAAAGCCCATTTCGCTACGGACCGAAGGCATATAAGCGACCTGTCGGACATCAGCCATGAGCTGATTTGATCGGCGAGCGCGTTTTGACTGAATGGTTGGGATCGCGGTCGGCATTGGTGTCGAGCTATCAGCCAGTTTAAGCGCGGCTTCCATGTTTTTGTTCATCTCAGCCCCGGCATACGGCGCGTAGAGGCCAACATCGTTAGACTGCACGCTCTGAGCGAGCGAGCGGACATATTTGAGTGCCTGAGTGGCGTCACGAAGCGCCTTTGAGGGAGCCATGTCATTGAGTTTAGGCGCATTTTGATGTTTACGAGCCGAGTAATCGGGAATCGAGGCACTGTTGTCGAGTGCTTTGAGCATATCGGCCGCGTGATCGGCGTAACGAGCCTGTTGTTCGTATTTCATACGATTCTGTTCGTACATCATACGAGCTTCGAGGAGCGCGCCCGACTTATCATCGTTCTCGATCTCGGCATCAGCGACGTTAAACTGTGCAAGCGCCTGAGCGGATCTCGCGTGTTGAGCGACCTCATTGAGTTGTTTCAGGGCGTCAGTGTCGTTCATCGACTTGGCGAGCGATTTCAGCGTGTCGACGTTATTCGCGAGCAAACTGGCATCGGAAGCATCGAAGTCATGTGCAAGCGCACCAAACGTGGCCTGAGCGATCTCTTTCGTCTGAGGATCGTTATTCGTAGCGAGCTGTTTTGCAAGATTTGCCTGGATAGCGCGAAGTTTTGTGAATTCAGCCGCGACGAGTTCTCGACTTGCATGGTGAATGGATTCAACGGCGCGCTTAACGGCTTCGCGCGTTTCAGCGCTCTGTCCAGCAGCACGCAAGGCATTTTGTTGTGCGGCATAGTCTTCTTCGAGCTTAGCCACGTATTTTTCGGAAACGTCGAGCTTTTGAGCAGCTTTTTGAGCATTTTCGATCTGTTGACGGAGGGCATCCGTCTGAGCTTTTGAAACAGCCGCGTCGATCGCTTGTTTTTTGACGTCATTGGCGACGATTCGCTGAGCCTCGTCTGACTGATACCCTATTTCAGCTTCGTGTGAAACGAGCGCATTGAGCATATCGGTCATGGCATTTCGTTGTTCATCGATCGTCTGGATCGAATCCGCCAATTCGTAGTTGGCCGCCCAAACGCTGTCGCTCAGTCGTTTTTGCAACTCGAGGGAAATATGATCCGCATCGTTTTTAGCCAACACGGAAATTGCCTGCTGAACGACTTCGACATGGCTGCGATCCCACGTTCCGCGGGGCATCGCCAACATGCGTTCAGCCAAATTCTTATGGTTACGCGCCAAAACTTGCTGACGCAGAGAATTGGAATGACGAGAAACGCGAAGTTCTTCATTCGCAACTTCGTTGGACGATTTCATGCTGCGAAGCGAATTAAGACGAGATTCCGCCTCAGCTTCGTCGATATGACCTTCCTGATAATCCAAATACAGACGGTCAAAAGCCTGATACAGATCCACAGCCTTGCGGGCATCACGCATCGATGACAATTCAACGCGAAATGCTTCAAGTGCCTGCATGATTTTGTTCTGTTTACGTTCCATAACTGTCCTCACATCATTAAAAATGACGCACCAATAGATGGCGCAGACATTAGTATATCGGGAAAACCAAGTGCAATTTCAGTTCCAAAACAATAAAAAATACCAGACAACCCCAGTGGATCCAAGGGCCATTTTAAGTCCGCGTCCTTTCTCTTTAACCGTTCATCCAAGGCCGCGGACACGCATTCAAAAATCACTTTGGCTTTCACGTCATTTTGTGCGAAAGCAAGACCAGATCACGTTTTGCGCACGATTCGACTTTTGGATACGAGCGTCGTTGGGGCTCAAGTTTGGGCCGAATCAAACTCAATTTTCACACGGCACCGCGTTCGATCCAAACGGCTGACTTGTCCAACAACGGGGTCATTTGACCTCAATCCTGTCCTTGCTTCAAACAACACGGCCGACGAAACACCGATTGGGGGAAATTTGACCCCACTTAGCCCAACGACCCCTGTTTCACAACGTCTCAACCATGTCGGGCCCACATTCACGGCGCGTATGCGATAGCATAGCGACGAAAACGGCGCGTATGCGACAGCATAGCGACGAAAACGGCGCGTATGCGATAGCATAGCGACGAAAACGGCGCGTATGCGATAGCATAGCGACGAAAAC
>JAZUKH010000205.1:0-10675 GCA_045643185.1 Myxococcota bacterium | reverse complement strand
GTGTAGCACTTCTCGTTCGTTTAAAGTAAAATGGGTAAATGATCGCATCAAACCTCCGTATGAGTAGCTGTTCAAATCATCATACACCGGATTGATGCGGTCTTTCTTCATTTTATGCATTTGAAACGATAATCTGCCGTCTCCCCCTGCGCGGCTATCTTCGCTTTTATGGCCCGGCAAAACCACGCCGGGCCAAAAAACGAAAATACGCCGCGACCCCCTCGAAGACAAAGCCTTCAAAAAAGTCGCGGCGCAAAACCCTAAAACCTACTTCTTATCTAAACACGCGTAGAATCCCTTATTGGCGCCGTCACTTTCATCAACGCCACAAACCTGATTCTCATTGCATTGAATGTCGCTCAAAACTTTGACTGACTTGCCATCACCATCCGTGGTGTCGCCGCAATACCTCACGTTGCCACTAGCATCGCATTCCCCCGCCATCGAAACGTCGCCACAGGGTTTGAAGCACATATAGCCAACAGCCGAGTTCAGGGCACAAATGTCGTCGCCACAGTCCTGGCTCTCAATTTTCGTAGAGCCTTCACTGCCACACCAGAACGCAACATTGTCGATACAAACGCCACGCGAACCAATATCGTCACACGTCATGGCACTGATCACAGGTTTGTCGCCAGAACCAGGCTGATCACCGGATCCAGGTTTGTCGCCAGAACCAGGCTGATCACCGGATCCAGGTTTGTCGCCGGAGCCAGGCTGATCGCCGGAACCAGGTTTGTCGCCAGTACCAGGCTGATCACCGGATCCAGGTTTGTCGCCAGTACCAGGCTGATCACCGGATCCAGGTTTGTCGCCGGATCCAGGTTTGTCGCCGGAACCAGGTTTGTCGCCAGTACCAGGCTTGTCATCGCCACCAGCCACCGACTTATCTACGCAATCGAAGTAGTCGCCGTTGTTGCCTTTGACCGTGCCGCAAACTTTGCCTTCTTTCGCGCAATCGACCGACGCCACTTTGTAAGCGTCCACCGAGTAGTCGCAATAACGAAGGATATTCGTGACGCTGTCGCATTCGCCGACATCGTCCAGATTGCCACACGCTGTCTTGTCGACGCAGTCGTAATAGTTGAAGCCACTTTCACCATTCACGATGCCACAACCCAAACCGTGGCTCGCGCAATCGTCGGTGTAGATCTGCTCATCTTCGCAATAAAAGACCGAGCCATTCTCGCAATAACCAACGTCAGTCACGTCACCGCAAGCGCCACCGCTCGTCGAGCTATGGTCACCCTGATGACGTCCATCCTCCCAAGCAGGACGATCGTCACGATCGCTGCGATAGGAGTCATGATCATCGTGACAAGCTACCGTCAATGCGGAAAGAGCCATTAAACAAAGTGCAAATCGTTTCGTATTCATAATATCCTCCATTGGATGAGTAACACACTTGTTTCTACAGTGACACAGTTCGTCACACAAGGCAATAATTCAAGCGATTTTTAGGCCAATTTTCATACTTATTCCAATTGTTTTTTGTTTTCAGTTTTTCAGACTCAGATAAAACGTTTTCGGTTTTATGCTATATCAATGAATAAGATGTTACGCTGCTTCGTTCACATTTTTTTGTGCATTCTCACACTTGAACGCGCCGGAGTTCCTGAACTCTCCAGACTCTTTGAATCCAGCAAGGCTGTGTTATAAACGCATGTAACGAATTCGTGAAATGGAGCCATTTTGTGGCACCAAATTTATTGGCCTCAACGCGTTTTGCATTTTCCCAAAAAAAAATCATCGTGAAAATCTTCGTTCTCGTGGGCTGTGCCCAAAACCCGGAAGAAAAGATCTACGCCAAAAACGACGAGATCGTCTGTGACGCGTCGACACGTTTGATCAATGATTTTGACCTGATCGGCGTCGAAGCAGCTGTTCATTTAATGGAACAAGGAGCCGCTGAAGAAGTGACGGTATTCAGCCTGAATGCTGACAAGACCTTGATCCACAAAGCCCTTGCAATTGGTGCATCGCGCGCGATTCTTGCGGAACGCCCCGACAATCTGCTCTCGCCCGGCATCGTTGTGCGTGAAGCCGTAAAAGCCTGCGGCGACGATGTTAAAGACACACTTTTTATCTGTGGTCGAACCAACGTCAATTTTGAAATGAGCCAAGTCGGCCAGCGACTCGCCCAGGCTGTCGGCTGTCCCTGTGTCTGTTCAGCCCAAAAGATCACGCCAATCGCGCCCAACACAGTCGAAGTTGCCTGCGAAAGCGACTATGGCACACCAATTTACGAGGTCAAAACACCCGCCGTCATCACGACCGACCTGCGCCTTGCCGTACCACGATTTCCCTCGTTGCCAAACATCGTCAAAGCCAAACGCAAACCCATCATTTCGGTCAATAATCTGAATCTGTCGCTCGAAAAATGGGACTATTCGACCAACTTCATTTGTGAGGCACACAAATCCGAGAACCGCTGCCAGTTCATCTGTGTTGAAGAAGCCGTCCAGGTCATCAAAAACGCCCAGTTTGCAGCGATGCAAAAGCCCATGGTTGAACGCGACGCCAACATTTCCACGCTCGGTAACTCAGGACTGGAATTGGCCAGGACACAGCAGGATGCCCCAGTCATCGTGTTTATTACATTTCAGGAAATCAACGCCGTCCGACGCAAACAGATCAAGCAGATCATACGAGCTTGGGACGTCAACGTCATCACAGTCGGTTTGCCAGGCTGTAACACAAATATCTCGCTCGACTTTGTCGACGAAAAAACACCGGCGCCACAGATCGCCGAAGCCATTGCACGATCCATCCGACGCTTTAACATCGCGGCTATATTATCAGCCCATGCCCCGCTCGAACTTCAGGTCATGGCCGAACTGGCAGCTTCTGCCCACATTCCATTCATAACCGGCCTGTACGCTAACCTCGAACGTTATATCTGCGCCGGGCGTTTTTCTGAACAGATCTCGCTCCCTGCCTCACCGTTTTGCGCGACACTCGCCGATACCAATCCACTCATGTTCGTACAAAGTGTCGCTGCCAACCTCACTTTTTCGCCGTTTCACGTGCCGAAGCTCAAACAATTCATTCAGGATGACGCCATTCAGTCGCTCGAAGACGCCAAACTCGTCTTTTCTGTTGGACGTGGTGCCTCCGGCTACGTCGCAAAGATCGCCGAACTTGCCCAAAAATACAACGCGGTCATTGGCGCCTCACGCCTCATCGTCGACATGGCCATGGTTGATCACTCTCACCAGATCGGTCTGACCGGTCACTCAGTTTCCCCCAACCTATACGTCGCTTTCGGCATTTCTGGCGCCATTCAACACGTAGCCGGCATTCGAAACGCCCCACGTATTTTGGCGATCAACACCGACAAAAATGCACCGATCTTTGAATACGCGCATTTAGGCGTCATCGCTGACGTCTACGAAATCATTCAGCGCCTCTGATTCGTTTTTTTTCAAAAATCGGTCACGTTTTTCAAGGGCGAGGCAATATATATCGTGATGTTATCCACACGCGTCCTGGTGAATCGACCAGGACGTGCCTATCTGGGAGGTCACGATGAATTTATTGCTTCAAAAACTTCGCAAACAGCGCCAATACGCGCAACAGATCCGTGACAAATACGACGCCTCGAATGCCATGTTTCCCATAGCTCAGAATGCGCCCAAAACAGGTTCCGCCCCTAGCGACGATTTTGCCTGGGTCGCGCGTGGCGGCCTGGTCTTCTTTTGCGCCTGCGTCCTACTGCGCATCGGCGTTCTTCTGTTCAGCTAGCACCACACGGTTCCTAACGAACGATCATCACGATCTCAACGCCTTCAAAAGCCCGTAATTTGGTACGCATCATTAAACATTATATAACCCACGCCGTTCGGGAACGGGCTGTCCCCCGAACCAGGTCGTTTTCTGACCTGTTGCTGACTTTAATAAGAGAGTTTTGATCACCATGGTCGAACAACAAAAGAAAATTTTACTGATCCACACGGGTGGAACCATCGGTATGGAAGGCGAAACCCATTTGGAACCAGGACACTATGCGAGCGCGCTCGTAGAACAGTTACCAGAATACGTCGGTTTTGCCAAAATTGACTCAATGATCCTGTTTAACACGGATAGCTCAGACATTGGACCGACCCAGTGGTCGCAGATCGCCAAAACGATCGCTGAAAAACGCCCGTCCTACGACGGGTTTATCGTCGTCCACGGCACAGACACGATGGCATTCACTGCGTCTGCCCTGGCATTCGCGTTTGAAGGCCTCGACAAGCCTGTCATTCTGACGGGCGCGCAGCGCCCACTCGGCGCTTTGCGCAACGACGCCCGCCGCAACCTCGCCGACTCCATCGAACTGGCGACACTTCCTATCCCCGAAGTTGGTCTATGTTTCGACGGCGTTCTGTTACGCGGTTGTCGCTCATGCAAAACCAATACACGCGCCTATCACGCGTTTGAGTCACCCGGCTGCGAACCACTTGCCAAACTCGGCGTTGACATCACGTTGGGCAAACACCTGCGTCACCCGATGGTGCCATTTCGCTGCACACCGGAGTTTGATGCCAACGTCATGACGATTCACGTCACGCCCGGTCTATCGAGTGACATTTTGATGCGCCTCATCGACCAGCGCCAAGAAGAAAACGCGTCCGAACTTAACGGCATCGTCTTACTGCCATTTGGTGTGGGCACGGTGCCCTGTCTCGAAAAGCCGATCGCACCATTCGTACGCAAAGCGGTCGACCAGGGCATCGACGTGCTCGTCGCAAACGCCTCAACAGGGAAGATCGACCTACCCCTTTACGAAAACAGCCAGGTCCTGCTCGACGCGGGTGCCATCGCCGGCGGCGAAATGCGTGTTGAAGCGGCACTCGTCAAACTCATGCACGCCTGTGCCGCCTACCCGGATCGAAACATTCGTCACGAATACCTGCGATGGAACGTCGCGGGAGAATTGGAATAGCCATGAAAACGCTCACACAACTCCTTTTGACGACCGCTTTTGCGCTCGCCCCGGCACTGTGTGCCGCTCAAATTCCGTCGAGCGTGCCCACGTCGCTCCCCTCCACACTAACGCCGTCGCGCGACATGAACACGCGCACATCAACAGCGCCTCAAGTCGTTGTGACGACCAGCTCGACGCTCGACGAAGCGCGTCTCAAAGCCGCCGAACACGCCCCCAGAACGCTCGTCGAACCGCCCATCAACTCGTCGAAGCTCGATGCACTCAAAAAGCAAGCGAGGGATGCCGTGTTTGTCGTGCATGCCACCCAGGCGCCCAACCATGTTTTGGCAACGCATGGCGTATCGTTTGACGGTGCCTGTGTTGCTCTCAAACAGTGCCCGGAAGCCGTCGATGTCCCGACGACGAGCGAAGTCATGGCAAACGAACCCGAGCACAATCCAAACAGTTTCTTTGGACGCGGCCTGGACCGTGCCACCAGCCCGTTTGCCAAACGAGAAGCCCCCGAAACGACGGTCAATCAAACCGCGCAATGCTATCTCACCACAGCCGACTGGCTCACGAACAGTCAAAAGATCGACATCATCGTCCACAAAAAGCCCGTCACGGCTGACATCGTGCTTCGCGATGACGCGCAAAACGTCGTTGTGCTACAAACTCGGCCGGTCGCTGGCGTCCACGGGTTAGAGCTTGCCCCCTACGATGCCCCACAAACGCCTTTTGCTTACGCCCTCATCAACCCGGACGAAACATTTGAGAATTTTTCGGAGCAATCATTCGTGATCGATATGCCGCACCGCTACGGATTAACCTCGTTGACCGCGAGAAACGGTTATCCGCTCATCAACGCACATGCACAGATCGTTGGTCTGACGGTCAATCAGACCTCAGACCACACGCGTTCGACGGTCGTACACTATGGCCTGATCGACCGAGCGCTCAACCCAGAAAAATACGACCGAACCGTGACGGAGCGCTCAGAACTCGTGAAATATTAATAAACATGTCGTGTCATGTTTACCATGTCGCAACATGCCACGACACAACGCAGCCGATGCAGACGGAAGCGCTAATGATGATCCATTACATGACTGGGCTGTAACATTTCAGGAGCACTTATGAAACAAATCACTTTGAACAGATTACAGGCCTCAGGGTGGAATGAAAATCGAAGCGTAGATTATTTGAGCATCGTTCAGGCATACGAAAAAGAAGATCTCACCATGCCTGATACCCTAAAACATTTTTTTAAATCATTTGCCTTCTTAAAAGTTCGGTATGAAAAAAGAACTGGCGAGTTTGAAAATCATTCTTTTAATCCTCTTTATGAATTTAAATATTTTCACAAATCAGACTTCAAGGACATGTTTTCAGATTATTCTATAGATGGACTGGTTTATCCCATTGGAACGGCTTATGATGGCAACATGACGATTTATATGCATAAAAATGGTACATTCTATTTATATATGGATGGTGGACCATTGATTAACATTGGAGATTCCATCGACAGTATGTTGGATTGCGTCGTTGGCGATTCTGTTGGAACAGAGATCGATCCGCAGTAGTGTCATAATATCGATATATTTTCAAACAATAGCATATTTATTTCGCTACACGTGCCATTAAACACAATTGAGCCATTATATCCTGTTTGATAATCACATTTTTGGCTCCTGCACAGGCCTATGAGACAACAATACTTTTGAGCTCGACCTCATCCACACAAAAAGCGCCACGTCAGAACGCAGCGCCTTTTGATAGATTTATATATTATTTATATACAATCGAATATTTTTACATGTTGAATATTAATTATCAACATTGTTTTCTTTGGGATCTACGTGACTTACCTCATTTTCAGCAACTTTTGCTTTACGTTTTCGACCAGAACGCTGCAAAAATGCGATGAACACGACCCAAGCAAACGACAACCAACCGATCAAATCGCCGATATAGCTGTAGATCGTGCGGGATTTCGGCATCATCGGGACATCTTCGATTAGCGTTTCAGCATCATTCACGGAAGTATGGCTGACATAGCGACCATTAGCATCCACGAAAACACTGACACCGGTATTTGTGGAACGAACGAGCCATTTGCGATGTTCTACCGAACGAAGCGCTGCCAAAGCCATGTGCTGCCATGGCTCGGATGTTTTACCAAACCACGCATCGTCCGTAATATTCAAAAACACCTGGGGTTCAAATGGCGCAAATTCATTCACATAACGCGGCAGAATATCTTCATAACAAATGATTGGCGCCATTGTATAGCCACGGAATTCTAAAACATTGGGTGCATCGCCACGCGTCAGGTTTCCAGCCTCCGGAATAAGATCATAGATCTCGGGAAATTTATCACCAAACGGTATATATTCACCAAACGGCATTAAATATTTTTTATGATAACTGCCGATGACCTTACCGTCTGCCTCAATAAGTTTCGCGGCATTATACAATTTACGGTCGCCGCGGCTTCCACGATACATTTCTTTGACAGACTTGGATTCCTCATCCGGTCCCTGCTTATCGACTGTCAGCGTACCAAAAAAGAGAGCCGTATGAAGATCACGAAGAGGTGCCGCCATATCATACGGACGCACACGAGCTGCCAGATCATCGTTACGAGTCGTGGGCAAAAGCGAGCCGCTGGGATAATACCAAGTCACATCGTCCGGCGTCACACTAATATATGGGCATTTATGTACAAATGGCTTATGATCTCGGCAAGGCACGGCATAACCGTTTGCAAACGCCGTATAGTACATATCGATGTTGGCGAATTGATAATTCCGCGTCGCCGACGACATCGCGTGATGCAAAGCCTCATGCACGGGTGGCTGACTGCGAAATTCCTCACCAAACATCGTGTCAATGACACCATAAATGCGCTTCGCCTGAGGCTGGAACCACTTCGCATACAGCGCGTCGACTTCATAATCGAGCGCCGAACCTTCTTTCATGCGGCTCGCCCAAATATATGGCGACTGGTAACCAGATTCCGGCCAAATAATAAGATCCGCGCCTTCGGCTTCCAATTGTTTTGAAAGACTATGATGAATAAATAAATTATTTTTAATTTTTTCTTCTGTCTCAATCTGCCAAACGCCGACATCGCCTTCAACCATGCCGATTCGGAGTTTCGGCGCTTCGGCCTGCATCTGGTCGACCTGAGCCATGCGGATCGGCGCATAAATCATACAAAAAACGATGTATGCACCGGCAATGCCGTATAATTTTTTATTATACGCAACTTTATTGCCACGATGACGCAACCAAAGCGTTTTAGTGAAATCGAAGAGAAGCATATTGACGCAAACGAGCAATGCATCAACGCCCAAAACACCAAAAATATCCGCGATCTGCAACGCCGGCACGAAATTATGCTGGCTATTCGCCAAAAACCACGGAAAGATCATCGGCCACAACAGCTCTAGCGTCAAAAAAACCGTCAGCGTCGTCAAATACGGCTTTTTGGTCTTCAAACCACGCGACAGTGCGCCCCAAACGCCATAGAGCAACGCCTGAACCATGCACACCAACACGCACATGACCCATGAAAGCCAGATTGGAAAGTGTCCAAAGATCTCTAGCGTCGACTCCAGCCAATAAAAACCGCCAACATTATTGACCGTACCGGCCAATAAAGCGACCCAAAAGGCTTTCTTGGGCGTCAGGCCTTCGATCGCCCACATTTCAAGGGCGAGGCATATCCAGGCAAGGTAAAATTGATTATAATCCGGGAAAGAGATGAAAACACAAGTGCCACCAGCAATAGCAAACAGAATTCTCAACCACCACGGCACTTGGATACAATTTTCATCCTCACGTTCACACAAGAATTTCTGACGTAATAAATCTATTTTTTCTGAAAACGCAGCCATTCGTCGCACTTCATTATTATTAATATATTTAAATTAGGGGGAAAGCCTTCCCCCACGCTGCTATTGGCGTGCCGCTTTTATGTAGATCCATCAAAATACGATGTTCCCGCCCAAGCGCCACTTTGCCAATACGCAGCTCCCCCTTCTGCCTGCGGCGCCTCAACATGATGAAGACGCGCCACGCTTAGCCAATTTCAGGAACTAGTCTTTAGCAGTGACCCAATGCAGTTTGGTGTCTTTATAAGTTTCTTCGGTCAAACGTTCTGCGTGTTTTGCCCAGTGTTTTTTGGTCAAATTGCGTTTGACAGGGTTCAAACGGTCAATAAACACACTGCCGTCCAAATGACGATATTCGTGCAACAACGCAACGGCCTGCAATTCCGTAGCTTCTTCCTCAAACCATTCGCCGTGAATATCCTGGGCTTTGATTTTGACATGCGCGTAAGTAGGAACATCGCGATAAATGCCCGGCAACGACAGACACCCTTCGTTCCACACGCACGGATCATCCTGCAACAAGATTTCGGGATTCACATAGGCGCGCAAGGCGTGCGGTTCTTCTGGAGCACTGGTGTCAACGACAAACAGACGAATACTCTTACCGATTTGGGGTGCAGCCAGGCCAACGCCTTTACCTTCGTACATCGTTTCGGCCATATCGGCAACGAGCTTTTCAAGGTCCGCGTCGAAGTTTTCGACCGGCTTTGCAACCGCTTTCAGAACAGGATGGGGATAAAGAACGAGATCTAGTAACATATTTCAAACTCCGTTAAGGCGATCGTAGTGCATGAAGACGACGTACAAGCCCCATAGCCTGTCACGTCAGCAAACCAAGCGGATACAATACCCTGTTTGAGCGCATTTAGCAAAGTCGTTCAACGCTAGGACGCAATAAAATATCACGACTCACATGCACCTTTGTTTGAAAGATTGTACAAAAAAAGCCCGAAAACGAAACGTTTTCGGGCTTCCAGCTTAGCGGCATGAAAGGCTCGCACGTAACATCGAGCGTTCTCGCTGATGACGTGCTAATTAGCCTTCCATAATTTCTTTTTCTTTGTCAGCCACGATCTCATCGATCTTCTTGCCAACTTCATCGGTGGCTTCCTGAATTTTAGCCAACACACGTTTAAGATCATCTTCCGTGATATCGCCATCTTTCTGCATTTCTTTCGCCATATCGTTCATATCGCGACGCTGATTACGGACAGCAATTTTAGCTTTTTCACCAAGATCTTTGAGCTGTTTAACGAACTCCTTACGGCGTTCACCCGTGAGGGGCGGAATCGGCAGGCGGATCATAATACCATCATTCGAAGGATTGAGACCGAGATCGGATGTGAGAATGGCCTTTTCGATTTTGCTGAGCATGTTACGTTCCCAGGGCTGGATCGTAATCATGCGTGCATCCGCCACTTTGACGGCAGCCATATTTGCGATCGGCGTGGGCGTTCCATAATAATCAACTCGAACATTCTCGAGCATATTAGGATTGGCACGGCCAGTACGAATCGTCGCAGCCTCTCGACGAAGAGCAACCACCGTCTGTTCGTAAGAAGCTTTGAGTTCTTTCAGTAAATCGTCCATTCTATCCTCCAAAATAGCGTTAATCATTAAATTCAGCACCGCAACAGGCGCCAATTCAGCGCGCAGAATTATACAGGACTAGCGACACTCACTGCAAGTAAATTCAAGCCAGAATGGTTCTATCAGACAAAATGCAGGCTCAAAACGCATACGCTCCACAGGCCATCGAAACTGAGAAGGTACGGTGCAAAAACGAAAAAAGCCAGCAAACAAATGTTTGCTGGCTTAATGGGCCTGGGAAGACTCGGACTTCCGACCTCACGCTTATCAGGCG
>JAZUKH010000204.1:0-14168 GCA_045643185.1 Myxococcota bacterium | reverse complement strand
TCGAGGGATTTGTTTGCGGACTGACACATTTCTTCCGTCAGACCACATGTTTTTTGCGTATTTTCGCCTGTACAAAGGCATTTATCTTTATCGAGCGACTTATTTGCAGACTGACACATTTCTTCTGTCAGACCACATGTTTTTTGCGGATTTTCACCTGTACAAAGGCATTTATCTTTGTCGAGTGACTTGTTTGCGGATTGACACATTTCTTCTGTCAGACCACACGTATCCGTGTTGTCATCATCACAGCTCATAAGACCGAATGATGTGAGCAGTATTGAATAAAGTGCAAGTTTACAGGTTGCTTTCATACGAAATCCTAGGTTGTTGTTATTGATTAAATCGTTCGATCATTTACCGAACTTTGGAGTGCAAAATAATTTTAACTGTTTGAACGGAAGAGATATGTTGATACATTCCATTCCTCACCAAGTGGTGTGGTATAACACAGTTTGATGATACATGGGCATTCATTTCGAGACGTAATTTTGACGTTCATTGAACGTACTGCATATTCATCCGAGTTATATATAAAAAAGAAGAAAACTCGGATGAATATACGAAATGTTGAACGTGTCTTGGTGATTCTATTTAGAATTGAACGTTGACGACCTGGTCAGTTTCGGTAAAGACGGCGCGGTTTGGTCCATCGGCCCATTGCACGGCACCGGACGGGTCTAACTTGACGGGTTTATAGGCGATGACGCTCTGAGCGGGCAGGGTCAGGGTGAGTTCGCCGTTGACGGGGCGCGGCGCGTTGGCTGGGTTCCACTGACCGAATTCTGGGGCGCTGCCAACGAGGGCGTAAGTGGCACCGTCGTTGGGTGTTTTGAACGTGATCTGTCGTGTTTTACCAGTGATGAGTGGCTTGGTGACGACCTGGTTGATCAGCACACGAACGGATCTGGGCGCGACGGCGACCGTTGCGTCGACGGGTTCGCGCGTGTCGGCGTCAAACCACGTGCCTTCGGGCAAAGTGTAGGCTTTTTCGCTGCCTGATTCGGACACGAGAACGAGCGCCTGCTGCGCGCCGTTGTCGCGCGCGATCACGATGAAGTCGTTTTCGAAGTGGATCGTGCCGGTCTTGCCATTGCGCAAAACGGGGTAAGCATTGCGGCGCGCGATATCGGCTTTGACGGCATCATAAAGCTGAGCGTTGCCAAAAGTCATGTCGCCGCGGTTTTGGGGTTCCTTGTCACCCGCGAGCGGGACCTCCGTGCCGTAATACAGACTGGGAATGCCGCGCAACGACATCATGACGGTCAGGGCGCGTCGCATCGCGGCCTGGTCGCCGTGACAGGTGCTGATAAAGCGCGGCATATCGTGATTGTCAAGGAACGTGACCATGTTTTCGGGGTTGGTATAGATCAGGTCGTTTGGCAGAATGTTGGCGAGGTAGTCGAGTGTTTTGTGATCACAAAACACGTCTCGCAGGGCGAAGGCGAGCGGGAAGTCGAACAGGTGTGTGAAATGACCTTTTTTTTGGACTTCATCGACTTTTTTGGGGTCGCCATCGAAGTATTCGCCGAGCAGGATCATGTCTGGCTTTTGGGCGAGGAGGGCGGTGTTAAATTTAGTCCAGAAATCGAGGCCGACGTGTTTGACGGCGTCGAGTCGATAACCGGTGATGTTGGGGAGGGAAAGCCATTTTTGCGCGGCGCCGGCGAGGTAGTTGTACACATCCGGATTATCCTGGTTGAGGTCGGGCAATCCGTGAACCTGACGCGTGGTGAGTTGAACTGGGTCGTTCCAGTCTTCGATCGTGAGAGGGGCGTGGAACCAGTCTGGCTTTTGTTCGACGAGCGGGGAACCATAACCAACATGGTTGACGACAAAATCCAAAATTAAGCCCATGCCGTTATCCTGAGCGGCTTTGGCAAGTTTGACGAGGTCGTCGGTCGTGCCAAAATGGGTGTCGATCTCGTTCAGATCGTAAGTCCAGTAAGCGTGAAAAGCGGCGTTACCAAAGAATTTCTCGTGCGCGGCGCTAAAGATCGGTGAGAGCCAGAGCTGCGTGATGCCAAGATCGCGCAGGTAGGGAAGCTGCTGCTGGATGCCAGCGAGGTCACCGCCATGCCAACCGGCTTCGTCAGCCTTATTCACGTCAAAATCGTTCTCGTTTTGGGCATTAAAAAAGCGGTCTACCATGATGAAGTAGATCGCTTCTGCTTTGTCGGCGCTGGGCGCCAGGACTGAGCGCGTCATAACGCCGGGGGAAGCCCCCGCAGGGGCTTCGACGACAGCCACCGGCTGGACGCCGGCAGATACGCCTTTGAGGAATTGATCGACCAGGCTGGTCAGCTTGCGATCGAGTTCGGATTTCACAGCGTTGATGGCATCGACACCGGTTTCATGGGCATACATGAGGGCCGCAGGCACCGTGAATGACTGCGTGAGCGTCTCGTGCGTACGCGTGTCGATGATCGTCATTTTGGCGTGAACATCCCAGCGATAACGACCGCTGAGTGCTGAATAAAATTCAGTCGAAAGCTCGGTTAAGACAAGATAATTTGATGAACTAGCGATATTTTGAAGTGCATTCAAACGGCGTTCGGTGTCGCGAATGGACGTCAGAATGGCTTTGACCTTTTCGAAGTCGACATTTTGGACTTTGAGGTTACGCGCGGTGAGGCTGTCGTTGAATTGGGTGAGCAGCTCGTCTGGCGCGGCATTGGATTGGACGGCGTCGACGTCGTCGTAAGTATAGACCGTCGTGATCGACGTGTTGTCAGGATATTGCACGACCGGGGTGGAGGCCACGCAGCCCATGAAGCCGAAGGCACCGATGGCTGCGAACAGAACGAAGAGGAAGGTAATAAATATGTTTCGCATCATTTGTGTATCCCAAAAGTGATTTCGATGTAGAGACGTGTCGCGATTTCGATGTAGAGACGTGTCGCGATTTCGATGTAGAGGCGTGTCGCGACACATCTCTACATCGAAATCGAAAATCATTAGAACCAGGCCTCTGCCTCAAGGGAGAGAACGTGGTGCCAGTGACGGTCAGAAATTTTGTTGAAATCGGAGCCGTAGAATTCGTTACTGGAGGTTTGGTCTTCGATGTTGGTGTTTTCGAAAGCGTTGTGGGCGTTAGAATACTGAACGCCGTACATGATTCGAAGGGACGGGCGTGCGAAGATGCCGGTGCCGCCGGGGTTGAGGACGAAGCCGAGCTTACCCTGCCAGGTGTTTCGCGTGTCGATGTCGCCGTATTCGAGACCTCGGTCATTCGAGATGCCATTGGTGTTGGCCCAGATGGAGCTTGCGCTGGAACGCCAGAGGTTGCCGTTGAGGGAGTGTTCCTGGGCGAACGAGGTTTCGATGAGGATATGTGCAACGGGCGTGATGTAGACCTGACCGCGCAGAACGAGTGACCAGATCATGCGGTTGCGTTCACTGGCGCTGATGTCGTCATCTTTGTCGTAATGATAGCCAAAGATACCGGCCCAGGTGAGGTCGAAGCGATCTTTGACGATTTCGAGGTTCATTTCGTCGCCGAGGTTGAGCTGATAGCGTTCATCGGTCCAGTCTTTGATGAAGATGCGTTTTTCGTTGCCCTGGTAGGTCTCGTAATAATACTGCTCGGGGTGTTGTCTCAGGAAGTTGATGAAGAGGTTATTCCATTTGAGGGCGCCGAGTTTACCGAAGCCGAGGTAACCGATGACTTTGAAGCTAAGCGCATCTTCGGCGGTCGGCGTGGGGTAGCGGTTGTCGAGCAGGTTTGCGTCGCCGATGTGATCGACGAAGTCCTGCAGCACTTCCTGGTGAAGGTATGACTCGTAATTGACGCCGCTTTCTTCAGAGAACTTGGTCTGGTGCGGTGCTTTTTCGGAGCTTTCGACGGAGGGTGAGTACATGACTTCGCCGCCGACGCCGAATTCGACGCCATCGGTCGGTCGGATGCGGGCTGCGGCGCCCGCCGTCAGGACGGGGCTGTAACCTTTGCTGTTTTTGAGGTAGCCCGAGTCGCCGATGCCAATGAGGACGTCGGCGTATTTATTGGACCAGGTGCCGCTCAAGCCGACGGTGTCGTAGAAGATCTCAGCGAATTTCATGTCATAGAGGCCGAGATCCCCGAAGTAGTAATCGAGGGTACCGAGCTGCCAGACGACGTCTTCGATGAGGACGTTACCGGCTTTGACGTAGAGCTGGGTGAGGGCGAAGTTGCCGAGTGAGCCGTTGAGAAGGTCGGCTGCGTGGGCGGAACCGCCTTCGATCTTGGCGTGCAGGCTCGTCCACACTTCGTTGGTGCCGGGCGTTTGCTTGATGAGTTGCAATCTCATTTCGAGGGCAGCCCACTGTGTTTCGTTGAGCAGACGGCCGCTGATGTTCCACAGACCGAGTTTGGAGTAGCCGCCCTGGAAGTCAGGGCGTGCGCCGATTCGGAAGTAACCGCCCGCGGAGAAGCGATCGTCTTCGGCCTGGGCGTTCGTCGGGGCGACGGCGGTCAGGATGAACGCTGCCAGCACCGCCAAAAAAGCCCAAAAACGAGTTAACTGTTGTTTCATGAAGCTGTCCTTTAATTATTTCGTCGCGATGACGATGCTGCGAGATTTGACGGCGTATGTGCCGCTGGTCGTATTGGAACCATCGAGCCAGATGTTGTGCGTTTGCTTTTTGTCGATACCTTCGCCGGCGAGATATTCGGTGTTATCATACCATTTCTGCGTATCGGCAAGGATAGTCCATTCGCCATCGGGCAAATAGAAGGTGCGATCGCCGTCGCCTTCCAGGTTGATCATGATGTAAAGTGGTTTAGGTGTTGTTTCCGTGGCTTCGTAGTAGATCGCGACCGCTTTGCTGTCCCAGCAGCCGTTGACCGTGTCGCCGCAGCCGTCGGCCCACCACCATTTGGGGCTGGGCGCGCCGTATTCGCTCGGGCTCAGGAATTCCTTGTAGGTCTTACGCAACTTGATCATGTCGCGCACGAAGTCATGCATACGGACGTTTTCCGGCGTGCTGAGCCAGTCGCTCCAACGGAACCAGTTAAATTCGTTGTTGGAGGAGTCTGAGTAGGCATTGTTGTTGCCAAACTGGGTGCGCATAAATTCGTCGCCGCCGAGGATCATTGGCGTGCCCTGGCTTATGAAGAGAAGCGTGAAGAGGTTGCGGATCATTTGCCGCTTGGTGGCTTCGTCATCCGCGTCCGGGCATTTGCCGTTATTGGCGAGGTTTTTGTCTTCGGGGCAGCTGTAGGAATACCAGTTGCCGTCGTCGCCTTCGTACCAACAGACTTGGCTGATGCACCAGTTGCGCGAACTGTTGTTGTTGTCGCCGCTGTCGAGGTCGCAGAACGCATTGTAGCGGTCGCCGCAGCAGATCGGGTTGAGCTTGCCGCAATCGTTATGCTTGCTGTTGTAGGTCTCGAGGTCATACAGCGTGAAACCGTCGTGCGCGGTCAAAAAGTTGACCGAGTGATAGGGTTTTCGCCCGTCTTCGCCGAACATGTTGCTGGAACCCGTCAAGATGTTGCCGATATCGATTTTGGCCTGCCAATCCGGGGCGAGCCCTTCCTGTTTGTTCAGACGGCAGTCGTCGTAATTGACGAGCGGGCGTGCTAAGTCGCGGAAACGGCCGTTCCATTCGTACCAGGCTACGCCTTCGTGTTTCGTTGATTTGGGGAACAGGCCGTTCACGTATTGTCCGAGACTCCAGGGTTCAGCGATGAAACGCGTGTGGTATTTCGCCATCACGTCGTCGTCGATGATGTCCTGCAACACGGTGCTCGTGACGTGCTCACCCCAGTATTTGCTGCGTTCTTCGAGCGTGTTGCCGGCGGTGTCGCCGTCGCCGCTCTGACTGATTTGTTCTTCGGTCACACCCAAAATTGACGCCAGGTCGAAACGGAAGCCGTCGACGTGCATTTCTTCGACCCAGAAACGAAGGTTGTCGAGGATCAGGCGCTTGAACGGCGTATTGTTGGCTCGCATCTGGTTGCCGACACCGGTCTCGTCAAGGTACATCTGGTTGTTCAGACCGTTTTGGCTGTTCTTGGTCAGGTGATAATACTCTTTGTTGTCAAGACCGCGGAACGTGTAAATGGTGGCTGCCGTTTCGTCGTCGAAATTGGACTGCGAACCGTAGTCGAAGTCATTGCTGGCGACCTTGCTGCGCCAGAAGCCGCCTTCGCCGGAGTGGTTGTAAACGACATCGAGAATGACTTCGATGCCCGCCTGGTGGAGCTTGTCGACCATTTCTTTGAACTCGTCGTGCACGCCATTGGTCTTCTTCTGGTCGATGGCGGTCGCAAAACGCTGTTCCGGGGCAAAGAACGCAATGGTGTTATACCCCCAATACGTGCCGTCATCAGGTTTTTCGCCGACGGGCATGAGTTCCACCGCTGTGATGCCGAGTTCCTTGAGGTATTCTGCCTTTTCTCCGATTCCTCGCCATGTTCCCGCAACATCCTGGTTGAGGTCGAGCGCGCCCTTGGTGAAGCCAAGCGGATGCACTTCGTAGACGATCAGATCGTTGTCGCTGTGACCTTCAAACTGGTTGCCCTTCATGCGGTTTTCGCGCCACTGCTTTTCGTTGGCGCTCCATTCGTATTCGCTCTTAATGACGACCGATTTCGCGGCGGCCTTCCACGTGCTCGTCTTGAGCGCGGTACCCGAGGCCGGGTTGCCCGAACCCCAGTCAAAATCGCGGTGAATGCGGCGCGTGTAGGGGTCGATCAACAATTTGTTGGGGTTGTAACGGTTGCCGTCTTCGTCGCAGTCGGTGATGTAACCAATGCTCGTGCCCGGCTCAAACTTGGGATCGTACGGCCAGTTCGGACCAAACGCAATATACCCGTAGTGCGTGCCATAGCCGATGCCCGAGACGAACTGCGTCCAAATGCCGCTTTCCGCGTCTTTCGTCATCGGAATGCGTGCGATCGGCGTTGAGCGTTCGGGTTCGTTGCCAAAAATCAGCACTTCGACGCGCGTGGCGTTCTTGGCAAAAACTGCAAACTGGATACCGTTGTCCGTGTTGTCGCTCACGACGCTTGCGCCCAAAATGTTGTAAAGCGCTTCTCCCTTGAGCGTGCTGAACGATTGTGCAAGGCTCTTCGACGCGTAGACGTGGATCGTGGAACTGTCTTCGCACGATAGCGTCCCCAGTGAAAGTGCTGCAAGGCCAAGCGTTAAAAGGCATTTCTTGAACAAGTTGTGTTTCATGGTATGGCTTCGCTTTTGTGGTGAGAGGAATAAAACCGGAAAAATATGGAAAGATCCATGCGTTTTTGGGAGGGGGAAGTCTCCCCCTACGCGGCTATTGGCTTTCGCCAATACGCCGCTACCCCTTCGCCTGGCAGGGCCCAATGACGGCATGATCTGAATTTCATGGTTAAACGCGGGAATTCGCTGAAAAGCTTGACCCAACGTGTCTTTTTTTCGACGCCTGGTTGGGCGTTATTTCTTGGCTTTCCAGACGTAGGTTTGATAGCCGCAAAAAACGATCGAGGTCGTTTCTGAAATGGTGTTGGACGGGTCTAACAGGTCTTCCCAGCCATTAGCCCCTTCGGGCACGATGTAGGGTTCGACTTCTTCGCAGTAACCATTGCCAAGGTCGGATATACCGACCAGAATGGTTTCGTCGTCGTTTTGCATCAAATACATATACGATCGCTCTTTCGCGTTGATCGTTTTGCGCTTGCCCGTCGCTAAAACCGGATGTTCGCGGCGGATCTGACCGAGCTTTTGAACGTGTTCGAGCGTCTTCTTTTGTTCGGGGTTCAACGAATCACCAAACTTCATCATGCGGCGGTTGTCGGGGTCGTTCGAGCCTTCCAGACCGAATTCGTCTCCGTAGTAAATGAGCGGCACCATCGGGCTCGTAAGCAAAAACGTCCATGCCACGCGAAGTCGGTGATACGCCCAGTCATCGGTCACTTCGGGGTTCGTCGTCACCTTGTTGTCCGGATCGTAGTGCGTGTACGAGATCGCGCGTTCGACGTCGTGGTTGCCCAAAAATGTACTCAAAATCGCGCGCTTTTCGGGGAGCGCTGAACACATATTGTCGTACGCCGTGTCGTTGTCTTTCACGAAGTCTTTGAGACGCCAATATTCTGATCCACCGTCGTCGATCGAGCGCAATAACGTTGCGCGGATCTGGAAGTAGAGCGGAAAATCAAACTGGCCGTGAAGAAGACTGTCGCTGATATACTTTTTGATCTTGCCTTTGTCGCCGTCAAAGGTTTCACCAACCATATAAAAGGTTTGACCGCTCGGTGCCATAAGCTCGTCAATGCCGGCACGCAGCTCTTTGATGAGCTCTATGGGCATGTGTTTGACGGCGTCGAGACGGAAGCCGTCGATGCCGGTCGTGCGGATCAGCCATTTGGCGTGGTCGATCACGAATTTTCGCACTTCGGGAAGCTCGTAGTTGAAGTCAGGTAGATTCGTGCCGAACCAGCATTTCTCTGGAATGCTGTCCCAGTTTGTTCCCGACTTGTTCGGACCCTCACACTGGATCGAGTCTAATTGACTCTCCGTTTTATAATCCCCGTAGTTGAACCATTCCGGGTGCTGGATATAGACTGGACTGTCCGAATCGACGTGGTTCACGGCAAAGTCGACCAATACGCGCATGCCGTGGTTGTGACAGGTTTCAACCAGCTCGTGAAGCTCTTGCATCGTGCCAAAATGCGGTTCGATCGGCGTGATGGCCACGCCGTTTGACGTGTAGCCCTCGAACATGCTGGCCGTCTCGTCGGTATAGCCCGTCGTGATCGGCCAATACGAGTGATACGCGCTCGCATTACCGACTGCTTTTTGCGTATTCATGCTCACGGACGAGATCCAAAGCGTGTTTACGCCCAGATCCGCAAAATAGCCCGACTCGACCTTCTCTTTCAGTCCCGCAAAATCGCCGCCCATCCAGTCGACCAGCTTGTCGCTTGAGTTCAATGGGTTGTCATTCGCTGGATTGCCGTTCACAAACCGGTCGATGAACGTGAAATACATGACGGCGTTTCGCCAGTCCCACGCGGTGGATTCGTTCCAGATCGGCAGATACACGGGGTCGACTTCAATGCCGTTGGTCGTTTTCGCACTGATCGTGTAATGGGCTTTTTTGTTCGAGCCAAACGGGTCACTGACGCTGCGCTTGTCGCGGCCACTGAATTTAAGGATCTCCTGACCGTCACGTGCGATCACGATCTCAAGGCCTTCGGTGATCTTCGCTTCGTCGATGACCTGGACATCAAATTGGGCGTCCTGGCCATTGGTGCTGATGGCTGAGACTTCGATCTTGGGTGGTTGAGGCACCGTGCATGCACCATTGGCGTCGGTTAGGTAGCCGTGATCGCAGTTGCATTGTTCGCTCGTATTATGCGTGTAACACGTGCCATGGACGCAATCAAGTGCGCACTGCATGTTCGAGTTATTGCTGTCGTCACAGCCGGCCAGGGCGATACATGCCGTGATCGCGCACAAAATAGCCCAGTTTTTCATTTGTTATCCTCCGTACAGGCACATACGCCAACTATTATAAGAGATTTAGCACGACACGTCTATATTCATCACGTCAGTGAATCGTTTGGTGCCACTCGTCCCACGCCATGGAACAGCCTTTGGGGACGGCGTTGGCGGCGCGTCCATAAAGTTTGAGCGCGTGCCGCGGGTGGCCGGGCAGGCATGCACGCAGTGATTCGGGCAACGTGACCAGGCGCCCGACGTCGCCGGTCAGAATGAAGGCCGCGCTGTCGAGGTTGCAGAGGTCGAACATGGCGATCTGCCCGTCGTTGTCGGGCAACACCGGGCGCATCGTGTCGGGCGCATAGATGATGCACTTCAACCACGGTGGCAGCAAAAACAGACCTTCTTCGGGCACTCGGTCGGCGGGCGCGTTCAGGGCACATAGTTCGTAACCCTGACTCGACAGCTCACACATGCCGTATTCGCCATAAATTCGGTTGCGCGCAATGCCAAGCTTGTGGGCGAGTTGATCGCGAAGTTCGGTTTTGGGGATCTCACGGGTCTTGCCCTTGTAACCGCCGGTTTCAAGCAGCGCCGACCCGGGCGCGCACTGGAATGTCGCGTCGCCGAGCGTGTCGAGCAGTTGAACGTAGGCAAACGCTGGTCCCATCAGGTGGACGGGTTCGCCGGTTTGAGCCGATTCGCGGAACGCGCCGATAAGCCCGTCGATGTCCAAACCGGTCTGCATGCTAAAAAACGAGCGTGAATTCGGCGTGCCGACGCAGTCCATGAGGTACTGGAGCATGTAGCCGAGTGACGAATTCGGGTTGTCGTCATGCGACGGCATGAGTGACAAAATACGGGCACTGCGAGGAAAAGCGCGGCTGATCAGGCTCGTATAGGTAAAAATGATCGTTTTCTGTAACAACTCGATGCTGCGAAAACAGTGGGTGCTGCGGGCATCGGTCGTGGTGCCGCTCGAGTAGAAGGTCTTGACGGCTTCGGCCGGGTCGAACGGACAGACCTGGGCGCGTTTGAAGCACTCGACGGGCAGTGGCGGCCAGTCGAGCAGGCTTTTGCCCTCGTTGGGCACGCCGCTCACGTCACAGTAGCGCGCATAGACCGGGTTCGTCTCGCGCTGATAGCGCAGTAAACGCGTTTCGAGGCCGTGACTGGACGGCGCTTGAAGCGACAACACGTTGAAATGACCGTGCGCATCGTCGAACGACGAAGCCCATTGAAAACAGGCAAACAGGTAGTTTCCAATGTCGTGCATGAGGTTAAGACGAGTTTCGGCGTTTTCCATGCTTTATTCCTTATAAACTGGTTCGCGTTTGATCCTCACAGCTTACGGCTCACTCGCCCCACCCTGGTGTGCAGGTTTAAGCTTGTTTGAGGCTCAAAAACGGTAGCGCCCCGCGTTCAAAGAGACGTGGGGCGTCAAGACCGGTGGCAGCAGCTAGTCGAGCTGGAGCTTGGCGAGTGCTTCGCCGATGCGGTGAATGCCTTCGACCATGGCTTTTTCGTTCATCGCAAATGAGAGGCGCAAATAGCCGGGGGCGCCGAAGGCACCACCGGGAATGCAGGCCACGTGGCCATCATTCAACAGGTATTCCGCGAGCTCAAGGTCGTTTGTGATCACGCGGTCGCCGATCTTCGCGCGACAGTAATTTTTGACGTTGACGAACGCGTAGAACGCACCTTTGGGTTCCACGCAGCGCACGCCTTCGATCTTGGCGAGTTCGGCCATCAACAGGTTGCGGCGCTTCTCGTAGACGAGGCGGTTCGCTTCGAGGTAGCTGTGGTCGAGTTTGAGCGCTTCAATGGCGCCGGCCTGAGCAAAGCTCGTCGCGTTGGACGTTGAGTGACCCTGGATCGAGTTCATGGCTTTGATAATTTTGACATCGGCGATCGCAAAACCGAGACGCCAGCCGGTCATGGCGAAGCTCTTCGAGAAACCGCACGTGGTGATGATGCGCGGCGCAAGGTCAGGCGCCACTTTGATGAGTTCGACGTGCTTGTTCGCGCCATAAGTGATGTGCGCATAAATGTTGTCCCACAGAATGGCAACGTCGGGGTATTTGCGCAGAACTTCGGCGATGGCTTTGAGCGATGCCTCGTTGTAGAGCTGACCAGTCGGGTTCGACGGGGAGTTGAGGATGAGGACTTTGGGCTGGTACTCGGTGATGGCGCTTTCGAGCTGTTCCGGCGTCATCAAAAAGTCATTTTCTTCACTGGTCTGTACGAAGATCGGCTCACCGCCAGCGAGGTACGTCATGGCTGGATAGGAGACCCAGTAGGGCGAAGGAATGAGGACGCGGTCACCGATGTCGATGAGTGCCATGAGGGCGTTGTAGATGACCTGTTTGCCGCCGACACCCACGATGATCTGATCGGGCGTGGTCGAAATGCCAAACTCGCGTTCATACCACTGGGCGATGCCTTTACGGAGCGCGGGCATGCCGGTGACGGGCGTGTAACGCGTGACACCGTTATCCAGCGCAGTCTTGGCTGCATCGATGACGCTCTGTGGCGTGTTAAAGTCGGGTTCGCCGGCACCGAAACTTACGATGTCGATGCCTTCCGCTTTCATGGCGGCGGCGCGCGACGTGATGGCGAGCGTCATGGAGGGTTTAACGTGGGCAAGACGATTAGATAATTTCATGAAAGGGTCCTTTAACCGAGTTCAAAAGTCTTTTTTTCGGCGTATGGGCTTTGCCCATAGCCGAAAACGCGCGGCGTATTGCGACCGGCTTTGCCGGGCGCGAAGTCCGCGCGCCCGACCGGATCGGCGCTGCCGATCGGTCGGGAACATCATTCAATAGATAAAGCGGTGCGCGCTCAAAAATGCAACGCTCCGAACTAAAAAAAGCAAAATACTGTGTCTGATTTGCACTAGACCGGTTTGGGCGCTACGGCCACGTCGATCTGTTCCTTGACGGCGAAATAGTCGTCAAACAGGGCATCGAGGTTTTGACGCAATTCATCGAGGCCGAGGCGCGATGACGCGGAGGTCGCGATCAGCTGTTTGGGCAGAACCTGGATCGCTTTCGAGATCTTTTGGCGCGCATTGAAGAGCTCGTTTTTGCTCATCTTGTCGCACTTGGTCAGCACGATGAGAAACGGGATCTGATGTTCGTTGACCATGTCGATCATGGCGCGGTCATGCTCGGACGGCGTGCGACGCACATCCAGTAAAATCAACAGACCGAGTATGTTTTCGCGCTTTGTCAAATAGTCGCCCATGAGGCCGTTCCACTGGCTTTGCACCGCCTCGGGCACGTCTGCAAATCCGTAACCGGGAAGGTCGACCAGGCAGGCGCGGTCTTCCGTGATGAAAAAATTGACGAGTTGCGTACGACCGGGCGTTTTGCTCGTCTTGGCAAGCGTTTTCTGGTTCGTCAAAAGGTTGATCAGCGAGGACTTGCCGACGTTGGAACGACCGACGAACGCCACTTCGGGAAGCTGGTTCGTCGGAAATTGCTTGGCGGCGGCGGCACTCGTCAAAAATCGCGTAGTTTGATAGTTTAAAGGCATGTTGATCTCCTAAAATCCCCCAAAAAATAGCGAGGGGTTATGGCACTTTTGTTTTCAAAGTGCCACAAAACATTTATCCTAATCACAAAACTTCGACGCCCGGACCAGGGAAGGCCTCGTCGATCGATGAATAACGCATTTGAAAATCTCGAAAAAGGGCGTTCTAAAGAATTCTCGATTTTTTGGCATATCACTTGCTTTTTAGTCTAAACTGTGAGCGCCTTCGGGCGTTTAGAGGAAGTTCAAACACTCACGATGAGGAGAAAATACCATGTTACAGTTCAGCATAAAGAAGATCGCTTTAATCGCTATGACGTTGTTTGCCGCTCTGAACATTTCTGGTTGTTTTGTTTCGACGACAACGGGCTATTCGTCAGCTTCGACGATATACTATTATAACGGACCTCACCCGGTTTATGATCTGTACGGCGATACCGACTGGTGCAACATCCGCGGTGCCCATACACACAGTTACGCGCCTGATTCGATGGATTTCTACGTCGTTGAAGACGACTACTACATTTTCACGGGCGACCCGACGTACTACGTTTCGAGTGTGAATTTTGACACGTATTACTACATGGGACATCACCCGTTGCCGTACGGCAATTCGTGGTGTTACATCGATGGACCGCACCGCCACACGTGGGCAGCGCCGAGTGGTTACTATAACTACACGACGTATGGCACGTACAGCTACTACACGTATTACGGTCCTCGCGATCAGTACTACATTCCTACGCACACGCACTACGATCTGCATCGCTACTATCAGCAGACGCCTCCGCCGCGTTACAGCCATAACTCCGGTCGTCAGTCGGTGGGCATGAGCACGCGTCCGGCTCCGAATCACAGTGCACGTCCCAGCTTCGACGATATGGGTCGTCCGAACCACAGTTCAGCTCGTCCGGTGAATAATGGTTCGACGCGTCCTGCGAACAACGGTTCGGCTCGTCCAGTGAACAACGGTTCGGCTCGTCCCAACAACAATAACAACAACGTGAGCCGTCCTGCCGCGACGAACGGCAGCCGCCCCGTGAACAATAACAACAACGTGAGCCGTCCTGCTTCGACGAGCACCAGCCGCCCTGTGAACAATAACAACAACGTGAGCCGTCCTGCTTCGACGAGCACCAGCCGCCCTGTGAACAATAATAACAGCGTGAGCCGTCCTGCTTCGACGAGTACCAGCCGCCCTGTGAACAATAATAACAGCGTGAGCCGTCC